>JALNXG010000107.1 GCA_023230485.1 Melioribacteraceae bacterium
CTGTGGTACGGGTGTCTTGAAGTTTGCGTTTGCCATACATCCTTTCTCTCTTTTTTTATTAAATAATACAACAAAATCCGTTATTATAATTTATACAATTTTGTTTGATAAAGCATCTTTTAGTGAGCTAATTAATAGCTCAATCATCTTTTCGTTTGAATTGTAACCCATTAGTCCGATTCTCCATACTTTCCCTGCTAAAGTACCAAGACCCGCACCGATTTCGATACTATATTCATTAAGAAGTTTTTTCCTTAAAACTTCTTCTTGAATGCCTTCGGGCACTTTAATTGTAAGAAGATTTGGAATACGTTCTCGTTCCGGTGTAAGTGGTTCAAGTCCGATTGAAGCAAGTCGTTTTACTAATAGCACTGAATTTTCTTTATGTCGCCTCCAGCTATTGTCCAAACCTTCTTCTTTAAGAATTAGCAATGCTTCATGAAGTCCATAAAATGAATTAGCAGGTGCGGTATGATGATAAGCTCTTTTCTCGCCGCTCCAATATGCCATTAATAAATTAAGATCATTAAACCAGCTTTTGATTGGTGTAGTGCGGTTTTTAATTTTTTCGAGTGCCGCATCACTGAATGAAATTGGGGATAAACCCGGCATAGCCGAAAGTCCCTTTTGAGAACATGAATAAACTACATCAAGATTCCATTCCTTTGTGAGGATTTCGCATGCGCCAAGCGAAGTAACAACATCCGCGATTAGTAACGAACCATATTTATGAGCAATTTCAGAAATAGTTTTGATATCAGTTAAAGCACCGGTGGAGGTTTCAGCATGAACAACCGCTGTGATTTTAATATCGGAATTGTTTTTTAATGCATCTTCAATTTTCTGGGGGTCAATTGCCCTGCCCCATTCTTGCTCGACTACAATCGGAATGCCGCCTATTTTTTCTACTATCTGTTTCATTCTTCCTGCAAAGTATCCTCCGACTCCAATAAGTACTTTGTCCTTCGGTTCTATAATATTAACGAGCGATGCTTCCATACCGAGCGATCCGGGACCTGATAAAGTAATCGTAGCATCGCTATCTGTTTGAAATGTATATTGGAGTAATCTTTTAATATCATCAATCAATTCAATAAATTGCGGATCGAGATGACCGATAGTGGGTCTCTTGAGTGCTTCTAATACACGGGGATTTACGTTTGAGGGACCGGGTCCCAGTAATATTCTATTTTTTGGTATAAATGATTGATCCAATGTGATACTCCGTTATTTTATACAATTGTTGTCTTTATTCTATTCTCTAAATTATTAAGTAAACCGCTTGCTAATAGTATCTTCTTGATTTCAACTTTTGCATTATCATCGAGTGGAAGAAGAGGTTCGCGCGGAAGACCGCCATAATAACCAACTAAGTCCATAGAATATTTTAATCCTGCTACTCCGAATCGTGCTGTGATAGCTTTATTAACGGGAAGCATTCTATTCTGAATTTCAGTTGCCTCTTTTAGATTACCCTCTTCATATAATTTCTGAATTGTCACACATTCGTTTGGGGCAATATTAGCAAGTGCTAAAATACCACCCGATGCACCTGATACGAGTGCAGGAAGTAGCACCGAACCTGTTCCTACAATCACAGAAAAATTTTCATGAGTTTCACTTACAAATTCGGAAATCTGTCTGATATTTTCGGTGCTGTTTTTAATGCCGCCAATATTAGGATGATGAGAAAGCTCCTCGACTGTATTAAGCTCTATATCAACGCCTGTGAATTTTGGTACATTATAAATTAAAATAGGAATTTTCGTTTTATCTGCTACACGGGTAAAATAATTTACGAATGATTTGTGCTTCATTTCTGATTTGTAAAAAGAGGGAGTAAGGACAAGCGCATAATCAGCACCTCTTTCTGCACAATCATTACTAAGCGAGATTGTTTCTTGAATTGAATCACTTCCTGTGCCTGCTATTATTATCTTTTCTTGAGATACGTTTTGCTTAACTGATTCAGTAAGAAGCAGTTTTTCATTTCGTGAAAGAAGAACGCTCTCACCATTAGAACCCATTACAACATATCCGGCAAGGGGAGTGGATTCCCATTTAGTGAGATTATCCTTTAATTTATCTATCGCTATTTCATCATTGAGAAATGGAGTAGCAATAGGAGGGAAAATCCCTATTGTTTTTTTCATAATTACTCAAATATATTTTTAAGAACAAACATTACATTAGCGGGTCGCTCTGCTAATCGCCGCATATACCACGGATACCAAGCCGCACCATACGAAATCAATACTCTCATCGTATATCCTTCTGCGGCGAGTTTCTTTTGCAAAGTTGGTTTGATTCCATAAAGCATCTGAAACTCTATCTGCTCGCGTTCTAATCCGATTTGTTTCCCTGCAAGAATAATTTTATAAATTAGTTCTTCATCGTGAGTAGCAAATATCGCGCGAATCCCTTTTTCTTTTACAGCACTCAAAAGTTTCTGAGCGAGCTTATAATAATTTTGATCTACTAACGCTTTATCTTCAAAAGCAATATGAGGAAGTTCTCTATATGCACCTTTAACCAAACGAATTTTAGGATTAAGCGGAAGAAGATCATCTATATCACCATTGGTAAGATGAAGATATGCCTGCAAACAGATTCCGATATTATTAAATTCAACTTTCATATCTTTATAGAATTTTATGGTGCGCTCAGTATAATCACTTCCTTCCATATCGATAAAAAGATCGGAAGCAGGAAGAAGCTCATTCACTTTAAGGACAATTTCACGAAAGTTCTTCTTTGTATCGTCTTCCGAAATATCAAATCCAAGCTGAGTGAGTTTTATTGAGAGCTCAGTATCGAGGTCGTTATTCTTTATTACATCGAGCGACTTTAGATAATGATCCTTAACCGCACTGCCTTCATAAAGATTAGTAATATTTTCGCCGAGACGAGTAAATACAGTAGGGATAGAAAGCTGCTTAAAAAGGAGTGCCTCGCGGATAGCATCTTCAAGCTCCTCACCGGGCATAAACTTTTTTAAAGCAGTTCGGACGAACTTCTGATCCGGTACGTTTTTCTTTAGCCACTCATTCTGAGAAGCCCATAACAAAGATTCCCTAAAGATGCTCATAAAGTTTACTCTTTATTTCTTGAACAAAAATATTCTACATCCTCGATTGTTTTCGGAATTGGTTTTCCGAGAACTCTCGCACCGGTCCGTGTAACTAATACATCATCCTCAATTCTGATACCGCCGAATCCGATATATTCTTTTGCTTTTTTATAATTGATAAATTGAGAGAAACGTTTCTCGGCTTCCCATTTATGTATCAACTCAGGTATAAAATAGATGCCGGGTTCGATAGTAAGTACAGTACCCGCTTTCATCTCTTTAGCGTAACGGAGCGATTTAAGTCCGAACTGAGTAGAACGTTTAATTTTTTCGTGGTAGCCGGTATAGATTTCGCCAAAGTTTTCCATATCATGAACATCAAGACCGAGAAGATGACCGAGACCATGAGGGAAAAAAAGTGCATGAGCACCCTCCTTAACGATCTCTTTTACATCTCCTTTGAAAAATCCTAAGTCTTTCATTGCGGTTGCAATAACGGTAGCCGCTTTTAGATGGACATCCTTGAAGAAGATACCGGGCTTAACTGCCTTAATAGCTTCCATATTAGCATCGAGTACGATCTGATAAATATCTTTTTGACGGTCAGAGAATTTTCCACTTACCGGAAATGTGCGTGTAATATCGCTTGCATAATGAAGATCGGTTTCAGTGCCTGAATCATTTACAACAAGATCGCCATTGCGGAGAATATTATCATGTCCATGATTATGAAGAGTTTCGCCATGCTTAGAAAAAATTATTGGAAAAGAAAGTCCGCTTCCTTTAGCAGCGGCAATACCTTGAACGTAGCCGGCTACTTCCTGCTCTTTGATTCCGGGAATTGTAATTTGCATAGCGGAAGTCTGCATATCATAAGAGATGTCAATTGCTTTTTCAATCTCCTTAATCTCTTCGGCAGATTTAATTGTACGCTGATCTACGATTGCCTTAATTAATTGCGGTGAAACATAATTGTTTACTTCACCTGCTCTTATATCAAGAAGCGATTCGAGCTTCATCATATTATCATATCGGTATTGGGGAATAAAGTGGACTTTTCTTCCTTGCGATGCAGCTCTTAATAAAACTTCTTTTAGCTCAGCAGTTGTTCCGGCTAATTTAATTCCGCTTTTTACAGCACGCTGTGCAATACTTGGTTGAGGGCCCATCCATACAATATCATCAATAGTAAAATCATCCCCGAATACCACATCTGCTTTATCATCAATATCAATTACAGCGGCGAGACCGGGGAAATCGATTCCGAAATAATAGAGGAAAGTGCTATCCTGTCTAAAATGATAAGTGTTATCCATATAATTCATAGGACTTTCGTCATTACCAAGCAGGAGAATTAAACCGCTTTTTACTTTCTTCTTTAGAGTTTCTCTTCTTTTTATATACACTTTTTTATCAAACATTTTCCTCTCCTTTTAATACGATTTATGTTCAGTTCTTCTGATAATTTCATTTTGTAAATCGATACCGAGATCGACAAAGTAATCGCTATAACCAGCTACACGGACAATTAGATCGCGGTATTTTTCAGGGTGTTCCTGTGCTTTTCGTAAAATTTCTGCATCCACTACATTGAATTGAATATGATGCCCATCCATACTAAAATAAGTTCTGATTAATGAAACAAGTTTATCGAGATTCTCTTCTCGATCGAAAATTTGCGGTGTGAATTTTTGATTAAGTAATGTGCCACCTGTGCGAAGATGATCAATCTTAGCCGCGGATTTGATTACTGCAGTCGGACCGTGAATATCAGCACCTTGAACAGGGGATATTCCTTCGCTTAATGGTTCGCAAGCGAATCTACCATCCGGGAGAGCACTTGTAACGCTTCCGAAATAAACATGGCATGTAGTAGGCAAAAGATTTACTCTAAACTCTCCGCCTTTAATATTTTTTCTTCCGTCAATTCCTGAATAATAGATTTCAAAAACTTCCCTTAATATATCATCTGCATAATCATCATCATTTCCATATTTGGGAGTCTTGAATAAAAATTCTTCGCGCATTTCGGATGAGTAAGCAAAATTATTTTTGAGCGCTTCGCTTACTTCTTTCATCGAATATTTTTTCTTATCGAAGACATTATATTTAAGTGAAGAAAGTGAATCAGTAACAGAGCCGAGACCGACACCTTGAATATATGATGAATTATATCTTGCACCGCCTGCATTATAATCTTTTCCTTTCTTGATACAATCATCTACTAAGATTGACATAAAGGGTGCGGGCATATAATCGGCAAATATTTTTTCGATTATTAAATTGCCTTTAATTTTTATATCAAGGAAATGATGAACCTGTTTTTTGAATGCTTCTAATAATTGATCGAATGATTCAAAACTTTCTGCATTACCTGTGTGAAGTCCAAGCTGTTTTTCGGTTCTATTATCGTAACCATTATTTAGGGTTAGTTCTAAAATTTTTGGAAGATTAAAATAACCGGTGAGGATATAAGCTTCTTTACCGAAAGCACCTGATTCCACGCAGCCGCTTGCTCCGCCATTGCGGGCATCGGTAATCGATTTACCTTGTCGCACAAGTTCTTGAATAATTGCATCTGTATTAAATAGCGATGGCTGTCCGAAGCCCGTCTTTATTATCTTAAGAGCACGCTTGACTAATCGATCGGGATTTTTCTTGCTTATCTGAACCATCGAGCTTGGCTGTAATAAACGCATCTCTTCGATTACATCAAGAATAACATAAGTAAGATCATTAACAGCATCTTCACCCTTCTCGTTTACTCCACCAACATTTATTAAACAGAAATCGGTATAAGTATTACTCTCTTGAGCCGTTACTCCAACTTTAGGAGGAGCGGGCTGATTATTAAATTTTATCCAGAATGATTGGAGTAATTCTTTTGCGGAGTCTTCGGTTAGAAGTCCACTTTCTAAATCACGTTTATAAAATGGATAAAGATGCCGATCCAATCTTCCGGGATTGAATGAATCCCAAGTATTAAGTTCAGTAATTACACCGAGATGAATAAACCAATAATATTGAAGAGCTTCCCAAAATGTTTGCGGAGCTGCTGCGGGTACTCTGCTGCATATTCCGGCGAGTGTTTCTAATTCATTTTTTCTTACGTTATCATTTTCAGAATAAGCGGCTTCCGTTAATTTATTTGCATATCGATTTGCATAAGCTATTATAGCATCTGCGGCGATGTGCATTGCTTTTAGCTCTTCTCTCTTGCTTAATGCTTCGGGGTCATTAAAGAAATCAAGATTTTTTATCTCTTCTTCAATTTCGGCTTTAAATTCGTTCATTCCTTTTTTATAAATTTTATCATCAAGTACAGTATGACCGGGTGCGCGCTGCTCCATAAATTCTGTAAAGATTCCGGCTTTATAAGCATCACGCCAATCGAGATCGGTCTCTGCTAATATTTTATCACGAATCGATTTGCCTTCCCAAAATGGAAAAATATCAGAGATAAAAATTCCTTGAGTTTCCATACTTACTTTGAAAGAAACTTTTTCACGATTATTTAAAATCTCTAAATCTTTTACACTATGAACGCAAAGCTCGGGATAAGTGGGTGTGGCTTTAGGTTCGGGACCTCTTTCGCCGACAATTAGCTCACCATCATTGATGCAAAGCTCTTTATTTTCAAGGAGGTACTTAAATGATAGTGCACGTGTAACGGGCAATGAATATTTTGCAATATCATTTGAACTGTAAAACTCGGTTAATAGTTTTGCCCTTTCATGCGAAAGATATGGAACTGCATCAAGGGATTGAGTACGAAGTTTTTTTATCCTTTCATTCATTGTGATTTTTCTTTTATCCTCCGATGCCTGTATTAAAGCCCGCTTTTGTGAATTGATTTTTTAGCTCAATCATATATTCCTCACTCGGCGGTTCTATTAATGGCAGCTTATTTATTTTATTCATGTTTTCATATTTGGTAAATCCGGTTTTGTGAAATGGAAGAAGTGAGATTCCTTCGATATTTTTCAAACCCGAGATATAATCTAAAATACTATTTATATTCTCATCTGTCGATGTAATACCCGGAATAATAGGAACTCTAATAATTACTTTCTTCCCTAATCCGGTAAGATAAGAAAGATTATCCAGAATTATTTTATTAGAAACTCCCGAATAATCTGTATGGAGTTTATCGTTAATTAATTTTAAGTCGTAGAGAAAAAGATCGGCGTATTCGGCAATATTTTTAATAATGGAAATATCGGCGTAACCGCTCGTATCAATGGCTGTATGGATATCGTGTTTGCGGCATTCGATTAAAAGGGAAGTTAGAAATTCGTGTTGAAGAAGCGGTTCACCCCCGGAGAAAGTTACTCCTCCTTTGGATTGATCATAAAATGGAATATCTTTAATTATAACATCCATAATATCTTTAACGGATGCTGATGAACCGATTATATCTTTTTCATTTTCATCTGGTGAGAAATTCCATCGAAGATTACAGCCGGAAAATTCTTCGGGAAGCTTTCTTTGGCTTTCGGGATTATGACACCACCAACAGGTAAGAGGGCAACCTTTGAAAAAGATTGTAGTCCTAATACCC
>JALNXG010000108.1 GCA_023230485.1 Melioribacteraceae bacterium
GGTGTTAATCCCTTCCATTCGGTATTGGTTTCTATCTAAGGAACTGAAAGAATATATAAATACATTGGTGTTAATCCCTTCCATTCGGTATTGGTTTCTATCCAACTAGTAATAAAATCTTTGATTTGTTGATAGTTAAGTTCAAATTTTTCTTCAAAAACTTGCCAAACAAGAGGATACCTAACCCACAAACGACCATTTTTGTAATCCTGCTGATAAATCCATTCTTTTCCTTTATAAAAAGTAAATTCTTTTTCACCAGTAAATCTCTGTTCACATTTATTAAACATTTCGAAAAGAAAATCGGACATCTCTTTGTTTTTATCAACTTCCGGAGCGTTAATTATTTTTTCAAGTTCTTTGACTCTGTTTTTAATTTCGTCAAGTTCTTTTTGTGCCTGTGCTTTGTCTGTTGTTTTCATTTTTTATAATTGATTCGTTACATATTTTTATAATTCTATCGCCGTAGTACTTTGAGTAAACAGCATATTGGGATGGAGTAAGGGTTCGAGGTTTCATTTAAATAAGCTTAATAGTCATAATTATTATTGCAACGAGTAATGTTATTGCTAATGTCGCTATAATAATACAGGCGAGGCATCCGATCTTATCAGTTGCATCCCATTCGGTTTTGATTGTTTTTAGGAATTTCATTTTATAATTATTTTTGTGAGTTAATTCCGCATTCGCAAAGTTGATGTATAATTCCATTACCCTGTAGGGTTTTATATTTACCACAATTGGGGCAAATTTCGCATCCATTTGATTTTAACGCCTGGTCAAGTAAGTTTATTCCGGTTATTTTAGATCGTTTAACCTTGCTTGTCTTTTGGGGTAAATTATTTCTCCAATCTAGGTACTTTCTTACTACAGTTTTTCGATCCTTACCAGTTAAGTAAATTGCAAATTCAATTGTTTTGTTCATGATTTTAAATTAATAGTCGCCTGATAAATATTCGATGACTTGAGGTTCTTTTAATGCCAATTCATTTACTACTATCTCGGTTGTATGGGTTATAGTTTTTCGTGCCATTTCTTCAGCTTGCTCTTGGTTATAAGCAGCCAAAACTAAGCAGTTTCCTACCGGATACATACCCTCAAATTCGCATCTATATATTTTTAATTTTCTATTCATAAGTTTTAGTTTTATGTGAAAGTAATTAATCGGTATTTATAAATCAATGACTTTTGTCAGGTTAGAAAAAATTAATCAATTCTTTTTCAATTTCTTCACTGGTCGACCCGATCATTTTTACAACCTCATCCAAAACTTTCGAATAAACTTCTTTAAATTTCAGTTCATCCATCGAAGCAAAAGAGATAGATTCAGGTAAATAGATCGCTCCTTTATCGGTTCGTATTATCTTATAATATCCTGCCTTCATTGTCAATACCGCCCTTAGATCATCTGCACTTGTATATTTTGATTGGTTTTCATAGCAAAGATTTACAAGGGCAAAAAACAGGCGATGGAATTTAATGTTCCGTGGTGAAGTAACTACGAATTTATAAGTCGTTCCTGATTTTAACTTAGCGATTTGTTCATTGTCGCTTTCGTATTCAGGTAATAATTTACGGTTCGATATTTGAGCAAAGAATTCCATTACAAGAATAATTTTTGAACAATTAAAACGATAATAATCCCCACCGTTGCGGCAAGGATTACTATTCTGTTAAAGTCTTTCGGGTCTTTACTTATTTCGGCTTGCATTCTTCTCTTAATTTTATAAATTCATTGAGACTTTTAATAAGATTAATTCCGTTAGAATCCAATTTTTCAGCGATGTTGCAGGGCTGTAAGCCTGTTAAACTTTTGTCATTGCAAAATACTTTTAATTCTAAAGCAAATTTATTAATAAAAGAAGATTGTTGAAAATCATTTCCTTGCGCTAAATTTTTAGCAAATGAATTGATGTCTATTTCTGATTTTAATGATTCGTTCATAGTGTTTATTTTAGTTTTGTTTTTAAAATATAATCTTCGGTTCCTTTGTGCAACTGGTTGTTCTTTACTTCAACCGAATCGCAGTTATTTTCTTTACCTATCTTTTCGGCAACCAGAGCGGCTTCAGAAATGTTATTCTTTAGCATGTCAAATTTAGAATCCTGGAAGCCGGTTTTCTTGAGTGTTGCTTGGTAACTATTCATAATTATTTGATTTAAAGTAAGTTACTAGAACGGAAGGTCGTCCGCTTCATCATTAATCACCGGAGCCGGTTCGCTATTTTCCTGTGGCGCAAAGCTTCTAAAATTACCCAAAATAGGTAGTTTTTTAAACTCTTCCTTTTGTGGATCAGTTGCGGCCTTGTAAGTTTCTGAATCTACTTTTTGACCAATAAAGCCGTCGTTATCGTACTTATCTTTTTCTTCATGTACGACAATTGAAATGTTGAGCGCAACACGGCCGGGCATAAATTCTTTAAGAAAGTTTTGCTCGATAGGAATAAATATACCACGGATCATTCCAGTTTGACCCTTTTTTTCAAGAATGACAGATTTTAATTTTGTCAATTCGATTTGACCTGAGTAGTTGTTTTTCATTTTTTAAGGATTAGTTTGTTCAAAAAGTTCTGTTAATTTTTCTTCTTTTGTTTTGATAGCAGGATTATCAGCCAATGAATCGTAATTTGCTTTGTCGGCTCGGTTGAGGTTTTTGCCAAATATAGCTCCGATTTGCTCGGCAGCATCCTTTACGGCATAACTTTTTGCAGCAGGTGCAGCCATCATAACGGCACCGGATTTTAATTTATTGAATTCAATTGAGCCAGCTCCAGAATCTGTTTGAAGTGGTGAAGCTCCAACTCCGTCCTGCCATTCCCATTCATTTAAAACTGGGTTGAAATAATGTAAACGTACTTCGACGACTACCGAGTTACCTATTAACTGAGTATTTTTAATTTCTACTTTCCAGCGAAAAAATAACCTAGTTAAAAGGTATTCTACGCGTTCAATCGGGATATACTTTAACCCTTTAACATAAGGATGTGATTTTAACCATTTATCAGGCGGTTGCTGATTCAATAAGATGTTAAGGTCGTTTATTTCTTCCAACTTCATAACATCACTATCAATTATGTCTTTCAATTTTGGCAGGTTAAATACCTGTTTTGCGGGTAAATTTTCCATTACTTAAAATTTATGATTAAACCAATTTATTTCTCTTACAAAGTATGGCGGTAAATTCAATTCATTCACACCAAATCTATTCTCGGTGAAACATTGATACCCCGGCCATGTATTATTTTCCTGACAATAGGCATATAGTTGCAATAATGCTTCATACTCATAGCGCCCTTGTCCTAAAAACTGCGGGCTACTTTCAAAGATATTAAATGCAAAAGGCTTTGTTTTTTCCTGAGCAATGAAAAAGAAAAACCATCCAAAACCCTTACCTTCAACAGCACTCATAATATCGTGATATAAAGCGGCCTGAATATGATAATCAAAATCAGCAGCATGGCGAGGGAAATCAATTGTTGAAGCGGAAACGCAAGTCTTTAAATCTGAAATAATATGCTTTTTTTGTTTCATGTAGTCCGGGCGTATTTTAACTTTTAACTTTTGACCTGTGAAAATTTCAAGCTCACAATAAACAGACATTTCAGCCTCACCGTCCGAAAATAATGATTTAACGTACTTATGCTTCATTAATCGATTGCGCATCGATTTTAAAAGATTATACATAGGTAATTCAATCATAATTTTCCCGGCGGCTTCATTCATTTGCTCGTTGTACCATTCTTTATACTTATTAGTTCCTCTAGGTTTTTGCGACCCTTCACCTTTCAGGATATCCAAAATATTAGTTTCATCAAAAACAAAATATTCACTTTCAAATAGTTCGTTTTCAAGAATAAATGTATGGTAAGCGGAGCCGAAAAACATTGCATCGGTTTCAGTTTGCTCGTGTTCGATGAAATGCAAAGGGCTTTGTTTTATAAGTTTTAAGCCACTTGCAGAAATGAATTCCTTTTTAGAATGATAGACCTCATTGGAATCCTTCTTAATTTCGTAGTCTATTTTTTTAATAAAGTTTTCCATGTTTATTCATTATCTTTTATTTCCTGTTCCGGTTCATACTCATCATATTCCGGTTCGTCTTCACCCGTGCGACCGTCGAACCAGTCGGGGAGAGTGCAGTCGATCATTTGATTTCCTGTGTACGGCATGGCTATTGGTTTAATAGTTCTGGATTTTCATGAATATTGCCTATTATGATATTATCCCTATCAGACGTTCCGGCAATTTCTCTGTCATATAGATATTTTTTTAAGCTCATAGGGGAATTCCAATCAGGATTTGTATGAAATTTGACCATAAACGTACCTTCATCATTTTGGTAAACTTCACATTTCCATTTTTCAGAAAGTATATGACCTTCATAAATTGACATACCATTTTTATCATTTAATCCTGTAAATTGTACAACAGTCTTAGGTAACACCTCGTATCCATAAAAATGGTAATCTTCTTGGCTTCCATTTGGTGGATAAATAAATGTTCTTTGTCCAAAAATTATAAGGCTTCCATAAATCCATTCGCCTGTAATTCGTCGTGCGCTAAATTTAATTTCTCTCATAATTATTGAATTAAAAATTTACCACTTACAACTAATTTAATATCATAATTCCGGTTGCGAAATGCCCGGATAAAATAAGCGTCAGTTTTAGCGCACATTCTTTCGAGTACCTTATCTCTAAATGTTTCGCTGAGTGATTCGATAGCCTTTTGGTTAGAGTCGTAAAGCTGTGCATCGTTCATTAAGATTTCGGCAAGTTCTAATTTAGTTCTAATATTTTGTAACATGGCTTGTGTTTTGTTTCAGTAAAGTAAGGCAGATTTAAAATAATGAACAATGACTTTTGTCATAGTTAGTCGTTATTTTTAGGACGCAATTGGTAAATTTTATCACACTTATTGCATCTATAGGTATTTAATCAGGTATATAGTCCATTACATGACCAACAGAACGAACACCTTCCACTAATTCCGCTGTTGAATTGGTGATTATCACTGTATAATGAGGATGATATTTTTCTCCTTGCCCTAAATGTTTCATCATTATTCGTGCTATTTCTTCAAATTCTGCTTGTTTTTCTTCCCGTTCAATGACATTAATTGCCTGCTGTATCCCTTTCCCAAATTCAGAATTCGGCTCAATGATAAGCGATTGTAGTTTTTCGATAATTTTATCCGTTATTGCTTTCATATATAATTGTTATTTAAGTTTTTAAGTTAATAATTAAATAAGGGCAGCCACTAACACGTTATATATAATGTTAAGAAAATACCACTGTTATTTTTTATAAATATCACCATGATAAAAATCCCCCGGATCATCAAATTTAAACTCGTTTCGCCGGCGTTTTTCATTGCGCAATACCATTCTATATGCAAAAAATAAACACAGCCAGACAACAGCGCAAATGATCGCAAATGTTATCATATTAGAATAATCGGCATTATATGCAATTGCTTCCATTATCTTAATCTTTTAAGTGAGTTTTCTGTAATTTCAAACGTCTTACTACTCATCTTTTGCAGATGAATTCTATACCCGTTGAACAGTCGTAATTTTTCAGGCATGAAAAGGACTTTTTCTCCTGGTTCGAGTTGGTCGACTATTGACTTAATTTCTTCGTTTTTATTTTTCATAGTTTTAGTTTTTAAACCTTCCGGCCTTCACAGGTGAGAAGGGGATTAATCAGCCTTATTGAATGATTATTTTGATAATTCATTATATGGTATGTGTTTTTTTTGATTATCAAAAAAACCAACAATCTCTTTTTTTGATTGTAAATTTTCAATTACTATAATTTCTATATTATGAAGGTTTTTTGAACCATATATTTTATGGCGAATAGTTGCTTTGCATCTATCTCCAACTTGCAATTTTTCGGCCCAATGGCCTATGTATTTTTGATTATAAAATTTGTCTAAATCCATAACTAAAATATTATATTTAAAATCGTTATTCCAATTGATACTAAATAAATGTGACCAAAGTCGCATCAACCAATTTGCATAATCGTAGATTTTCAAAGTATTTTTCAGATAAAAACAATTCTCCTGTTATATCCTTCATTGTTCTACCTCGTTTTTCTAACTCTTCAATTGTAGCATCTTTACCGTACAAAGTTGGTCTGCTTGTTGAGTAAATACCTTTTTCAAGTAGGCTTGAATCAACATATTCTCCTGTGTGTATAAGCACTTTAAATTTTGTTTCTATCATGGTTATTTAAAAATTATACTTAATATCAAAGTTCCAATGCTTACTATTGCAGCCCCCCAACCTATTTTTGCATCCCGTTTCAGGCGTTTATTTTCGGAAAGTAAAGGGGTGAGCTCGTGGATTGTTTGGCGTTGCGAATATAAAACAAGGCTATCGTATGCGAGTTCTTGATCTTTCCCGACCAGTTTAGCTGTATAAATTGAATCATTAAATTCAATGATTCGCATCAGGTTTAAAGTAGTTTCTTTGCAATAGTCCTTATATGCAAGGATGTTTTTCAAAGTAACCGAATCGATACTACAGCATGTCGAATCCTGTGCCGAAGTGCTTTGTAACTGAATCGCACAAAGAGTGTTTGTTAAGATTATGATAATAAATAAGTTTTTCATGAATTATTTGTTTAGGTTTGATGTTTTTTAGTGAGTCGCGTTCATGGGTTAGCCTTTCGATTAAGGCTAAGTTTGCGCTATCTGGCTTAGGCTTGTAAATTGGAGAATCTATGTAAGTAGGTTTCTGGCAAGTATGTACAGTATACCCCCATAGCCATGTGCAAAAATGGGTGAATATAAGTACGATAACTGCGATCCAGATAATGGTTGATTGCTTCATTATTTATTTTTTAAAAAGTAATCAATACCTGAAATTTTAAAGAATATTTGCGGGTCAAAATTAGGCAATTGTCGAGTTTGTTCAATTTCTTTTTGACTTGCATTTTCAAATGATTTTTGCCATGCTTCTTTGTAAGATATTTCTTTTAAATACCCGTCACATGTTTTAGCGCTTGGGTATTTTTCTTTTTCTTCATCTGTCATTTGCGACAACCAAACCCATTCTTTAAAATCAAAATAAAAATAATCAGGAAACTTAATACCCTCTCTCTTTATGTTTGTTTTTTTGTTGAAAATATATAAAGGCGATTCGATAGTATTTAAGAATCCGGTATTCCGGTCTCCGGTATTCCAGTCTCCGGTATTCCGGTCTCCGGTATTCCGGTCTCCGGTATTCCTGTATCCGGTATTACTGTATCCGGTATTCCGGTCTCCGGTATTCCGGTCTCCGGTATTCCAGTCTCCGGTATTCCGGTCTCCGGTATTCCGGTCTCCGGTATTCCTGTCTCCGGTATTCCGGTCTCCGGTATTCCGGTCTCCGGTATTCCTGTATCCGGTATTCCGGTCTCCGGTATTCCGGTCTCCGGTATTCCGGTCTCCGGTATTCCGGTCTCCGGTA
>JALNXG010000109.1 GCA_023230485.1 Melioribacteraceae bacterium
CGCGTCTCTCCTATCGAGTAAACCCTGCATCCCTTTACCTTCCCATAACCGTTTCATCTTTTTAATCTGAATCGCTATACCTTTGTAATCTTTTTTCGGGGTCAATCTTGCAATTTCGCGCATTTCTATACGTGACGGTCCCGCCAAACTGCCGCCCCGATTATACGTAAGACTCCATAGCACCGATTGAACATTTTCATCTAATTCATTGAATCCCGGCCAAGTTCTTTCGCATAATTGCCAATAACGTGCGACGGTAACATTATCAAATACTTCTTCCGCTAATTTCCACTTAATTAGTATATCATTTAATTCTTTTGCTTTGATTTTTCCCGATAAGCCTGTTTTACCCGAGGCGGTTACTAACCTATTCAAATAACTATCCGGTAAATTTACCCAATCTTTCCTAATGTTTTGGGGGGAACTATACGCAAAATCATAACCAATCCCGCCCGTCGCACCGCTAGCCGCCCCCGGCCACGAAATCCTTTGCAAAAACTTATTGTAATATGGTTCGCCGCCGCCCACCTCGAAATCGTAAACTAATTGCCTTCCGGCAGCACTTAGTCCATCTACTTTCGGTAAATCAAATAAAGCACCGTTTACTTGAGGAGTCCAAAAACTAAAACAGAAAATAAGACTAATAAAAATGAAGTAACGCATGAATCGTGAATGTCCCCTGATAATGGACCTTTGTTATCTTTGTTTCTATAACCATAAAGAAGGTATTGACAAAAACCAGTTAAGCTCATAACTAGCACAACGCCAAGAGATTGCGTAAGCCAACCGATTATCGCGCCAATATCTTCCGTGGAACTATAACCGGTTACAAATTTAAATAAATACGCCGAACTAACAATAGCAAGTAAATATAAAGGAATGATAATATAATTCTCTGACCAAAAACATACATGATTCCATAGTTTAATGATTAAGTTTTTCATAACGCCGCCCGCGCTCCTATTTTAAGAACAACTAACAAGATATACCCAATAATTAGCAAACCAACAATCGAACACGCGCCCCAAATTATGTTACGATACCACTTCAAAGATTTAATCTGATCAATTTGTTTCTTAATCAATTCATCTTTCTTAATTTGATTAGCTGCATCTTTCCGCAATTGTTCTCCAACTTCATCGCCGAAATGTTTCCAACCCAATTCTCCCTGCTCATAGGCTTTTTTAGCGTCCCGATCTTTCAAAAGCGCCGTGAATTCCGCCGAGTTTACTTTAACAACGTCACCCCGCGCGGTTTCGGGCAGAATTGTCACAACTTCTTTAGTTTTAACACCTTTCGCGTCTGTTTTCGTTTGGGAAATCTGCGTTATTTTGATGGGTTTCTTTGGTGGAACGATTACTTTTTTTGTTTCGTCAAGATACTTTTTGGTCAAATCAAATCGTGAATTGTCGGTGGCGGAAGAGGCCGCGTAAACCCCGCGCGAAATAGTCTGACTATCCTTAGTAGAATAATAAACGCCGCAACCACTCACATATAATATAGCAATAATTAATAGAAATGACTTTTTCATATTAGTTAATATTACACGAGAATCTCCAAGTAATATCCACCTTATGCCCATGCATTGTATAATATTGCTAATTCTCCTTGATCAAGTATTCTATTATATATTCTTACATCATCAATCATTCCTTGAGTATAATGTTGGCCCCCCTGACCACCTCCCAATATTTGAGATATTGGTGGATACGGTGCTATTCATTAAAGAAGTATCCCCAGAAAAGATTGTTTCCCACGCCGCACCATTTTTACTAACGTTTATATTTCCAGAAGCATTAATTAATAATGAAACGGCTATAAAAGACCATACATTAAAAGAAATTTTATTAATTGTTGAATAGATAAAATTGCTAAAATATTTTCCTATTGCGCCATCTGATTTTCTAATATACACAGAATATCCGTTATAGGGCGCAGAAACAGCATCACTGACAAAAATTCCTAAATTATCAGTCGTTCCAATACCGGTTAAATTTACCCAAGCGGTGATAGTAATCGTCGCAAAAGCTTTCAATTTCCCAGCACCTATATCTACATAATTATTACTTCCATTAAAATTTAAAGAATGCCCAGCGAGTTTTCCTCCCACCCACACTGGCATATTAGTTAACGTGCCATTATTGCCTAAGATAGAGGAATCTTTAGTCGTTAGTCCGGTTCCTTCGTCCATTTTCCACCAACCAATCAATCCATTTAAAACGGGCGACTGTTCTTGAACGCTATTAATAAAATAACTCATTATGTCCACCTATTGCCGATATTGGCAAATAAATTCGTGCCATCATAAGCAAAACTAATCGTGTCAATGGCCCCCGAAATCCCCGTTGTTAAATAAACGATACCCGATCCATTATTGGCAACTTTGGTTCCAGAGGGTAATAATAAATTAAAACCGCTGCCAGACTGTACCGTTTGAAGCACTCCCATCCATCCATCATATAGACCACTAATATTTAATGTAGAAGTTCCGCTTAGTGCAAGTTTTGCTTTATCTTCAAAGGTTAATGGGTTAGTCGTCCAATTTGTTATTGTAGAACAGGATAAATTTACCCAAGTAGAACGTAAATTAGATAAAATTGTATAACCGCTTGGATTATTAATAGAATAAAACGCTCCCGTTTGAGCAGTAGTAATAAAATTTCCGGTTGCGCTAGTTGAAACAAATTGACCTGTTTGAGCAATTGAAACGAACTGCCCGGTTTCTGCGGGGATAATGTAGCCGGACGGATTGGAATTGAGGGGGTAAAAAGAGCCTGTTAAAACGCCGGTATTGGCTCCGAACGCTCCGCTTACGCTGTCGAGATAACCTTTGTTGATTAAATGACCACTTAATGAAGGAAAGGTGTTGGTTGACCAATTGCCCGACAATTGTTGATTTTTCCAACTTAAATTTGGTATGCCATATACCCGAGACAAATACCCTGATTGTAAATTTATTCCTAAATCCACAATGTAATCATAGAAATATCCGTTATTATCTAAAATAATTGTGGGCATTGAAAATCCGCTAGCTAAAAATGGTCTAGTCCCATTAAAAGCGATTAAATCAACAAAGTTTTTTTGTCCGGAAATGGTTTGATTGCCGGTTGTATAAACTACATTAAGGGGAGATTGCCCCGAGACAGCGTTAATAAGGGCGAGTAAGGATTCTCCCGTTGAATGAATTTGGCCAGATAATACGCCACTTGTGTTAGTAATGTCTCCGCTCGTGACATAATTAGATGGGTTGGCGTAGAGAGGATAGAACGCGCCGGTTAAATCGCCGGAAGTATTAGGTGCTCCGCTAAATAAAATGGTGCTATTGCCACTTCTAATGACTTGTAAGCCGCCGATTCCAGACAAATCGGGGTTAATAATGTATTGGGAGCCAGAAACTTGTAGGAACGATCCGCTGGCCGCGCCCGTGATAAGTCCCTCAAGATAAATACCGCTTGCGACGGGCAAATAATATACATTACCAACACCCGTGATATAACCAGATAATTGAACTAAATCCAATTGTTTTAATTTCAAAGTATTTTGCGGCATAATCAATAATTACACTAAAATAAAGGGTTTAATTGTTCCGGCAATGGGCAGCATTAACGCTGTAGAATGTTCTAAATAATGTGTTTTAAGTTCAAGATCGGGTGGAATGGGAATTGCATCAATGATCTCTTGCCTTTGAAATTTGTTCAAACTACTAGCGCTAATTAACTTACCATGATACAAAATTTTATCGTTCTTTGCAACGTTGTCATCTCCCCACATAAAAGCCAAATTCGTATAATGGAAACAACGCCTTTGCTGGCCCTCGCGAGTCAAATCCCAAATTTTGCACGGAATAATATGATCTACATGAACATCTCCCTTCATATACATATAAATTAATTAAATTGTATAAAATTCGTTCCAAGTTACCCTGTCTTCGGACCATTCTGCAATATCCATTAAATAATCATAAGGATAAAAAACATCAAATGATACTAAGCCTGATTTATTAAATTCGGTTATAAAAGCATTTTCTGTTAAAACGCTCTTGAGTCTGAGCCAGACTACGGGCTTATCGGCGAAAAATGCAAAGTCTAATGGAACCATGCATCATTTTACACCATTAGATTAGGAAAATGCTAAATTTTTTTGTTACGAAATTGTAACAATTAATCTTTTACTTCTCTTAGTGAGTGATAAAACAACGCTGCTGAATAAGGTGGGATACCAAAATCTGCCGCTAATTGAGTAATATCTTCCAAAACTGGAGTCCTCGTAGGTTTACGATTCAAATCCATATACTCATCAACTTTATTCGGCCAATCAGATTGCTTTTCGTTAATAATGATTTGCTCAGAAAGATTAGCAACAAGCTCCCTTTGTTGATTATTGAGTTTTTTAAGATTATATTTCTTCTTAACTTGTGTTTCTACATTCTTTTCTAGCATGATAGCAGAGGAAAATGCTTCTTTTAAGGTAGCGGCGGATGATGTCACTGCTGCGCCAACCGTCCCCGGCGTAGAAATTTTCTTAGTAGTTTGCGGGGCTTTTGCCCCCGCAGGTCTGCCCCCGGCCATATCTCCCTCTTTCGGGCCACCAACTAAAGGTTGATAGAGCCCCTTATCCCTAAGTTCTTTGTATTCAGTTTGATTTTTAACACTTTCTGACTTTGTGGGTAAAACATTAGTTTCGAGGGCGGTAATAAGTTCTTCGTCGGTTAATAGTCCAAGTTGTGCCATTTGAGTCAACACGCGCTCCCTAGTTGCCCTCTCCTTAATTTGCAATGGGACGAACTCAACTTTAGGAATGTCTTTAAACCCAAAATTACCTGCAATATCTTCCATTTGCGGAATAAGAAATTGATTCAAAAATAAGTTGCGGGCATATTCTAATCTTTGAATAAATACATCTGTTTTAATACTGGCAGAACTATAAGTTTCTTTACCTAATAATACATTGTTTAAACCTTCTCGGATCTCGTCTTCAAGGGCTTGGTATTTGGTTGGAGAAAATAATTCACCGACATTAGGAACTAGCCATTCCCCCTTCATCGTATAGTCACCAACAACAACCTGAAGAACAGAATTTGAATTAAATACTTCTTGAAGGGCCGCGATCTGCTTTGGGCTCGGGCTGCCTAGCTCGGCATCACCTGCCGTCACAAGTAGTTTAGCCTGAAGGATTTGCCTATTGATGGCCATGTCGATTTTAAAATACTCCATCTTTTGTTCCAGTAATGGCATCAAATTATAGAACATAGGAACCGCGCAACCTTCATAGTCTTGACGGTGAATACTAACAGCAACAACTTTTTCAGGAGATAGTGGCAAATTAACTACCATAGTTCCTGTAGGATTTCCATAATTATTCTTTTTACCTTTTTTATATTGATCAACGACTTTTTTTAATTCCGGCACTTGTTCAATTAATTTAGTATCAGAAACAGAAGGATTATTAAATAGCGCGGACAATTCATAAGCATTTAATACCTTATAGTATGTAGGATTCCAAAATGCACTGCCGCCATAGACAAATATAGATGAGGGGTTTAGTAGTAGATACTTAATAGTTAGTTTTTTGCCAGATTCAACATTGGCCGCGAACGCCTGATTAAATTCTTTAACTGTGTTTTTGTTCAGTGTTGTGTCAAGTTTGTAGTAATAAATGCTGCCCGAACGCCAATACTCCAAGAAAAATTGACTTTGAAGATCAAAAGAATTAAGTTTTTCTAACCAATTACTAAAAAAAGAACGTGATTGAGTTGTTCCTCCCTTAAAAATTAAATCTCCTACACATAATTCAGTAAGTAAATTAATTGTGGTAGTAATCTTAGGAACGCTAGTGTAGGCAGCTTGAACAACCTGTATGGCGGCTGATGGCCAGATTCCTAGCGCCCCATTGTTGTATCCGTAACCAGCGCCCCCCGCGCCTCCATTATACGAAGCGGAAGTTCCGTATGGATAAGGAGTTACAGAATTTAAAAATATGTTCGCGTATTGAACTGTCGGGGGAATTACCGCCGCCACATTTCCGCGCATAGAAGAACTTGTAGATGGCACGGAAGCACTACCCTTAACTTCATTAATTTCTGACGCTACAGCAAAATGAATATCTTTACCATATTTGGATTTTACTTCATTTTTTGGTAAAACTTCTGCCGTGCTAATATTGACCTTTTTCCTTGCCATTTTATCTTTTTCCTTTTGTTAGATTACACTACATTTTAGGGGTTTAGTGGTTATTTTTGCGTTTAATACTTGGCGGCGACGATGGGAGCGCAAAATCCGAAGTCTTGATAACGGTTTAAGCGAGTTTTATTAGGATCTTTTAGGTCTTGGTAGATTTTAGCACACCAATTTGCAATAAGTAATGCAGAATAGTTATCTTTACGAATTTTTTTGTTAGAAGAACTGCGTTTAATATTCGCGGGCAAATCAAAACGGGGAATACCGGACGGCCCGCCCCCTTGCGGCGAAATTCTTGAACATTGGTTTTTAACGTCTTCAATTAAATAATCTTGCCATTCAATAAAGTCTCCATTGCCCATTTTTTGTGTGGCATCAGGATCATCGGGATCATCCGCAACATCTAAGTTTTTTTGACCGAATACTAAATCCAATGGGATGTTAGAATTCATAATGGTATTGAAAGCATTATCATGTGCCGAAGCTGCCGACGCAAACCATAAATTTTTATGCTCAATACAACTAACTAAATATTCATTAGCGCGAAGAATCCATTTAGATGTGAAATATTGTTTCATCATAATGTTTCCCGTGTCTGGATTATATTCTCTTTTTGCTTCGTCCAGCATTGCGATCCAATCGTTACCTTCTTTATCTGAATCAAAATTAAACAGCCCTAATTTTTTAGGGAAATCTTTAAATAATTCTGATGCTTCTACTGCACCGCAAAACTGATCTCCGCCCGCGCTGTCCATTCCAATCATCTTAATATTAGGAAAACTTGTGAGTAGATAGTAAAAATATTTAATATGGTCGCTAACATTTCCGCCCGCCCTTTGGTAGTTGTGAACGCAATATGCAATCTCTTTTCCGTTTGCGTCTTTATCCAACTCTAATAAACACATGGCAAAATAATCTGCGTTCTTGGCATTTGAAAAGTTTGAGTCAATAGCAAGGATACAGGGATTGTCGTTGTCCGCCGCAACCTTAGTAGTCGGGTAGCTATTAGGTGGCACCGTAGCTTCTTTCATTTTTTTAGCGGAAAAGTATCCATCACTACCATCAACAAATTGCGCGCAATATTCGCGGCGAAAACTATTAGAACCATCCTCTGCTTTTGATTGTTGAATCGCACCCATATCAATCATATGAACAGGCAAAACTTCATAGCTAAGTTGAGATACGAAATATGTAGAATTTTTTAATACTTTTTTAGCTTCGTCTTTTTCAAAATCCTCATTGTTTAATATATTAGGATTGTCAATAATATC
>JALNXG010000110.1 GCA_023230485.1 Melioribacteraceae bacterium
ATTCTATTTTCTTGAACTTTTAATCTCATAAGAGTCTCCTTAAGACTAACTTTTAACTAGTTAATTTTGATATCAAGACCGAGACCTTGAAGTTCTTTAATTAACACATTAAAGGCTTCCGGAATGTTTGGTTCCGAAAGGTTTTCACCTTTAACAATTGCTTCATATGTTTTTGCTCTGCCGGATACATCATCACTTTTTATCGTTAAGATTTCTTGTAAAACGTGAGCTGCACCATAACCTTCAAGAGCCCAAACTTCCATTTCTCCGAATCTCTGACCGCCAAATTGAGCTTTACCACCTAATGGCTGTTGAGTAATTAGAGAATATGGTCCTATTGACCTTGCATGAATCTTATCATCAACCATGTGCCCGAGTTTAAGCATATATATATAACCGCAAGTTACTTTTTGATGGAATCTTTCACCTGAACGTCCGTCAACTAACCAAGTCTTACTACCTTCATATAACTCAGCTTTTTCGATCCATTCATTTACATCACTTACTTTAGCACCATCAAAAATTGGTGTTTCAAATTTTACACCTAACTTTTTGCCAACCCAACCGAGGGCTGTTTCATAAAGCTGACCAAGATTCATTCTTGAAGGCACGCCAAGAGGATTTAGTATAATATCAACAGGAGTACCATCTTCATGATAAGGCATATCTTCAACCGGAACAATTTTAGCGACAACACCTTTATTACCATGTCTGCCCGCCATCTTATCGCCAACAGAAAGTTTACGTTTTTTAGCTACATAAACTTTTGCTAATTGAACAATTCCCGGAGGCAATTCATCGCCGCTTTGTATTTTTAATCTCTCTCTCTTAAATTCTTCTTCGATATCGGATAAAATTGTGAAATAATTAGAATATAAGGTCTTTATCAAATCACTAAATTGCTTTTTATCAAACCAATCTTGCGTGTAATCTAACTTAGTAACGTCTTCAATAGCTGAAAAAGTATTATCTTTTAATGAAGTACCGCTTCTGAAAACAACAGAACCATCTAAATCACGAATACCAGTAGTAGTTTTACCACTAGCAATTTTTGTTAATTTAGTAACAAGTTTAGCATAGTGATTTTCTTTTTTGCTATTATAACTGTCTTCCAAGTTATCAAAAAGTTTTTTCTCAATTTTCTTAGAATCAATATCTTTTTTCTTACGACTAAATAAACGGGTTTTAATAACCGTTCCTTTTAATCCCGGAGGTGCCTTTAAAGAAGCATCTTTAACGTCACCGGCTTTATCTCCGAATATCGCTTTTAGAAGTTTCTCTTCGGGTGTCGGATCAGTTTCTCCCTTAGGAGTAATTTTTCCGATTAGTATATCCCCTTCTTTTACTTCTGCACCTTCTCTTACAATACCATATTCATCTAAGTCTTTTGTAGCTTCTTCACTTACATTCGGAATATCACGGGTTAATTCTTCTTCGCCACGTTTTGTTTCTCTTACTTGCAACTCAAATTCTTCAATATGAATAGAAGTAAATACGTCATTAGCAGCAATTCTTTCACTAATAACGATAGCATCCTCAAAGTTATAACCTCTCCAAGGCATGAAAGCAACCATTACGTTTCTTCCAAGTGCTAATTCGCCTTTATCGATTGCAGGTCCATCGGCTAATACTTCACCTTTTTTAACTCTTTGACCAGTTTTAACAATCGGTTTCTGATTAAAACAAGTCTCTTGGTTAGTGCCTGAGAATTTGGTTAATATAAACTCTTCCCTTCTATCATCATCAAAACTAACTAAAGCATCATCGCTTTCAGGATCAGAATCGTATTTTACAATTACTCTTTTTGCATCAGAAAATTCAACTAAGCCATTTTCAGCAGCAATAACAACTGATCTCGAATCACGTGCAATCTTTACTTCCATACCCGTACCAACAATAGGAGCTTCAGGCACTAAAAGTGGAACAGCTTGACGCTGCATGTTTGAACCCATGAGTGCTCTATTCGCATCATCATGCTCAAGGAATGGAATTAATGCCGCAGCTGCACTTACAATCTGTGCCGGAGCTACATCCATATAATGAACTTCTGATGGAGGAACAATTGGAAATTCACCTGTATGACGGCATTTTACTCTATCTAATACATAATTACCTTGATCTGTAATTGGTGCATTCGCCTGTGCAATTGTAAATTCATCTTCTTGATCTGCACTTAAATAATCTATACTATTAGATACTTTGCCATCTTTAACTTTTCTATATGGTGTTTCAAGGAATCCATATTGATTCACTTTTGCATATATCGTTAGTGAAGAAATTAAACCGATATTCGGACCTTCGGGAGTTTCAATAGGGCATAATCTGCCATAATGCGAATGGTGAACGTCACGAACTTCAAAACCGGCTCTCTCTCTTGTAAGACCGCCTGGTCCTAAAGCAGAAATTCTTCTTTTATGTGTTAATTCGGAAAGTGGATTTGTTTGATCCATGAATTGCGATAATTGATTTGTGCCGAAGAATCCATTAATTACACTTGTAATAGTACGTGCATTTACTAAATCTTGTGGCTGCATGTTTTCGTTATCACGCATATTCATGCGCTCTTTTATAGTACGAGACATTCTTGCTAATCCAACATTATATTGCTGTTGAAGTTGTTCGCCTACTGTTCTTACTCTTCTATTTCCAAGGTGATCAATATCATCAACGTTTACATTACCATTTTTTAATTTGATAATGTTATTCATAATTGCAATAATATCTTCTATCGTAAGTACTTTTACTGATTCAGGAATGTTTAATCCTAATTTATCATTCATCCTAAAACGACCAACTTCGCCTAGGTCATATCTTTTTTCGTTAAAGAATAATTTTTCAATTAATCCATAAGCGGTTTCAATATCAGGAGCTTCGCTGGTTCTTAATTGTCTATATATTACAAACAAAGCTTCTTCTTTAGAAGTTGATGTATCCTTGTGTAACGTATTAATTATTAAATCTTGTTCGTAACTTGTTTCTTCATTAATCAATTTTACTTTAGCTAAAGTGGAAGCTTTGATATTATCAATAACTTCTTCGGTTAGTTCGCCATCTTTAGAAACATAGATTTCACCTGTCTCAAGATCAATTACGTCTTCAGCAGAAATTCTGCCGGAATGAGTATCGCTACTCAATTGCTTAACAGCAACTTCATCAATTAAATCGAAAAGACGAAGAATTGATTCATCAGTTTCGTATCCAAGAGCTCGTAACAAGGTAGTAGATGGGAATTTCTTTTTACGATCTACATATACATATAGTATATTATTAATATCGGTAGCAAATTCTACCCATGAACCTCTAAAAGGGATAATTCGAGCGGAATATATTGGTGTGCCATTTGGATGCACGGTTTGTGCAAAAGCAACACCCGGAGAGCGATGTAATTGACTTACAATAACTCTTTCGGCACCATTAATAATAAATGTACCTCTTCCTGTCATAAAAGGAAGATTGCCGAGATAAACCTCTTGTTCCACTGAATTAACAAATTCGCCGGTTTCATCGTCTTTAGTAGAAAGACGTAATTTTGCTTTTAATGGAGCCGCAAAAGTAAGACCGCGTTCCTCACATTCAGCAATTGAAAATCTTGGTTTCTCAACATAATATTCAAGGAAATCTAAACGAAAGAATTCCTTATTATCGAGAATTGGGAAATTCATTGTAAAAACATTTTGCAGACCGACATCAAGCCTTTTTGAGGGTGGAGTCTTTAACTGAAGAAATTCTTCAAATGACTCCAACTGAATATTCAATAGATCGGGTACTTTAACTGTTGAGTTAATAGTAGAGAAAGTTATTCTATTGTTTACTTTATTGATTTTTGATTTTTCCAACCCTAACCTCCTAAAAAAACGGGTTAACATCTTTCGTTGGATAAACGAAAGAAAGTGGTAAGACGGAGTTCACCCTCTTACCACTTAGTAATTTTTAAAGATATATAGAAGTGTACTGATAAATTATTTAACTTGGACAGTAGCGCCTGATTCTTCTAATTCTTTTCTAATCTTCTCTGCTTCATCTTTCGAAACAGCTTCTTTAACAGTTTTTGGAGCACCATCAACTAAATCTTTAGCTTCTTTTAAGCCAAGACCCGTATGAGCTCTAACAACTTTAATAACGTTGATTTTCTTTTCGCCGGCAACTTGAAGAATAACATCAAATTCAGTCTGTTCTTCAACTGGAGCAGCAGCAGCGGCAGGACCAGCAGCAGCCATCATCATCGGTGCAGCAGCTGTAACGCCAAATTCTTCTTCTAATGCTGTTTTTAATTCAGCAGCTTCGACTAACGTAAGAGCTTTTATTTTCTCAACAAGTTCAACAATTTTCTCTGACATCTTTTTTTACTCCTTTATTAATTCTAATTCTTTATTATGCAGCTTCTTTTTTGCTAATTTGATCGATTACACTTACCAAATCACGCATTACAGCATTTATTGCACCGACGATACCTGAAGCTGGTGCAGAAATACTACTAATAATGCTCGAAACAATTTCCGGTTTAGATGGCATAGAAGCAATGACATTTAACTGATCCGGTCCGTAGAATCCTGATTCAATATAGCAGCCTTTGAAAGCTAATTTACCGGTTTCATCAAAATATTTTTTGATAATTTTTGCAGGTGCAGTTACATTATCACCTACAAAGGCAATACCGATCATACCAACCAACTGATCATTCAATTCTGAATAGCCACCGATCTCTGTGAGTACTTTTTTTACTAAAGTATTTTTTAATACTTTATAATTTACTCCTTCCTTTCTGAAATTTACACGCAATTTATTAATGTCTGCGACATTAATACCGCTGTAATTCGTTAGGAATATACCGGTAGAACTATTAAATAAATCTTTAATCAGTTCGTATTGTTCTACTTTTTTACTTTTTTCCATACTACTCCCATAACTATTCTAATTCGGCACAATGGGCTTGAAGCGAATCTATTACTGAGTGCGTAAACTTTATTAATTAAACTGTTGCTACTTCATCTTTAGAAATTCTTAGTCCCGGACCCATGGTCGAAGATAAAAATAAACTTTTTACATATGTCCCCTTCGCTGAAGAAGGTTTCATTTTTATAATTGTATTCAAAAAGGCATTAGCGTTATCAACCAACTGCTCAACAGGAAAATCAAGTTTTCCTAAAGAAGTATGAACGATACCAGCTTTTTCAACACGGAACTCAATCTTACCTGCTTTAACTTCCTTAACAGCTTTAGCAACGTCCATAGTTACAGTGCCGCTCTTAGGATTTGGCATCAAACCCTTAGGACCAAGTACTTTACCTAACTTACCAACTTCAGCCATTGTATCAGGAGCAGCAATAATAACATCTATATCAGTCCAGCCGCTTTTGATTTTTTCGAGGTATTCTTCATAACCGGCATATTCAGCACCAGCCTGTAAAGCAGCTTCTGCTAAAGCACCTTTTGCAAGCACCAATACAGTAACTTTTTTACCGGTACCGTGAGGAAGACTTACTGTTCCTCTGATCATCTGGTCAGCATGCTTAGGATCAACACCTAATTTAATAGCGCAATCTAGTGATTCAGTAAATTTTACTTTAGAAGCTTCTTTCAAAGCTTTTATAGCATCTATTACTGTATAATCTTTTAGAACGTCTATTTGTTTTTTTAATGTCTTTGTTCTTTTAGTCTCTTTCATTTTCAAACCGAGAATTTTCTTAATATAAAATTAGTCTTCTACTGTAAAGCCCATAGAGCGAGCAGTACCAGCAACCATACTCATAGCATGTTCAACATCGTGAGCATTAAGGTCAGGCATCTTTATCGTTGCTATTTCCTGAACTTGAGCTTTGGTTACTTTTGCAACTTTGATTTTATTAGGTTCGGCAGAACCTTTTTGAGTATTAGCTGCCTTCTTTAATAAAATTGCTGCGGGTGGTGTCTTTGTAATAAAGGTAAATGATTTATCGGAAAAAACCGTAATCACTACCGGAATAATTAGTCCTTGTTTTTCAGAAGTTCTAGCGTTGAATTGCTTACAGAACTCCATGATATTTACACCTTTTTGACCAAGTGCAGGACCTACCGGAGGAGATGGATTAGCAGCACCCGCTGGTATTTGTAATTTAATATAACTGTCAATTTTCTTTGCCATGTTACGACCTATTGTAGTTTATTTTTCTAATTCTGCTTGAACGAAATCGATTTCCACCGGAGTCTTTCTGCCAAAAATCGAAACCATTACTTTAATTTTCATTTTCTCTTCATTTACTTCTTGAATGACCCCCGAGAAATTATTGAAAGGACCATCTATAATCTTAACGAAATCACCAGTCCTAAATATAGTATCAGATCTTTCGGTATCTTCATCTTGGGAAATTCTTCCAACAATTCTTTTCACTTCATCTGGAGGGAGAGGAGCTGTGCTTAAGAATCCCATAACGGATTGAGTGTTGGAGATAAAATCTTTTACTTTAGAATCAAGCTCTGCATTAACAAGAATATAACCAGGGAAGAAATTTTTCGTCTTTGTCTTCTTTTTGCCATCTTTCACTTCAAAAACTTTTTCGGTAGGTACAAGAATATTATAAATCCGAGCACCGAGATCTTCTCTATCCTTTAATTCAGCTTCGATTAAAGTTTTGACTTTGTTCTCGTGACCGGAAAAAGTTCTTACAACGTACCATTTACCTTTTTCGTTTTCCAAGCTTAGAATATTCCTTGTAATAAAGTAGTGATACCCATGTCAATTACATAGGTAAAAGCTGCAAGAATCAAACAAACTACGATAACAACCATAGTGGATTCTTTCAGCTCGTTTTGTGTAGGCCAAGTAACTTTTTTCATTTCCTTGACTACATCATTTACAAAATTTTGAATTTTTTCTTTCATAATTTCAGTCTAATAGTTTACGAGCACGTCAGGAGGGACTCGAACCCCCAACCTGCGGTTTTGGAGACCGCTGCTCTACCAATTGAGCCACTGACGTATTATTTAGTTTCTTTAAATGACACGTGTTTTCTAACTACAGGATCATATTTTTTATATTCTACTCTTGCAGGATGTTCCCTTTTATTTTTAGTAGTAGAATAACGATAGCCTGTACCGGCAGTGCTTTCCAAAATAATAATTTGTCTTACATTTTTAGCTTTAGCCATGATTAACCTAATTCTTAAACAATAACAAAAAAAATAGAGCTGATGACCGGGATTGAACCGGTGACCTCTTCCTTACCAAGGAAGTGCTCTACCAACTGA
>JALNXG010000111.1 GCA_023230485.1 Melioribacteraceae bacterium
CTGATGTTATTGATTATCTAAATAAATTTGAAAACTGAAAAGATATTAATCTCTATCTATTACTCCAATATACAGTTATTCAGTTAATTAAAACAGGGATTTTTCTCTGTTTAATCCCCGGTCATTTTCATATATATACTTGCATATTCTTAATAATTATGGAATATGCAAAATATGATTTTAACACCCGTCTCAGTTGAGGAATTAGTCAATCTAATTGCGTGTGAAGTAGAAACACGAATACACAGGGTCGAACCCAAAGAACCGCCTCAGGATCGGATCAGTTTAGACGAAGCCTGTTTGATTACTGGTTCATCCAAATCCCAGGTTTATAAATTATCAATGCTTAATGAGATCCCGCATCAAAAATTCGGGAAACGTCTGGTATTTTCCAGAAAGTCATTAAATGAATGGATGGAAAAACGTACCATTTCCGCACCTGAAGCGGGTGACGTGATGACAGACAGGCTTGCGAAGTCTGCAAAAAAACACCTGAATAAGTGAAAATATTAACTGGTTTATGGTTCAATGACAGAGGGCTTAATAATCTGTTTAGTGTATTTATACAACTGTATATGAGTATGATACACTATAATATAAGCAAGCGTAAAAGATATTATTGCAAAATGTTTGCAAGTTGGTCTGAGCTGTTTGCAAATTTTGAAGGTTTTTCACAAATGAATAATTCAGAACAATGGATCAGGTAAAAAAATATTATCAATTGATACCTGAAAAAGTATTTCAGAGCCTTAACACTATTGAAGATTTAATGAGGCCCGGAATTAAAGGATTTTCAATTGATAACCTGAAGGAAGTTATTTCAATAGTTGCCTGCCATGTGCGAAATGAAGTCGAACCCGCACAACTACAAATGAAATACATTAAAAAACTGGTTCCACAAGGCGACAAATATTTATTAGGACTTATTCACCTGGGAATTATTCAAAGGTCAGGAATTGCGAGCGAAAAGCAAAAAATCAGTTATCTGTATAATTTTTCACCAGAATATCAAAGCAAATACAAATCAATCCCGTTAAATAATGCCAAACTGATATTAAGGATTGAGAAAGCTCATGAGACATTCAGAAAAAAAGAGAGTGCAAAGTCAATCAGGGGACATTCAGAACAAACAAAATACCTGAAGCAATTAACTATTACAGACGGTTTCAACGAGTTTATAGAATCAACCTATTCAGCGGAAACAGATCAATATAATTCTGTTTTAGGATCAGCAACCAGAATAATTAACAAAGATATTTCTTATTCAGTTGATACAACGTCAGGCCGGTTTCATTCCAATATTACAAATATGGCTAAGGGATTAAGGCCGTTCTTAAGGATCAATGGCGAACCCCTTGTAAATATTGATATTAAGAACTCACAACCATATTTAAGCACAATATTATTAACTGATCCGGGAAAGGTTTCATGGATGACTAAAAACCCTGCCTTTGCTATGTTGCTACAAACCTTAAATGTATCACTAAGTCAGGACGTTAAAATATATATTTCTTTAGTCATTTCCGGCCAGCTTTATGAGTATTTAATGAGCGAATTTTCAAAAGAAGGTTTGCACCTTACCAGAATAGAAACAAAAAGACAAGTATTAAGGATCTTATTTGCCCGGAATCGGATGCCAAGAAATCCAATAAATGATACTGAAGTATTTATTTATAAGCTTACAGAAAAGGAAAAAAGAAAGAGAGAGGAATTTATAAGGGATTATCCAAAAATTAAAAAAACCAGGCAGATATTTATTAAGTTATTCCCGAAGGTTCACCGGATATTTTCAAAAGTAAGGGGACATGAGAAAGGGGACAAATTCCAAAACTTTAAAAGATTCGCAATTCTACTGCAAAGGATTGAATCTTATTTAATGCTCGATGTGATCTTAAAAAGGATTTATAAAGAATTGCCGGGGACTATTGCGGTAACGGTTCATGATTCTATTATGACAGGGATATTAACGAATAATGTTGAGGCCGTCCACAAAATAATAACTGAAGAGCTTACTTTTTTTGTAGGATTTGCACCCAAAATAGAAATTGAAGGTATTATAAAGGAGAATAAGGAAGAGGAGGAAAGGAATAAAGAAGAAAGGGAAAGAATCATCTATAACCAATATGTTGCTACAAACCTTGCAACTCTCAATTAATCAATGAAATGATAAATATATATTTTAGGCAAGCATCTGGTATGAAGACAGAGGGCTGAAAATGCTATTAAAAAGTATTACAAGATTGATAATAAGATAATAACAACATTTTAACGAACATTGTTAATAAGTCAATTGCAATATATTTGCAAACATTAGTAATAATTTACTACCTTTACAGAAATAAATATTATGAAAAAACAGTTTAAGGAAAGAGAAAAACGGTTAACAATACCTTTATACTTCTGGGATAATGAAGCATGGGTTACAGCGGAGAAATATCCTGAATTTACGGTTTTTACAGATCGCTGCCTGGCTGAAATTCTGGAAGTCAGTCCCATGCGTGTTTCAATGTGGAGGGCTGCAAATAAGATTCCACACACAATGGGGGGAAATTTTGCAATTTATAACTTAAGTCAGGTTATTCAGGCATTATTGAAAGCCGGTTATAGACAAGATGGACGGGCAGATAAAGGAGGTATATCATGACACTACAATCCAAAAAATCTAATCTGATTGCGAGCCACGCAGACGGTCTGTCATCGAGAAAAGAAAATGTCGGGGACAAGGAAAAAAAACCTGAACCGTATTTTATTAATACTCGTTATTTGCACGATCTTATTGAAATTCATACCCGCGCACTATCATTTTATAATGGCATGGCAGTATCTTATAAAACTTTGGAATTAGAGCCACTTACACCTGCGATTTTTCAGCAATTGGAATATAATGATCTGGCAGAGATGAAACAGAAATATTTTGCCAGGATTGAATCTGAACTCGACAAAGCCGGGATAAAAAACGAACAGATCCGAATTAACATGAGGGAAGGAACGGATAAGCCCTGGCATGATTTTGTAACGAGTATAGAAAAAAACATAGGACTTATCGCAATGGTTCAATCGCACCAGCCAGATGTCAAAATAGACTTAAATAGTTATTCAATCGAAAACGGGGAAATCATGTTTACAGAAGCAGACAAAGAAAAGATAAAGTTAAACCGGGCCAGCGTCTATCTTGACAGTGCAGCAAAAGAAAAATATGCAATGTTATGCCAAACAATTATAGGGGATCTGGCCAAACTGAGAATTATTTTGAAAGAAAATGGCATAAAGGAAACGTTTGGTTACGATGCAACTTTCAGAATCGAAAATACACCGGAAGGGCAAATTGTTAGCTTCAATAAAGTAATCACAAACCACATACAATTCTGATTATGACAAATTTACAGCATACATACATTAAGCAAAAGAATTTCGCACCTGGACCGACAAAGCCGAAAGAAGAGTTAATAAACAGGCCGTTACAGCTTCAGCATGGTACGGCAAAACAGACTTTCCCGAAAGCTGAAGCAGCATCAGGAATATTAAATACTAAAATAACAGAATGATGGAAGATTTTGAAAATTTTGAAATTGATAGTGCAAGCGGTATAAATACCGACATATCCGGCTACCTGGATGATCGCTTTAATTATCCTGGCACGGATGGCACAAAACCAGTGCAGAGCGCATCCGGTTTTGATTCTTACTTAAACGATCGGTTCTAATAAACATTGATTTTTGAAAACAACAAAAATTAACAAAAATGGGACTTCCAAAGGGTAAAACGAATAATAAGAGAGGACGGCCACCGGGACCGAACAAAGTTACAGGCGAATTGAGGGAACGGATTAAAACCTTTCTGGACGGAAATTTTGAAGTAATTGAAAAGGACTTTTTATCATTGGACCCTGAAAAACGGTTTGCGCTATATGAACGTTATCTGAAATTTTGCGTACCGCAATTACAACAAACCTCAGTTGATCTAAATATTGAAACAATGTCAGAAGCGGAACTGGATTTGATTATTAGCAGAATATTAAAAGCGAAACAATGAAAATGCAATTTTTAAAGGGAATTTCTAAAGAGATTAAAAAAGACTTTCTGGCAAAGCTGGCCAGCGGGAAATATACTTTAGGGCCGATTTATGACCGGCAGCCGGGATTAACTTTTGATTTGATGGAAAACGGTTTGTATAAATGCAAGACAGATCCCGACAGGATTTTAAGTAAAGAGGAAATTTGCAGCTTACAGGGGTTTATGATTGGTATAGACATAGTTAGTGACAAAGATCAGTTTTCAGGCGTAAAGCTTCCGGACTCGATCATATTAATTCCGCACAATGAAGTTAGTTATTTAAACAGCTTATTAAAAGACAAACCAGTTTAAAAGTGGTGTTAAAGATAGTTGCATACATAATTAAAATATCCGGGCTGTTTTAAATCGGCACCCGGTGCGGGCTTGTAGTCGTTAACCAGACGGCCAGGCTCACTTTGAATAATGTTCTGTGATTGGCGGTACATCGTAACAACTTACTTTGTACCGCTTTTTTATTGTGGCCTTAAACAAATTATCAACAATATTGATTCAGAGTATTATATAGAATAGACCTGTTTGCAAATAGATAGCAAATATTCGAAATAAAAAAGGAGCTAAACAGTGTTTAACTCCTTGATTTTCAATTGTCGGGGTGGCAGGATTCGAACCTGCGACCCTCTGGTCCCAAACCATAAACAACCTATTTTTAGACTTTCTTATTTTTTCTCATTTATTAGTTAAATATACTGATATTCAGGGATATTGTTAATAACTATCTTTTTATTTGTTTTTATTTGTTTTCAATTAATTTGTACATTTGCAGAAAGTTGTTTGCAAATACTTTGAGCAATTTATTTGCAAAACTAAAAACAAAATTTAATAACTGAGATATGGAAAAATATTCACTTGACGGCGTAATTGCATCTGTTTATTTTGATGACAGGCGACCCAAAAACGTACCGGAAAGCGTTGAAAATATTAAAATTTCTGATTTGCGTTACCCGGTTAAATATCGCATTTTTTATATGGGTAAATATTATTTTCATGCTTCAGGCATTGACTTAACAAAAAAAGAATGGACCGGACTGTCATCAACCAGAAAAAAGGAATTGATCGAAACAAGAGAATTGATTCAATCAGGATTTGAAAAGATAAAAACCCATATAAAAGAACTGGTAAAAGGGGAGGGCTTTTCAATTGAAGGATTAGACAAACGATTAAGCCGGGGACGAAAAGACAGCATCCTTACAGCCTTTTATAATAAGATTGAAGATTTAACGAAAACAGGACAAATCGGAACGGCCTCAGGTTATCAATGTGCAATAAATAGCATAATGAAGTTCACAAATAAGGATCTGAAATTTTCTGATATTACAATTGACTGGTTAAAGAAATATGAAGCACATCTGAGAACTGAAAGAACTGAGATAACAGCTGAAGGGAAAAGTAAAACTATTAAGGCGAGAAGTATTACAACTGTTAAATTCTATATTGGTGCGCTCAGGTCTATAATGAATGAAGGGAAAGAAGATAGAATTATTTTAGAATCTCAATATCCGTTTGGAAAGGGAAAGTATGAAATAAAATCAGGGGACGGCCGGAAAATGGCCCTAAACTTAGCACAGATTAAGGCAGTATTAAATTATGAATTAACAACCGATATTGAAAAACGTTCCCGTGATCTTTGGTTTTTCTCATACCTCTGTAATGGCATTAATATAAATGATTTGTGCAGGTTGAAACATAAAGATATTGCCGGGGGTGAAATTCATTTTATTAGGCAAAAGACTATAAGGACAACCAAAAAGCAAAAAGAAATTGCAGCTACTTTGCTACCTCAAATGATTGATATTATAAAGAAATGGGGAACAAAAGATAAAAAGCCTGACAGTTATATATTTCCTTTCCTTTCGCATGTTCATAAGTCAAATGATGAAAAACAAGCAAAGGATGAAAAAAAGATTATTCAGAATTGTACCCGGCTTATTAATAAAAAAATGGCTGCAATAAGTACAGCCCTGAATTATGATAATATTTCAACTTATACGGCCCGGCACTCATACGCAACTGTATTAAAGCGAAGCGGGGCTAATATTGCCTTTATTTCTGAATCCCTGGGCCATTCTGACCTTCGTACTACTGAAAATTACCTTGCATCCTTCGAACAAGAGGAAAGGGCTAAAAATGCCTCTAAATTGACTGATTTTTAAAAGTGATACAATGAATAGAGATATTGACGACACAATTAAAGAGATAACATTATCAATAATTCAATTTGATACTGATATTAAAACCATTGATCCTGATGGAATAAATAAATTTATAAATGATTTTGAACGGCTTTATGAAATACTGTTTATAGATTATAAATACAATGAATCTGAATTTAAGAAAGAAGTTCAAAAAATATTCGAATATCTCTTTAGTGATGAGAAAATATTTGATTATGCTTTTCGGAAATTCAAAGATGAATATGGAGCTATTCCAATGAACTCCGAACTGAATCCTTTATTAAAAAAGATTTATGATATAAGAACAAAACATACTCCATTTGATTGGTCAGTCGTGGAAAGATTTAGGCCTGATCCCGTTAAAGAATTTGTTTCAAAATATCAGGAGAGATATAAAACTAATGAAGTTGAAAAGAAATATCCTGATAAATTTTACGCTTGGTATCATGGTATTCTTATTAAACTTGGAAAGGAAACAAATTTCCCGGCGAACTTTGGAAAAAAGGAAATTATTGAGTTTGGTAAAAACCGATATAGAACTGGAGAGGGATTTTATAAAGTCATAAGCAAGCTAGACCTCAATAAATCATATACTTTTGTTAAAAGTATGACCAAAGAGAGAGCAACTTGGAAGACAATCATAAAGGATATTTCAGGAAATAACGCTGATGTTATTGATTATCTAAATAAATTTGAAAACTGAAAAGATATTAATCTCTATCTATTACTCCAATATACAGTTATTCAGTTAATTAAAACAGGGATTTTTCTCTGTTTAATCCCCGGTC
>JALNXG010000112.1 GCA_023230485.1 Melioribacteraceae bacterium
ATAATGGTCGGAAATATTACATTAAGATTGTTTTATCCAATAACTCATCATATTTCCGACTTGATTAATGTTATTGGTACAAGTAAAATATAGACTTAAAAACTATTAAGCAATCAAAAACGATATATATTTTTACTTTTGTATTAATCATTCTGTTAGATTAAATTGTAAGCCATATTTAATCACATTTGGGGCATTATAATGAAGATAAAACTTTCAATAGTACTATCCATACTTGTTTTAAATGTTGCGATTATAGCGCAAAATACAAACATTAAGTACCCGGAGACAAAAAGGACAAATCAAATTGATAGTTATTTTGGAATTGAAATACCCGATCCATATCGATGGTTAGAGACTACCGAATCAGCAATTCTAAACCCATGGGTAGAGGCACAAAACAAAGTAACGGAAGATTACTTATCTACCATACCTTATAGAGAAAAAATTAAAAATCACCTTACAAAACTTTGGAATTATGAGCGTTTTTCCTCACCTTTTAAGGTTGGAGATTACTACATTTTTTCAAAAAACGATGGTCTTCAGGAGCAAAGTGTATATTATATTCAAAAAGGTTTGGATGCCGCTCCGGAGATTTTATTGGACCCAAATAAACTTTCAACTGATGGTTCTGTTAGTTTAGCCGGACTTTATTTCTCTAATGATAATAATTATTTTAGTTATGGTATATCAAAAGGTGGCTCTGATTGGAATGAATTTTTTGTTGTGGATTTACAATCGAAACTCCCCACCGAAGATCATATAATCTGGTCTAAATTTTCAGGTAATGCTTGGTATAAAGATGGTTTCTTCTATGGAAGATATGATGAACCAAAACCCGGTGAAGAATTAAAAGCAAAAAATGAATACAAAAAATTATATTATCATAAAGTCTGCACTTCTCAATCAGATGACATTTTAATACTTGAAGACAAAGAGCATCCTAAGTACGGTTTTGGTGCAGGTGTCTCCGATGATCAGAAATACTTATTAATATCAGTCTCTGAAGGTTCTTCATCAAATAATTTAATTTATTATAAAGATTTAGAGAAGGATTCAGACATAATAAAATTGATTGAACAGTTTACAGGTGATTATAGTTTTATCGATAATAAAGATGATAAGTTTTTTGTTATGACTAATGATGAAACTCCCAATAACAAGATTGTTCTTATCGATTTGAAAAATCCTTCAAAAGAAAATTGGCAAACAATTATCCCGGAAGAAAAAGAAGTTATAAGAAGCGTAAGCAGACTAAATAATAAATTAATCGTTACTTATCTCAAAGATGCATATAGTAAAGTGAAAGTATTTGATGATAACGGTAAATTTTTATATGATATTGAACTGCCTGCAATTGGCAACGTTTCGGGGTTTAGTGGAAAGAATGAGGATACAGAAACTTTCTATACATTCACAAGTTTTAATTATCCTCCGACTATTTATAAATACTCTGTTATAGAAAACAAAAGCGAACTTTTTAGAAAAACAAAGTTACCAATTGATACTGACAGCTTTGAAGTAAAGCAAGTTTTCTATCCAAGTAAAGATGGAACAAAAATCCCAATGTTCTTAGTTTATAAAAAAGGTCTAATATTAAACGGAAATAATCCCACCCTGCTTTATGCATATGGCGGATTCAATATCGCGATGCAGCCTTCATTTTCAGTTGCACGTCTAGCATTACTTAATAGCGGTGTTGTTTATGCCATGGCTAATCTAAGAGGTGGAAGCGAATATGGAGAAGATTGGCATAAAGGCGGTATGTTAGAGAAAAAACAAAATGTATTCGATGATTTTATTTCTGCAGCCGAATATTTAATTAAAGAGAAATATACTAATCCAAGCAAGTTAGCAGTTCAAGGTGGTTCTAATGGCGGTTTGCTTGTTGGTGCTGTAATTAATCAGAGACCAGATCTATTCAAAGTTGCTTTCCCTGCTGTCGGAGTTATGGATATGTTGCGTTTCCATAAATTTACAATTGGTTGGGCTTGGGTAACAGAATATGGTTCAAGCGATGATAAAGACCAATTCAATTACTTAGTAAAATATTCGCCCCTTCATAATATTAAAAAAGGTGTTGATTATCCCGCTACTTTGATTACAACTGCTGATCACGATGATAGAGTATTTCCTGCACATTCATTTAAGTATGCTGCTGAATTGCAGAATAATGCCTCTGATAAAAATCCAAAATTGATTAGGATTGAAACTAAGGTAGGTCATGGCGCTGGTACAAGTACCTCAAAAGCAATTGAATTGAATACTGATATTTTTTCGTTTTTATTCTATAATCTTGGCGTTACTCCGGTTTTTAATTAATTGATGAAATTCAATTCTCTAAAACAAATACGCCGTATATTCGTTGCCATTATTGGTGGAACTATTTTACTTATTGGAATTATTCTAATAGTCTTACCGGGACCTGCACTAATTGTAATCCCGGTAGGATTATCTATTCTAGCTACTGAATTTGTATGGGCAAAAATATTAGTTGAAAAATTTAAACATCGATATCAATCAATAAAAGATCGGTTCAGAAAAAAAAAGTAATTATTTCCTTTCTAACATTCGAGGTACTATTTTCATCAAATTTTTCAAGCCGCTAATCTTTGCCCCAAAATTTTTTCCATATAAGAATTGAAGAAGTCCGCTTAATCCATTATATAATTTTTCTGAATATGGATGCCACCAAAGATTTTTAGGCAGGTTACCGAATAAATCTTTAATAATAAATTGGGGTTGTGTCATTTCATCAAAGCCCAATTTACCGTGTGTTCTTCCGATACCTGATTGCTTAAATCCACCCCAAGATGTCTCGGCTAATCCATGACTCATTAAGTGGTCATTAATTGTTACCACACCAGCTTTTATTTTCTTAGCTATTACATCTGCTTTTCGATTGTTAGTTGACCATACAGAAGCTGTCAAACCGAGATAAGAATCATTTGCTAATTCAATCGCTTCATTATCAGATGAAAATTTCATTATTCCTACAACAGGACCAAACGTCTCGTGTTTCATTAAATCCATATTATGATTAACATCAATTATTACTTTTGCTGGCAATAAATTATCCTCACCGCCTTTAGATTGAGCATATAGTTTAGCTCCTTCTTTAAGTGCAGAATCAATATGTTCATTTACAATTTTGATTTGGTTTTGAGTAGTCATTCCCCCAACATCATAATCAAATGAAAGACTTTCCCCAATTCGTAATCTTTCTACCCTCTCTTTTAATTTGATAAGAAATTTATCATAAATTTTTTCATGAACATAAATTCTTTCCACGCCACCGCAAGACTGCCCCGAATTCTGAAATCCAGCCCAAATAGCACCACCGACAGCTCTATCCAGATCAGCATCATCTAGTACTATCATTGGATCATTACCGCCAAGCTCTAAGCAGACTGGTGTTAAAGTCTCACTCGCTTTTTTCATTAAAACTTTTCCGATTGCCACTGAACCTGTAAAAAATAGTTTATCAATTCCACTCTCTAAAAATAGATCACCTGCAATTCTGCCCGGAATATTTACATGATTAAAAACGCCAGTTGGTAGTTTAGCATATTCGATACACTCTTTAAGAATCTTACCGACATATTGAGTTTCGGATGCAACTTTTAGAATTACACTATTCCCTGCCAAAAGTCCCATTATAATCTCAGAAAAAGGTATTGCAAAAGGATAATTCCATGGTGAAATAATTCCTACTACTCCATAAGGAACTCTTTCGATTTTACTTCTCTTATTGATGAATGCAATATTGCCACCTAAGGCTTTTTCAGTTTTCAAAAACTTCTTGGCATTTTTTGAATAATACGATACAGCCATAGCAGCCGGAATAACTTCAGTAGCTAAAGAATCGATAATATTTTTACCATTATCTTGAGAAATCGTTCTTGCTATCGAATCACTATTATCAATTATAAATTCTCGAATCTTCTTCATATAAACAATTCTATCATTAACTTTAAATTTTGCCCACTTTTCTTGTGCAATTCTGGCATTTTCAACAATGCCCTTAAACTCATTAATATCTGTTAAAGACATTTCGTATAATAATTCGCCGGTAATTGGATTTAGGCATTTTGTAGTTTCTGTTGGAGTTGTCATATCGACTCTTTTTATTGTTAATCAAAATTAGATAATTTATTTTATAAGTGGTACTATAATTAAATAACTTTTTTAAAGTGCAAGTGGATAATAAAGTATCTATACCGTTTATTTAGGCACTCAATTTTTTCAGGATTTTTTATGAACCAATCATTAATAATAGCTAAAGAATTAAATATACAAGAACGTCAAGTAAAAGCCGTTTTGGCTTTATTCGCCGAAGGAGCAACTGTTCCATTTATTGCACGCTACCGTAAAGAGCATACCGGTGGTTTAGATGAAGATTATATAAGAGATATTGAAGACCGGAATTATTACTTAACCGTACTCGAAGAAAGAAAAGAAGCCGTATTAAAAAGTATTGAAGAACAAGGGAAACTAACTGATGAATTAAAATCAAAAATTCTTGCGGCTGTTAAATTGCAGGAAGTAGAAGATTTATATCTACCATATAAACCAAAAAGAAAAACTCGTGGGACTATTGCTAAAGCAAAAGGTTTAGAACCGCTTGCTCTATTTATTCTCGAAAATAATAAATTTGATGGCGACTTAAATGATGAATTAGCAAAATATATAAATGAAGAATTAGGTGTAAATACGATAGAGGAAGCTCTCCAAGGGGCAAAAGATATCATTGCAGAAATGATTAGTGAGACAGCCGAAGTTAGACAAGCAGTAAGAGAATATTTATTTGATGATGCTCTAATTGTTTCTTCTAAAGCAGATACTAAAAAGGAGAATATTGCTCCCAAGAAGACAGATGTTTATGAAGTTTATCACAATTTTTCTGCACCAATCAATAAGATAAAACCATATCAACTTCTAGCTATTAATCGAGGTGAAAAAGACTTATTCTTAAAAGTGAATCTTAGTTTTGATAAACCATCAATTCTAAAAATTATTTATAAAAATTATTTTACTTATCAATTTTCTACTCTCGATGAAATACTAAATGAAGTTGTTGATGATTCATTTATGCGTTTAGTATTCCCTTCTGTTGAAAGAGAGATACGAAATCAAGTCAGTGAAATTGCTGATTTACATGCGGTGGAAATCTTTGCTTCCAATCTAAAACAGTTATTGCTTCAACCACCAATGAGTAATCAAAATATTCTCGGCATCGATCCCGGTTTCTATTCCGGATCAAAAATAGCAGTTATTGACTCGACAGGTAAATATCTTGAAGGAAAAACAATCTATCCTCATCCTCCTCAAAACCGTTCAAGCGAAGCAAAAGATATTATTTGTGATTTTGTTGATAAATACAAAATTAGTTTGATTGCTATTGGAAATGGGACGGCAAGTAGAGAGACCGAACTTTTAGTAGCTGAACTTATTAATGAAAAAAATCTAAAATGTCATTATCTGATCGTAAATGAAGCAGGTGCATCAGTTTATTCAGCAAGTTCCGTTGCAAAAGATGAATTTCCGGACCTCGAAGCATCACAAAGAGGTAATATCTCGATCGCCAGACGAGTTCTTGATCCATTGGCTGAATTAGTGAAAATTGATCCAAAATCAATTGGTGTCGGACTATATCAACATGATGTAGACCAGAAACTACTTTCAAAAAAATTGGATGATGTAGTAGAAAGCTGTGTTAATTATATTGGAGTAGATCTAAATACTGCCTCTGTTTCACTTCTTAATTATGTATCGGGACTAAATAAAAGAATCGCTAAAAACTTAATTAAACACCGCGAGAAAATTGGGAAATTCCATAATAGAAAAGAGATAATGGAGGTAACAGGAATTGGTGACAAAGCATTTGAACAATGTGCTGGATTTTTAAGAATTAGAGATGGAGAAAATCCATTTGATAATACTTCAATACATCCTGAATCTTATGATGCCGCAAATAAATTATTAAAACTATGCGACCTCTCCTCTACTCATATAAATGAAAAAGGTAATTTAGTTGAATTATTCGTTAGGGCTAAAGGCACTCAAAAAGTTGCTGATGAAATCGGAATCGGCGAACCGACATTAATTGATATTTTAGAAAACCTTAAGAAACCTGGAAGAGACCCTCGTGATGAAATGCCTAAGCCGATTTTAAGGAGCGATGTTTTAAAAATCGAAGACCTTGTTGTGGGAATGAAATTAAAAGGAACAATTAGAAATGTTGTTGATTTCGGTGCATTCGTAGATATTGGTGTAAAACAGGATGGACTTCTTCATATATCTCAGATAGCAAATAAATACGTTAAGAATCCTTTGGAATTATTAAAGGTCGGCGATATAGTGGACGTTACAATTCTTTCGGTGGATATAGTAAAGCAAAGAATCGGGCTGAGCTTAATAGCATAAAAAAAATCCATTATTTAATTTTTGTCTCAAGTCGTTTCTATATTAAATCAAAACGGCTTGGGACTAATATTCAACGTAATAAATTTTAATGTCTGCTTGGTTTGAATCATCTATTAAAATAAGTTATACGCTTATTTTTTATACGCTTCTTCGAGTTCTTTTATATCGAGCTTTTTCATTGATAATATGGATTCTGTTAAGTTTTTCATCTGTTTAGAAGTTGCATTAGTCATCATATCATTTAATTTCGTTGGTACTATTTGCCAACTTACATTAAATTTATCTTTAACCCAACCGCAATTATCTGATTCCGGGAAAGCGGAAAGTTTTTCCCAGAAATAATCAATCTCTTCCTGCGATTCACAATTAATGATAAACGAAAATGCTTCATTAAACTTAAATTCATGTTTATAATTACTATCCATTGCAGCAAACCATTGACCATTCAGCATAAAATCAGTAAAGTTAATAGTACCTTCAATATCAGGTTC
>JALNXG010000113.1 GCA_023230485.1 Melioribacteraceae bacterium
GGCCTGGTTCTCGTAGTCTACAAAGTAGATGGTTTTGTCGGCTTGATTTTCATAGTCGGTAAAAAACCACTTGCCGTCATTGTCGCCGGCCTGATTGGAATATTCAACCTTGTACACGCAAAGATCGGCCTGATTTTCATACTTCACAACAAATACTTTGACCTCTGCCTGATTGGCATATTCTACTGAGAATACTTTTTGAGCTGTTACAAACCCTGATGTAAGTAATAAAAATGCCGCAACTAAAATTATTTTCATGACATTGGAATCAGACAATCAAATATACAAAGATTTATTGGGCAATGCTTTATTGCAGCATTCCGGAAAGGTAAACGGGCACAAGTTGCAAACATACGCCAGCAGGGGCGACTTGGCAATGTGAATGGTTTTGAATGGCATTTATCATAGTTTTATTGCATTATAAATTGTGTTTTCTAAACGTCCTGAATCCTCGTACTTTTCTCGCATTATTTTTTTATGTACGTACAAGTTAGATGTAACTTTTTGAATCTGAGACAATGCTTCATCTGACGCAACAATATACCATCCTTCCCCAACTTCACTGTCTTTTCGAGGAACCATATCAATATTACCGTTTGCCCAATAAATTGATTCAACCATAAGATTTCCTTGTTGATCTTTCCAGCCAAATAATTTTTTAGGTTCAGGAACCCATTCTAAAAATCTGGCTAAATCTGGATTTATTGCTATCCAACGTGATTTTAAGTTAAATTGATTATAACGATGATCTCGAACAATCACAATCATGTTACTAATACCATTCATGCTATAGTAATCATCAGTAAGGCGATGAAAAACTGAACCAAATATAAATTGATCATCCTCATCTATAAAGTCATAGTTCGCAATTTGGGACATAAGTATTTCTGTTGGTGACCCCCAATCCAAATTTTTAATTATTGTGTATTCACCTATAATTTTATGATTATCGCCGACAGATACTAATTTTTCATTTAATCTTTGACTTTCATTAATTCTTGATAACCAATTACTATCAACTCCCCAGAAATCTCTTTCATTTAATACTTGTATAAAGCTGGGCTTTTGTCTAACATTAAATGTTGATACTCTGTAATCACGAGATATTAAAACTTGTAAAATTCTTTCAGAATCTTCAATTATTCCTGAGTCAATTAATTCTGAGGTTAATACTTGAATTGCTTTATTAGCTGTAATGACTCTAGGTCTTGGATAAGCATACTTCAAACTAATTTCTTCTAAATGCCATCTTAGATTCTTCTCATATTCATTTGTCCAATGAGATTCGTTTCCGATTTCCTTCATAATCGAATGAACTCTGAAATACAAATTTATTTTATCAATACCTGATTCCTTTGCCATAATATTAATCAAATAACCAAAGGGAGAAACTAATTCTTGTGGATCATTAATATCAATTTGAGGATAATATGGATCGATTTCTTTTTCTATTTTTAATTTTTTGGGTTCAGGCAAATGCAAGTTAAATATCTCAGATACTACCTGAGATTTAGGGGTTGGAATACTTTCATTTAATTTTTCAAGGACTAAACAAGCATTTTTTCTAATTAGATAATTCTGTGATACTGCAAATTCTTTTGCTAATTCCTTAAACTTTATAAGCTTATCAGAATCTGACACTAATAATATCATCACTAAGTCATTCAGAATTAATGAGTCTGGTCGGATACTTAATATTTTCTCCAATGAATAATCATCACCATTATCAATTATTTCTGATAAAAGCAATGTGGCTTTATCCTTGATTATAAAAGTGGGATGATCGAGTAAGTAAATAATAAAATCTGTTAATGTTTCAAAGATAGGTTTTGACGTTCGTACCAGTTCTGGTAACTGCTCAATTGGCGAACTATTTGACATCAATCTTTTCAAATAATCATATACCTCATTCCAGATTAACTTTATATCCAAATTATTGGATAATAATGGAAGAATATCTTCTAAATGTTCAACATATGAAGAGGAACCTCTTTTTATAATGTCATGACAGAAGACATCAAATGCTTTATTAGTAGCCGAGTCTTCAATATTTTTTAGTGCTTCAAAAGCAAAAATTCGAGTACCTCCATCATAGTACTTGACCCATCCTGATGAACTTGATAGCTCAAGACTTCTATTTGCAAGTGATAAAGCTAATTCTTTGCCTCCCTTAGCTAAAGCCGCCTTACTTAGTTTTGAATAAAACTCAGAGCCTCTTCTGTCAATACTTGTAACTTTTGAAATATTATCAATTTGTTCCGTATCCAATAAATGGATTATTTTATCCAATACTTTAGTCCAACTGAAATACGAATTACCTCCATCTTCTTCTTTTAGGAGTTCTAATAGGTCTTCATAATTATTTACTTTTTGAATTACTTCATTTTCTGATAGATGTTGGTGATTTTGTTTCAATACTAAATTATTCGAAGATGCCGAACTATCGTATCTTCTCGGTTTTGAAGGAATTTCAAAATCTGGATATATTTCTTTAATATTAATATTTACTGATTCAGAAAACTCTGTTACCTTTAAAATTAACGAGTATCTATTATGTTCTAATACATTGATTTCAATTGCGTTTATTAATTGTATCAAATATTTACAGAATATTTCTGGCTCTAATATTGAATATGATTTTTCTAGGATTCTGTAAAGGAGTTGTTCATTAATATTTTCTGAAATAGAAAGCAATAACTCTATATAAAACCGTATTATAAATTTTATTTCAACCTCATCAACTATTCGATTAATGTATACATCAATAAATACAGATATAGTATCATCAAAATCGATTAGAGCATTTTCTAACTGCCATTTTAACTGAGCAAAGCCAGCATCAAAGTTCCATTGAGAAGTAGCGGAAAGAATTTCCACAGATGCATTCCAATATGCTCTACCTTCGGTTGATTCTTTAATATGGGATAATTGAGATAAAAACCATGTTATCCTTGATGATGCCTTTTCTGATTCTATCGAGTTTATTTTATTTAACCATTCAATCCATGTGCTAAATTGATAATCCTTCCTATATCCGACGCCAATGGATTCTTTAATCGCTTGTTTAATCCAATGTTCGGCAATTTTATTTTCATTTATAAAAATCCAAACTTTTGCATGGGAAATACATTCTGTAATACGACCATCGATATCATGGTCTTTTAGCATGAAGCGCTCAAGTTTTATTAACTGTTTTTTAGCCTTATCTATATTGTACCCAAATTTAATTAGTGAATCGACAATTTTTCTCTGATTAGTTGCTGACCAATATTTTGAGTTTTCTTCAAACTCAGAAAAAAGATAGTCTCCTAACTTATCAAGAGTATCTTGATCTATTTTAGATACAGCACTAACTAAAAAATCAAAATAAGAACCTTTTGCTTGAGTTAGTTTATACCAGTAAGAATTGTGATGTGAGACTGTTTTGTAGTAAAAATGTACTATCGGGCGAACTCTCAGTTTTATTTCATCAATTAATGGAATATTTTGAATACCATCACATAATATCTGAGTTATTAGGCATAACATCCTCTGAAATTCAACCAGAATAACTTCATCTGATCCGATTTTTGCATTTGGGATAGCTTCTGTAATTGACAGACCATTACCACTTAAGTTTAGAATTTTATTAAGTTTTATTAATGGGATAAATTCATCAAGGTTATCTCCATAACCCATTCTAATTTTATCAACTGTGCTAGGAATTGAAACATCAGATATCCATTGAAAAGCATAGTCATAATCATTTGTTACTTTTAAAATTAGGTCTGCAATATAGATTTTACCAATTGGCTTTGTAGTTTCTTTTTTTAATTGGCTCGTTAACAAAGACAAGAACTCATTTGCTCTATTAATTTCATTGGTTTCAAGACATTCCTGAATCGCAGACTCAATAATTCGGTAAAAAGAATCTAAATGGCTCTTTTCATTTAAATCAAATTTAGAAAGAACTTGATTAACCTCATCCCATTTATTGAGTTCAATTAGTGCGTAACCTAAATGAGTCATAAGGCTGAGTTGAAGACCTAATTCATCTTCCTGAAAACGATTTTGTTGACTGTCTTCAGAAAATTCTATTTTGCAAATCATAGAAAGAATATCTTCGGTACTTAAGAAATAAGGAGCAGTATAAACCCACTCTTTTAATGTTTCTCTTGTTTCTTCATATCTATGCTCATCAGTTATTAATATGCCATTTTCTCCAATCTCTTCAGGAAATGCAAGATTAAATAATATTGCAGCTTCATCTTTTTGATTATAATGATAAAATAGCCTTGAAGCAACTAATGCATAAGCTTTACTGCATAACAAAGTTGCATCTGTCCGCAAATAATCTTTAGCAGATCTTATTTTATTGAAGATTAGTAGTTCTTCAGTTAATGTAGCTGGATCAAGATTATATTGCCGCCTTTCAATTTCTGCTAAGGCAAAAAGGTATTTTACTAATATGACTACATCCTTTTTCCGGCGAGCAATTTCAATACCTAATTTAGCATCTTGCTTTATTTCTTTTACAGGTCTATAATTTTGAAGTTGAACAATAAAACTTTCAGGTGTTACTACAGATATAAACTTTTCAAATTCCTCTGCAATGAATAAATGATAGTTCTGCTTCCATCTGTGTTCAACATTGGATCTTTCATATAATTTGGCAAGATTAAAATGAATTGTAAGATTTTGTTTCCTTTCGTATTCGCCAGTTATAAGATTTAACGAAGTCTTGTCTAATAAAAATTGACGGAAAGAATTATGAAAGAAATTCCATTCATTTTTTGATTGATTAAATAAGAATTTAGCATTATCGCTGAATTTTCGTATTACATTACGCTCTAGTTCCCATTCAAGTATAAAATCAAGATTGATTGTACCATTAATTCTAGCAATTAAGCCTAAAAAATCAACCAAATTCTGATCTTTTTGGATTGGCTCCCAAATTTTACTGTAGTACTCCTCTATAGTTCCCTCGATTTTTGAAAAAGAATCGATTAAAACTGATATGTTATCACTATTTGAAAGATTTTCTATTAAATAGTTCAAATAAAGTGGATGCCCCTGTGTCTTTTCAAATATTTTTGATTTTTGCTCGCCACTAAGATTTGCTTGTCTTTTTTCTAAAAAGCTATAAACTTCTTTCTTATCTAAAGATTTAATTTGGGCAGTTCTATCTCCATTATGGTAATCATTTCTTATTTCAATTTTTAGATCTTCAAGATCATAGGTTTGACTTCCCAAAATAATATATACACCGAGAGGTAATTCATTTGGACAAAGGAGTTCAGAAAGAAAATTTTGTTTTGCAGAATAATATTCACGTGGGACATGATCCAAACCGTCAATTATTAAAATTGTTTTTCTCCCAGTTTCTAAATAATCTTCACTTGCAGATTTTAATTGTTCGAAAAATGTATTTTTTAAAAATGTAATATCGCGATATGGCAGAATATCCTTATTGTAAAAACCTGCTTCTTTCAACTGATAAACTAAATCAAAGAAAAGCGTTGTACTTTCTCCTCTTTCTGAAAAATTAAACTGAGAAGATGGAGACATAAAATCGAAAGCATAATATTTTATTATTCTTTCTTTTCTTTGTCTCGCCCAATTTGTAAGTAGTGATGACTTTCCCGTGCCAGGTCCACCAACAAGGTAAATGTATCCCTTATCGAATTTTGCAAGTTTTGTATTTATTTCATTTTGGGTCTCTACGATTGGTTGATATGTTTGTTTATCTACTATCAGATCATGAGTAAAGATTGTTCTAAATCTGTCTTCCCAGCCAAGATTAGTTAAAAGTTCAGATCTTGTAAATTTCACATTCCGTTTTTCTCCTCCAGCCTCTTCAAATAAAAACCTACTGATTTGGATGAGATCTTCATCTTCTTGCGAGTTTTTGACATTACTAACCTTGAAATCTTTCTTTTTGTAATCGAACTGAAAGTCAAAAAGTTTAATGAAATCGTTGAATTCAATATTAGTTAGCTGAGTTATTTTTTTAAACTCTTTCAATATTGGATTCCATTTATTTTCAATGGTTTGATTTGTTTTAATTTTGATCCAAACTTCAGAGAAAAATTGATCAAAAGACCCAATTTTAATTTTACCGTTTTTTATACTATCGTGTTGGGATATTGTTTTATTCGTTATTAAATGAGGAATAACAATCTTACTCGGATTTATTGCTTTTATCTCTTTCCAACTTGAGGCTAAGTTTGGTATTAGGTCACAAAAAATTTTATAAGAAATTGTAGCATCAGCAATTGTCCACTTTACCTGATATGCATGTATTTCTTTTGAGGTTGAGTATTGTATATCATCTAACTTTTCAGCTTTTGGGTCTGCAACCTTAATCCATTCAAGTTGCTTATTTACAAGATTTTTATAAACAAATGAAGCAAACTCATCAAATTGGGGTAAATATCCTCCAATAGCGGCTCTTTCTCCTGATGCTGAAACATTATTATTACTCATATTCTCATTTTCATTCTGTGGGTTGGCAAAAATTTGGCTCTTTTGCAAGCTGAAGCTACAGCATGAGGAGTGGGGCTTGCAAATGTGCCAAATGTGCGATGGCTGTTCATTATTTGGTTTTTATTTCTTTGTCTTTATGAATCAAATTGTCTTTTCGCTTCTGTCATTTTCACTTGGTGGTAACGGCAGTCTGTCTATTAACCTAATTTAGCACGCTGAGAATCGCATATATGAATATTCTCAAAGACAACCTGCCCAAATACTTTCATGGTTAGGCATGGTTTTTAGCCTGAATAATTCATAAAAATCAAAAAAATAGAGGAGAAATGCATGTTATCTCATTGATATTTAGTATCTTTGAGTTGCAAAAAACAACATCCTCCTCTATGGGTAAAGATACAAAAA
>JALNXG010000114.1 GCA_023230485.1 Melioribacteraceae bacterium
GAGCCGAGAAACCCGGCTCCACCAGTAACGATTGAAACTTGCTTATTCATCAGCTATGCTTTAACACGTGATTTCTTATTGCCATCAGCCGGACGTGAATAATAGTAATAATACTTATAGTAAGAAGAATAACCGCTCTTGTAAGAGAAATTATTAAGTACAGTACCGATGAACGAATTTTGTTCGTGATTAAGCATTGAAACTGCTTTTTCCATTAATTCCACTTCGGTTTGATTAGCAGATACAACAAGTATCGAAGCATCTACGAATCGAGAAATGATTTCAGAATCTGTAACGGCAATTAATGGCGGTGAATCGATGATTATATAATCGTACAATTCTTTTATTTTATCCAAAAATTCTTCCATTTGTGTAGAACCGAGAATTTCAGAAGGGTTAGGAGGAATTGTACCGGAAGTAATATAATCCATATTATTTACGGTAGTATGACGAACGATTTCATCATATTCAGCCTGCCCGAAGAAATAATCGGTTAAACCGGGGAATCGTTTCTGTCCAAAAATCGTATGAACACGCGGTTTTCTTAAATCGCAATCGATAAGTAAAGTTTTAAAATTAGCTTGAGCAAAACTGCCGGCTAAATTCACTGATACGGTAGTTTTTCCCTCACTGGATGTTGATGAAGTAACCAATATTGTTCTAAGCGGTTTTTCGCCAATCTTAGAGAATTTAATTCGTGTTCTAAGAGCACGGAACGCCTCACTCACAGTAGAATCAGGTTTCTTAGCCACAATAAACTCGAACTCTTTCTTCTCATCCCCCACACCTTCGATTTGCGGAATCCAAGCAAGAATATTGATATTACGATTTGAGATATCTTCAGGAGTTTTGATAGTATTATCAAAATAATTTCTAAGGAATGAATAACCGAGACCGAGACCGGCACCAAGAACAAATCCGACAATAATTATAAGCATTCTATTTGGTTTAGCAGGTGAAGTAGGGATCAAACCTGCATCGATAATTATTACGTTGCCCGGAGTTGACTGCTCATTTATTAATGCTTCTTGATATTTTTCTTCTACTACTAAATAAAGTTTTTCATAAGCAGATTGTTCTCTTTTTAAGCGGGCTAAATCGATAGAGCTTGTAGGGAGTTCCGACATTTTTCTATCATAATCATTCACGATTTCGCCTAATCTTTTATAAGAAGCTGATAAACCTTGAGTTTTAATTTCAGCATCCAATACCTGCTGAGTAAGAGCCTTAATTTCATCAGGACTTGAGGCGAGAATACCGGCTTGATAGACAGATAATTGCGAATTTAATTTATCGGTAAGCTCACTAATACGTTGATCGTATTGAACAAGAACTTCGGTTTTCTTTTGTGTTGGAACTCCGCCTGCTAATGCACGGTCTTTCTGTCCTTTTAAGTCAGCAATCTGTTTTTGTAAATTTTGAATATATGGTTCGGATGCGAATCTCTCTACATAAGCTTTAATATCGGGGTCTTTACGAGCAAGTTCCTCTTTATACTGCTTCAATGTATTCTGGGAGATAGTCAATTCGATTTGAGTCGAATTTTTCTTTGAATCAAAATCGGCAGCTTGTTCTATCAAGGATGTAGCCTGCGCACCGATTTCAACGATTCCCTTTTGCTCTTGATAATTACGGAGTGTTTCTTCAACTGCGGCAAGTTCATTTAATTTTTCTTCTCTTTGCTTAGCGAGAAATTCTTTTACCGATACTAATTGAGTACGGTTATATGATAAATTTATCAAACGATAAGCGTTTGCATAAACGTTTGCTATAAGTGCAGATTCAAATGGAGATTCTGATTCAGCAGAAATTTCTACTATATCAAGACCCCTTTTCTGATCGATAGATACAGCATTCGAAAGGGATTTTACAATATCGTCGGTCGTCTTAAGTGATTTCTTTTCGTTTTTACTGAAAGCCGAATAACCTTCAAATATAATAGAGAATTTAGAATCTTCTTTTAAGTTATAAAAGCTATCCACAAGTGTATGAGTAACTCTTTCGCGAAGTGAATAGCTTTTTAGGATTTCAATTTCGTTGGCAATAAATCGATCACTTCCGAAATCTTGAAACTCAGGCATGATTGAGGAACTAAGGATACTTCCTGATGGCTTCGAGATCTTAAGAGCGGTTGTCGATTTATAAATATTTGGAGCATTGATTGCGTAGATTATTGAAACAATTAGTCCGGTAACTGTAATCAAAATTATCGGTACAAAATTTAATTTTATTAAATTAATATAATCACGGAGTGTATGAGAATCCTGTTCCAAATAATTGCTCCGCATCGGATTATTATTACCGGCATTCGTATTATTATTGTTATTATTATTCACATAGTCCTCGCATTAATCTTTTAGAAAATTAAGAATAACAATCGTTAATGTAGAAAGTGTACTTATAACAGATAACCAGAAACTGAAATCTTGACGGAAATAGTAGCGCGGTTCAATTGGTATTACAATAATATCGCCTGCTTCTAATTTAGGAACAATCTTTCTATCAGCTTGTAGTTCATCTTCCCACATTAAATCATTAAAATTAATTTTTATTAACTGTTGTTTACCTGTTTCATCAGTACGGTAAACGCGGACATCTTCGAGATTGGAGCTTTCTACCGGTCCACCCGTATATGAGATAAGGTCATTTATTGTTATATAATTAGGAACTGCATAGCGCCCGGGATATTTAACGGCACCCCAAACAGCAACTTTAATATTCACCACATCTTGATCCGAATAATCATAAAATCCACCATTGTAATTTCTTAGTGGATTATTCGAGCCAAGTGTATAATCTTCAATTTGTGAAAATATATGAGTAGAGGAAAAGAGGAATAGAACTATAATAAGAAATTTCTTCATTGATTTGCCCTCAATAGAAATGATTAGTTGTTAAGTTTAAGAGAAATATTCTTTGTAGAAAGAATACTTCCAATCAAGCTGTACAAAATACCCAAAAATAGGATCAAAGGATATAAAAAATATAAAATTTTATCAAATTTAAAGCTTGTATAAAAATTAGTCAATAATAGATTCAATATAAATATTGTAGTAATAACAACCAGGGCCGATATGACGCCTATCACAATTGCATTAATAATTATCGGCATTTTGATTGAAATTAGTTTAGAACCGATTAGTTTCATTATATCATAAATTTGATTTCTCGAATTGATATGAAGCAGACAATTAGAATAAACGAGATAAACGGATAAAATTACAAATATAAAAGAGATAATATATATTATATTCTGTGCCGAACCAAGAACCGATAGAATTTTGGAGACCGTATCGTAATCAAAAATTACTTCATCGACTTCCTTCATACTCTTGATAGCTGCGGTTAATTTATCTAGATCGGGTTTACCTCCGAATTCCGGTTTCACGAGCACTTTAAATGAATTTGGAAGTGGATTCGATTCGAGTACCGAAGTGAAATCTTCCCCTGTCTCTTTAATAAATATTTTCTTTGCCGCTTCACTATCGATAAATGTAACTTTTTTTACGAGTTTGAATTCGGTAATTTCATCATGAGCCGAATCAATATCAGATTTTGTTAGACCCGGCTTAAGGAAAATTGATAGCTCTACTTGATTCTTAACTGATTGTTGCAACGAATTAGAAAAATAGATCATCAATGCAGAGATCGAAGTAAGTGATATGGCAGCGGCGACTGTAATAATTGTAACAATCGAACCGAGCGGAGTTCTTTTAAAAAGACGAAATGCTTCTGCAAAATAAAATAGTATCATAGTTCCTTAGAAATTAGATTCATCAATCCAGCGAAGGATTTCCCATTTAGAATCTTGTTTTTTAAGTTCAAGATTAACCCTTCCATCAATATAGATAATATCGGTCGGATTAAAAGTAACAGTTAAATTAAAGCCCCTGATAATGCGTGTTGAATCATCGGTAATCGTAACGATATTATTCCAAATGAGATCAAGTCGTTGAGAATTTTGGAACATACCATAAGTAACTTTCATCTCCTCTTCTTTGCCCCAAGAGATATCTGCGCCGAGATCATAATCTCGATAAGTAAAATTAAATTTATCATTCAATAGCTGACTATAAATTAAAGTATCTTTGAATGCATAGGCGTATTGAAGATTTTTGAAAACGCCATCAATATTTTTTTGGTCAGAAATAATTCCATCGCCCGTAGATGGTGATCTATCCAATGCCGGTGCGAATGGATTAGAGCATCCGAAACTCAATAGCAAAATTACGATAAAACCAGTTAATAATTTAATACAATCTCCCACGTAAATCGCTCCACGAAGGTATATTATCTTTTTTAATATCTTGAATCTCAACAATTACCCATTGATTGCGGCTATCGAGTAATATTTTGAATAGTGCTGTACCGGAAAATTCATTCGGTAGTGCTGATTCAGCAGCTGTAAGTTTTATGTTATAATCATATTGATATACTGCGCTATCCCCTTGCGGTGTAGCAATTAGATTATTTAATTTAAGCGAAAGCGGGTTACTTTTAGTAGAAATATTAATAAGATTATTGAAATACTGTTTTTCAGCATCGAAGTTCCAATCCCTTAAAACAGGATATTGTGATTCACTATTAGAAGAAGGAATTAATTTATAATCTCTTTTAAGGAATGCTTGATCGATAAAGCACGCCGAATAATTTTCTAATATTTTCTCTTCGAATGCGAACGAAAGGTTTTGAAATAAGATTGCGGGAGTTGTGGCGACAGTAAATTTCGAGCCAATTAATTCAGGCTCTTCAGCATCCCTTGTTGTAACAAGATCGCAAGAGACTAATGCAAATATCATTATTATAACAAATAGTTTCATCGCTTCTTCATAAAAATAATTATTCGTTCAGAATTCTCTTCATTAAAGGGCGAACCTTTATAATCGCCATAAACATCAGTGATATTATAACCTAACGAATTGAATTTATCAATAAGAAAATCATGATCGTACAAAGCAACAGATTCTAAAAAAGAGAGAGTTTGATTATTGGCAGTTACATCGATGTTTTTTATTACTCGATTATCTTGAGTTATACGAGTTTCTTTTACCAGAAATCCATCAACATTCTTTTCTGAATATGGGATTACATTCTTCTTTATATATGACGAATTAAAATAATCGAAGACTAGAACTCCATTTTCATCAATAAAATCAAGGGCATTTTGGAAGAAAAGAAAATTCTCTTTCTCGGTATTGAAATAGCCGAAGCTCGTAAAGAGGTTAAAAATTAAACTGAACTTCCTTTTGAAATATGTAGAACGGATATCGGAATTAATAAGGAAATGATTTTTATTAAAGTGATGATTATCTGCAAGAGCCAAATTTAATAGTACTAAACTAAGATCGAAACCGACTACATTAAAATCATATCCTGCGAATATTTTAGAATATCTGCCTGCTCCGCAGGCAGCATCTAAAATATAATCATCTTTTTTTAATTCAACTTTTGATAAGATTAATTCGGAGAGAAGTTTTGCATCTGAATCGTTGCGATGCGCATAAACAGTTGTATAAAATTCAGACGAGAACCAATCTTTATACCACTCGTTCATTAGACTGAGATTCTTCCCAAGAATGCACGTCCGATTGTGGCTTCATCTGCGTATTCAAGATTACTACCAATCGGAAGACCTCTTGCAATTCGAGTGAGTTTTATTTCATAAGGTGCGATGAGCTTAGCAAGGAATAAAGAAGTGGAATCTCCTTCAGCATCGGGATTAAGGGCAAGAACAATCTCTTTAATTCCCCCATCTTTAATTCTCCCAATTAATTCGGCAATCTTAAGAGTTTCGGGACCGACACCATCGAGCGGATTTAGCACTCCGCCCAATACATGATATAGCCCGCTATATTCATTTGTTTTTTCAATTGCAATGATATCGCTAGCTTCTTCGACAACGCAAATAATAGATTTATCTCGTTTCGGGTTGGCGCAGATCGTGCATATTTCTTCGGTAGCGAGATTAAAACAATTTGCACAGAAATGAATTTTTTCTTTAACGTCAATCATTGCCGAAGTCAGCCGATCAATATATTCTCTATCGCTTTTAAGCATATAAAGAGCAAGCCGCTGTGCGGTCTTCTTACCGATAGAAGGAAGTTTATTCAATTCATCAATTAGTATTTGTATTGGTTCAGCAATTTGCATTAAAATCCCGGGATATTCATTCCCGGAGGAATCATACCTTTTGTAACGCTTGCCATTTCATCTTCAGCTAATTTACCTGCTGATGCTAATGCTTTATTTACTGCTGCTACAACCATATCTTCAATCATTTCTTTATCGCCAGAACCAAGAACTTCAGAATCTATAACAATTGAAACAATCTCTTTTTTACCATTGGCAGTAGCTTTAACCATTCCGCCGCCGCTTTCTTCGGTAACAATTTTATTAGCTAAATCATTTTGTACTTTTTCCATATCTGACTGCATCTTTTGAATCTGTTTAAGCATATTCGACATATTTGGTTTCATTTATTTACTCCGGTTTAATAAATTTCAATTTTAGAAAAGGAAAATTAAGAAAAAAAAATAAGACAAGAAATTAAAGGCAAAAAATATTAAATTAGTTAGTTAATTAAAGAAAAAAGGAAATGATAACTAAATACGGATTAAGTACTTTCTATATAACACTTTTAGTGGCTTTAATTATTATTGCCTCTGGCATATTTGTGGGCAACAATATATTAAAATATATATTAATAATCGCAGGAATAGC
>JALNXG010000115.1 GCA_023230485.1 Melioribacteraceae bacterium
AATCGAAAGCCCACATTTATAATCCCCAGTATTTCCCTTTCCTTCCGCGTAAGTGGTAGACGCCCAGCTCTCTGTCTCAAGCAATGAAGGATAAGGCGACTTGATTTGAGTGTACAGAGGGAAGGAATCGACATCGGGAGTGGTGTAGGTGATTTCTAGGTATGGGCGTTTCGTTACATCGAGTTCCTCTGAGGAATAAAAACTAGCACCATTATTTCTCACTGGCGAAATGTCATAAGCATCTTCATGAGTGCGTAAACCTAGCTTGGTCCATCCATCTTTATTTACCCAATTTAATCCAACGTTATTAATGGGGATTGAAATATATTGATTTGGAGTTACGTTACTATTAAATGAACCTCCTTCGGTAGGATTATCTATTGCTCCGACTTGATCAAAATCCTCTACTATAATTGAATGAGTGTCAGATTGTGTTGTCTGGACAACATGAATCTCAGTATCACCATCTTTCCATGTTGCAGGATATAGATTTAAATTAGCCGATACAATTTCTGCATCATCTGGAATAAGCGAAGTGTCAAAAGGAATAAGTGGTCTGACTGCCACATAACTCTGTCTACCCCATTTGTAATATTTGGACGTTTGGACATAAATGTCTTCCTTTCCTGTATAAAAAGCCCCCTCAGTGTCTACTCCTTCACCAATCGCTGTAGTTCTATCATGCAATTCATCCCAGTCATCATTATAATTACGGGCAATAAGATACCCATCTCCTTCACTAGCATAAATTTTAATCGTCTGACTAGCCGCTTCACCCAACTTCGGATTAATCAAAACCAATATGGCTATAAAAACAGCATTGATAAATAAACTTTTATACATAAAAATAATATTTAAGAACTAATGAGTTATTTTAACATTGTACATTTTAGAAAATTCAGAAGTCCGTTAATAACTCAATATGTTACCCCTAAAAAGACAATTCTATCTATAAAATAGCAACCTCTACCTTTCAGCTTAAGTTATAATAAGTTAATATAAACACCAATAATGACTGCTCTAAAAAGAAATATTAAAGCTTTTTTTAAAACCGATTTATCCTATCTGGTAAAAAACGGTGGGTGGCTAGTGATATCACAAATCATCTCCTTCATAACCACTCTTTTATTAGCCTCTGCTTTTGCCAATTTAATCTCACAAGAAAATTATGGTACTTATAAATATTTTCTAACTCTCATTAGTCTTTTTTCTATATTTACTTTATCAGGCATGAATACCGCTATTAGTCGTAGTGTTGGCAATGGCGTCGAAAGCAGTGTCTATCTTGGCCTAAAAACAAAAATGAAGTGGGGCATGCTTGGATCTATCGCAAGTTTAGCCACTGCTATTTATTATTTAGTTCAAGGTAACACAGAGTTTGCTCTCACTTTATTGATAATTTCTTTGTTAATGCCTTTTAGAGACAGCCTGGCTGTCTATCAAGTTTATTTATCTGGTAAAAAACTATTCAGAATAGTTGCCACCAACGGAATTCAAATCAATCTTATAACCACCCTAGTTTTATTGATAACTTTATTTTACACAAATAAAGTCTGGATAATAATTGCCACCACTTTAGTAGTCCCAACTTTTCTCAACAGTATTTATTTTTATATTAATTTAAAAAAGTATCCACCACACGACACAAACGAAGATACAAGTTTATCAGACGGAGTTCACTTAAGTATCATGGGAGGACTAGGAACAATCACTGGCTCCTTGCAAGGCATTGCTCTTTGGCATTTTCTTGGACCAGTTGGACTCGCTATCTACTCCTTTGCTTTAGCACCAATAGAACAAATTCGGCCTTTTCTAAGATTCATCGAAACCTTATTTTTGCCAAAGATTGCCAAAGATTCTTGGGAATTACCCAGCTTCACTTTTTTTATAAAAAAACTTTTCCCGTTTGTTTTAACAATATCTTTTGGGGTTGTGCTTTATATACTACTAATTCCCTACGTGTATAAAATATTATTTCCAGCATATCTAGATTCAATTATTTATTCACAAATACTTTCAATAGGATTGATTTTTACTGCAGTTCAGATTGTAACTTACACAATTCTTAAAGCTAAAAAGCAAACTAAACATCTATATACATTAAATACAGGAACCATAATCTCAGACCTTGTTATAGTTATACCAGCTACCTATTTTTTTGGAATATTTGGACTAATATTTTCAATATTAGTCCAAAAGATAGTAACAATAATTGCAACATTCTTTATATTATTTAAAACTAAATAACTTAAGAAAATCACGTCGTTAAATCATTAATCTTTTTTTATCGCTAAGGATATAACTCTTCTACCCTCATTGTTAGCGCATTTATTAAAAAACTTATGCCAAACATTTAGATTATATTTTTGCGCCAAGGGTTTGATTGTCCAATATTTATTGTCTAGAAAAAAATAAACCAACTTTAAAGGATGAAATCCCATTTTGTCCTGACCGACTATTTCAATCACTTCAAAATGATCCTTTAAAGTATCTTCTAATTTTTTTGCAGAAAAATGTTGATAGTGTTTTGGACCTGGTGGCAGTGCATCGGAGGGTACGGTGACGATAAATTCCCCGCCTGGTTTTAAAATTCTTTTAATCTCAGTAAGCATGGCCGGGATATTATCAGGCACTATATGCTCCAAGGTCTCAATCATAAATACAATATCGTATGTATCATTTGGAAAATCTGACTCACTTCCTAAATCAGCTACAAAAAATGTCACATCAGGTAGCAAGAGCTTGGCAAAACTAATGGCTTTTTCAGAGTAATCAACACCATGCAAATCAAATTTTTCCGTGTTTTGTAACTCCTTCAAAAATCTTGCATCTCCGCAACCAACATCAATTATCTTCAATTTTCTATCACTGTCCTTCAAGGAAGAAATTTTGCGAGACATGGCAGCCGCTAAAGATAAATAACCGAAATACAAACGACTACTACTGTTACCTGGTTTTTTACACCAATGATAAGGATATTCGTATTCGTCTTCTTGTATTTGCTGTTCTTTTGTTAACTCTGCCATAATATTGAAAATAATTAATGATAAATTTGTTATGTATTATAACTTAAAATAAGTCTTCTCTACCTATTTACAAATATTGATTAATTTTTGAATTTCTAAATTTAAAAATTCCGCTACTTGTGTTCAAGTACTCCAAATCAAAAGAATTAAATCGTGCCAAAAATTCTAATGTAGTATCTTTCATTAATTTGGGATGTAATTCACCAATTATATAATCTGTATGAAAAACACTATTCACAAATCCTTTCATAGCCTCAGACTCTGCTCCTTCAATATCCATCTTAACTACATCAATTTTATTAATTGTATTGTTGATACAAAAAGTATCTAATGTGATAGTTTCGACCAAGACCTCTTCTTCTGTACAGTCTCTCTTCTTTAATGAAGAAGACCAGTGATTACTTTTTGCTCTATAAAAGGAAACTTTTCCATTATCTGAATCAGACACAGCATAATTGTATAATTTAATTCTATCTTTTTTATCTAACAATGATATATTTTTTGAAAGTCTTTCAAAATTATATGGATCTGGCTCAAAACAATATATAGTTGCATTTGGAAATTTTTGATAAAACTTTAGAGTTGCAGTTCCTATATTTGCACCCAAATCAAACACCACTTTAATGTTGTTTTTATTGACATTTCCCTCAATATCAATAAGAGAATACTGGTCATCATAAACAGAATCCAAGAGAACATCGAAATCTAATTTATCCTTTAGGAAAAAAGGCAAACTGTCATTACCAACCAAAATGGAAACATGCTTCTCTTTTTTAAAACTTGGTATATAACCAAAATTACCCTTTAAATAAAGAATTATATAAAGTGCTAATACTTTAACTTTGTAGTAAGGACCACTAGCCATCTTTACTATCCTGTATATTTTTTCAACCTTTTTAAGCAACATATTCAATTAATTTTGTATTGAAAATCATAATAACATAATTACGCATTATAATTTAGGACATTACTATAAATTTACTTACTCGACATTAAAAATCGTTTGGTTGCAAAAGTTATCCTGAGCAGAGCTGGCGAAATTGGTATGATTGAAAAAATGAATAATATTGTATATTTTAATTTAAAGTTACTATAATACATAGCTTCAAATGAACTTTTATATGCACCTACAATATTCCAATCTAGCAAAAAGCCTATTGCTACACCATATGAATAATCACTATACAATACAGGACAGTATTTTAAATAATCTTCTTTAAAATCATTTAAGAACGCATCTAAAGCTTTTGCTCGTAAGATAGAACGATTGACATTTGGTACCTTACGAACAATATGCATTGCACCTTCAACATCTTCGATATTATACTTACCTAAAACATCAGTCATGCAATACGTCTTAGTTTCTCGCATGACATATCTATAAAAAATAAAATCGGTGTTAGGTGCCTTAAAACTAAATCTTTTAGCTATGTCTGTTTTAATTAAAGGTATTGATGGTTTTAATTCTCTAGATAATTTCAAACAAATTAAATCTGAATAAGAAACAAATCCAGACTCAGTAACTTTTAATCCCGATATTTTTCCGTTTGGTGTTATATAATTTGCAAAAAATAACCCTCCATCAGGATTATTTAAAATGTAATCATTGAAAACCTCAAGCGCATTTACAAACAGTTCATCATCACAATCTAAAAACAAAATAAATTCCCCCCGTGCTTGCTCTATACCTTTATTACGAGCAGCATGAACCCCAGAATTATTAACAAGAGACACAACTCTGATTCTTTCATCATTTGTAAAAGAAGAAATTACCTCCAAAGTATTATCTGTAGAAGCATCATTTATAATTAAGCATTCAAATTCAATAAAAGTTTGCGACAAAATACTTGTTAAAGAACGCTGAATAACAGCTCTTCCATTATAACAAGGTACGACAATTGAAAATTTTGGTCTATGGTACATAGCAATTACCTGAAAAGCAGTGTCTTGAATTTAATAAATGAAGTGTAATTATACACCCCTCTTCTTGGTATTGTATATAAGTCACAATTTTTATCTACCCTGTCAGGTACAGTTGCCACTGCTGCCTTGTAGTATTTCTTGGATAACAAACGTGAATTTTCATCATTCTTTCCCTTCGGGTATGCAAATAAAGTACATTCTATGTCTAATTTTATTTCAATATTTTTTTTACTTTCAGAAATTTCAGCTTCTGATACATCTTCATCTAGACCCGCAAGCACCGCATGTGTGGCAGTATGAGATCCAATCGTAATAAGATTAGACTGACACAAAAAACTTAATTCATCCCAACTTAAAAGATCTAAAGAATAACCTTCTCGATTTACCATTGATTTTCCTACTAGGGCACTAGGCACAAATATAGTTGCTGGTATTTTGTATTTTTCTAGAATCGGAAAGGCATGATCTAAATTATCCTTATACCCATCATCAAATGTAATTACCACGGTCTTATCAGGAATCTCATTTCCATTTTCAATCAATGTGACCAAATCTAGCAAAGAAATAATATTCCAATTGTTGCTTCGTAGAAAAAGCATCTGCTTCAAAAAAGCTTCTGGGGTTATGGACAAAAAAGACTTACTGTTGGGATTTACAGAATGATATTCCAAAACAATAGCACCTTGTGTTTTTTGTGCTACGAATGAATATATGATTGTAAAAAAACTTTTTATTTTATTAATAATATAATTCATAATATGTATTATCTCAATTGAAACAATATGAGCAATTTAAAAGTTACTTACATTTATTATTCTAAAATAACTACATTTGATTCTTTTAACATGATTTAGAAATTTAATCTTTAGATGTATCTTATAAATCATTTAAAATCTTCAATATTCTTTTTTTCCAAGAATACTCCTCTGCTACAACAATGTTTTGTTGTGCTTCTAGGGACAACTGATTATAAGTACTGGCTGTAAGTACAATATTCTTACTATATTCACTTATTGAATCAGACCCAGCATACAATACACTCTTCATACCAGAAATCTCCCTAATTGTCGGCAAATCACTCGATATAATCGGCTTACCTGTGGCTAAATAAGCAAACAGCTTAGTGGGTGACATAAATTTTGCATAATGCTCGGTATTCGGATAATTCATCAATAATACATCACTAGCCATCAAATATTCGGCAAAAATCTTTTGATCTAAAGCTAAAATGGTATAAGAATGTTCAGGTAGTGACGAATTTTTGGTAATTTCCAAAACTTCAGCTCTTTCCCTCTCTTCAATCCCCACAATCAACAAATGAATATTTTTAACTTCTTGATAAGCCAATGCAAAGGCTTCAATAATTTCCTTTACCCCTTTACTTTCGCCCATGGTTTTGTATTTCCCAATATAAGCATAAACCACCTTATCTAGTGGTAAGCCAAATTTTTCTTTGAGCGTGTTCTGATTAGGTAAATTTTTAAACTGTTCCAAATCTACCCCACTTGGTTCTATTTGAATATCCTGTCGTCCGGTCAAAGCTTGGTAATATTCTTGCAAACCTTTGGAAATCACAATTACTTTTTTTACTCGCTTCACTACAAATTTTGTTACAAAATCAGTGTGCTTAGTATGAAGTTCTAGATAACACTTGTCGCTATTTCCGGTCAAAACAAAAATTAAAAGTGACCGCTGATCACGAGCATAAATAATAGAAAATTCACTCTTTTTTTTAAGATAATAAAAA
>JALNXG010000116.1 GCA_023230485.1 Melioribacteraceae bacterium
TACCGGGTAAGCTTCATCCATTATGGTATTCATCATTGCTTCCTGTGCATTTTTATATATCATGTATTGCCTCAGGTTTAGCGATGATAATCTTTGAATCGTTTATAATTGCAAGAGCTTTTAGCAAAGAAGAAGGATTTAATAATACCGGCATAAAAATGAATCTTTTAACGGGTGCTTCTTATGTTGTATTAGTTGCATTAATAGCAGGATTTTTATTAAAGGCATATGATTTTATTGATAACGGGAAACTTGGTTATCTATTTGTTGCCTCCACCGAAACATATTTATTCTATTTAGAAATTATTCTTGGGACTTTTATTCCGATAGCACTATTAAGTCAGAAGAAATTCCGTGAAGATAAAAAATGGTTGTATCTAATCTCAATATCTGTCATTTGCGGATTGATATTGAATCGGTTAAACGTAAGTATAACAGGGTTAGCAGCTTCATCGGGAGTAAATTACTTCCCATCTTTCGATGAGATAAGTATTACGTTGATGCTTGTAGTACTGGCGATTTCAGCATTTAGATTTACTGCAAAATATTTCACAGTCTTTATCGATGAAGAATCCCATACTCATACAGAAACTGATACTGAACCGACAAAAATAATTAAGGCGGCAGAAGCACTTAATTCATAGTAAGAAACTTAAAGAATGAGCGTGATATTATGAGCAATAGTTACGAGAAATTAAAATGTATCTGGATGTCATCACAAGTTATTGAGTACAAATTGTGCGATAATAATTTTGATTGCGAGAATTGTATGTTGGATAAAGCAATGAGGAATCTAATTAGTAACCAAGCCGAAAAACATTCTACACTAAATATTGTAAGTACAATTTCTGAAAAATTGTGCAATCTGGTTTACAATGATAAAACTATTTACTTAACAAAATCTTTAATTGCAAAGGAGATATGCCGAGATACGTTTTATCTCGGTATAAACCCTATTCTTCAATGCTTTTTAGATTCTGAATATTCGATAGAGGTTAAGGATAGCCGAAAAAATATTCAAAAAGGGGAAAATATAATTAATATTTCCGGAGTTTGGGGTGATATTACCGTTTCATCACCGATAAATTTAGAAGTGTATGATAAAATAAGTAATTCATCATCTACTCCTTTTAATTCATCCTGGTTTGCCATTATTGGAGATACAAAGCAAACTATTCAGAATAACAAACTTTCTAAAATTGAATGGCATACATCCCTAAATAGAGCAATCAAATCAATTGAAGAAGTTAAAACAAATATACCTTTAATTGGCGAAACCATGATGGATGGGGGAACGAATGTAGAATTTTTACATCAATTATTAGGCAATAAAAAATATGTTTCTCTTTTAAGTTCTCTTTGTTTATAAAATAGTCCGGATTTGCTACCATCAATCTAAGCAAGTAGAATTAGTCTATAATCTCAACAATAAATTCCAACCCTCAATAAACAGAAAAAATCGAAAAAGGACATAAGTGTCGATAAGATTTTTTATCTTTGTGTAATCAAAATATATTTATATGAAAACCAAACTTCAAAATAGACTAAGTGTTAGATTAATTATCTCAATTTCTTTGATAATGTTTTTCATATTATCCGCATATACTTTTTTCATAATAAAAAAACTCGACAATTATTTAACCCAAACACGATTTGAAAGTGCCTATAATATCAGCGATATTATAAAAAAATCTACACGTTATAGTATGCTATTAAATAGACGTGAAGATGTTCACCAAATAATTAATACAGTTCGTTCTGAAATCGGTGTAGAGGAAATACGTATTTATAATAAATTAGGTCAAATTAGTTATTCCACTCATCATCCCGAAATAAATTCACAAGTCGATTTAAATTCAGAAGCTTGTATTGGTTGTCATAATAGCAGTGTGCCTCTTCAAAGTTTAACAAATCAAAGTAAAATTAGAATTTATAAAAATGAAAAAAATCAAAGAATACTAGGATTGATTAACCCGATTAGGAATGAACCGGATTGCTCAAATGCTGCATGTCATGCACATTCACCGGATGTTCAAATTCTTGGTGTCCTCGATGTAGGTGTTTCGCTTGATAAATTGGACGAAATTATACAAAGCTCCGCTAATGATATTTTAGGTGCATCAATTGTTATTGTAGTTTTTATCTCATTTTTTTCCGGTCTCTTTATTACGGTTTTGGTGAATAGACCGATTAAGAAAATTAGAGAGGGAATTGAGGAAATTGGAAATGGTAATTTGAATTATAGAATTGAAATGAACTCTACCAATGAACTCGGACAGGTGGCGAGAAGATTCAATGAAATGTCCACTAAGCTCAGCGATGCTTATGAAGAAATAAAGACTTGGACTGAAACTCTGAATGAAAAGGTAAATGAAAAAACTAAAGAACTAAAGAATATATACAATCAAGTTTATCAGATCGAAAAATTAGCATCTTTAGGGAAACTTTCTGCCACAGTTGCCCATGAATTGAATAATCCACTAGCCGGGATTCTAACTTTAAGTAAGTTAATAGCTAAGAAGCTAAAAAAATCGCAAAAAGAAAATGAATATGAAGAGCTCATAGAATATTTAGAATTAATTTCAAATGAATCTTCAAGATGCGGGCAAATTGTAAAAGACTTATTAATCTTTTCGCATGCTGAACCAAATGAATTTGCAAATGAAAATTTACTAAAGATAATTGATAATAGTGTAACAGTTATTAATCACCATCTGCAAATGAATGGTATAACATTAATCAAGGACTATCCGGATGAACCGGTTTTAATTTATTGTAATGCAAATAATCTACAGCAGGGTCTCATGTCGCTCCTAATTAATTCGATTGAAGCGATGACGAATAAAGGAAGGATTATAATTAATTTATCTGAAGAAGATAATAATGTGGTTATACGGATAATCGATGAAGGAACGGGAATTTCGGATAAAGACTTACCATATATATTCGAGCCGTTTTATTCAACTAAGGAATCTTCCTCGGGTACGGGACTTGGTCTTGCAGTTGTTTATGGAATTATTACAAAGCATCATGGAAAAATTGAAATAGAAAATACATCTAATCAAGGAACTACATTTAAATTGGTACTTCCGCAACATAAGCAAGATGCTTAATGGAATGAATTATGATTAAAAAAAACAAAATATTAATTGTTGATGATGAAAAAATCGTTAGAGAATCACTTTATCATTGGTTTGATGAAGAGAACTATTATGTTGAAACTGCTGAAGATGGAGAAATAGCCTTAGCAAAATATTCTAAGGAAAAATTTGATCTTCTGCTTGTGGATATGAAAATGCCTGGTATGAGCGGATTGGATTTACTTATAAAAATAAAAGCAATTGATAAAGATGCTCTTATAATTTTAATTACTGCTTATTCTTCTGTTCCCACTGCTATTACTGCTTTGAAGAATGGTGCTTATGATTATGTTACTAAACCTGTTGATCCTGATGAACTGGCTCATATCGTTAAAAATGCACTTCAGCAAAAATCATTAAAAATTGAAAATACTATGCTGAAGGAAAATCTTGATGAAGTAATCAAACCGGATAATCTGATTGGCGAAAGTTTTCAGATGAAGAAAATTTATGAATTGGTTCATTCGGTAGCAAAGACGGATACCACGGTTCTCATTCGTGGAGAAAGCGGTACAGGTAAAGAATTAATTGCAAAAGCAATTCATATTAATAGTAATAGAAAATATTCACCAATAATAACGGTAAATTGCGGAGCATTAGCAGAGACTCTTTTAGAAAGCGAATTATTCGGTCATGAAAAAGGTTCATTTACAGGAGCTCAATTCAGGAGAAAAGGTAAATTCGAAATGGCTGATGGAGGAACAATTTTCTTGGATGAAATCGGCTCCGTTTCCCTTAGGATGCAGATTGAGTTATTGCGAGTTCTTGAATCAAAACAGTTCAATAGAGTTGGTGGTAATGACTTGATAAAAAGTGATTTCAGAATAATTACTGCTACAAATGAACCCTTAGAAGAATTAGTTAAAGCAGGAAAATTTAGAGAAGATTTATATTATCGGCTAAATGTATTTACTATTGTTATTCCTCCATTGCGCGAAAGAAGAAATGATATTCCATTACTAGTTGAGTTTTTTATCGGTAAATTTTCTACTGTAATGAATAAAAAGACGAAGAAAGTTTCCAAAGAAGCGATGGATTTTTTATTGGAATATGATTGGCGGGGAAACGTAAGAGAATTAGAAAATGCAGTAGAAAGAGCTATGGTAGTTGGGAAGACTGATACGATTGAAGTTGATGATTTGCCATTTCATGTTGCGAAGAATGTTTTTGAATTGGAGGAAGGGGATAATAGCCTTTCATCTATGGAGAAAAAATATATTCAAAAAATACTAAATGAATGCAGTTGGAATATATCAAAAGCAGCTCAGATATTAGGAATAGATAGAGCTACTTTATATAATAAAATTAGCAAATATGATCTACGTAAAGATGAGTATTAATGGATATTTATCTTACACCGCTTAAATTTTACAACCAATTATTGTTGCAAAATCTTGTTGCGGAATTATCTAAAAGATTTTCTTGTAAAATTAACGTCATTGATCTAAAAGTCAATATTGATGATTTCTTTTCAATCGACCGTCAGCAATATTATTCTACTCAGATACTTGCCGAAGTGCTTAATCTCACTGATCATATTAATGGCAAAGTAGTTCTTCTAACGGATGTTGATCTATTTGTCCCCGCATTAACATTTATTTTCGGTGAAGCCCAACTTAATGGGAAGCATGCGATAGTTTCAGTATGTCGGCTGCATGAAGAGTTTTATTCAGGTATATCGGAAGAGAAACTCCTTTTTGAGCGCACGATAAAAGAGACACTTCACGAATTGGGTCATAATTATGGACTGCGTCATTGCCTTGATTGGGATTGTGTGATGCATTCTTCAAACGGCATTGAGGAAGTGGATATTAAAGGCAATACCTACTGCACAACTTGTGCAAAAGTCATTGAGGGCTATCGCTGGTAGTATTGACTTTATAAATTTTTTTATTTATAATTGAAATGGGTTCAAGTATATTTCCTCCGGATTTGGTTAGCCGGGTAGGTTATAGATTTGAATCTAGCATATTTGTATTTAGTTTTTAGAAAGCTGAGAAATGCGTCCATTGTGATCATTCTCGGCTTTCTTTTTTTCTTCCAAATTATTCTTCTCTCCGGTGATGGGGTTTGTTTCGTAGATATGGAATTTAGCTCGTGGTCTATAACCTGCTCCAAATTTATTCGCATATACAAACGTAAATTCAGCACCGAGGAATAATATCTGAGCTGAATAGTAAATCCATAATAATAGCACAACAAGTGATCCGGCTGCACCATAGGTGGAACTTAGTGCACTATTACCGAGATATAGACCAATTAAATATTTACCCAAAACAAATAAAACGGAAGTAACCAATCCTCCTACCCAAACATCCCGCCATTTTATATTAACGTCAGGAAGTATTTTGAAAAGCATAGTGAATAATATAAAAATCACAGTAAGCGAAATAAATGCATTTACAAGATCAAGAACGAAAACAGGAATAGTTATAAAATTTTCATTTATCCTGTTAGATATATAAGAAAGAACAGCACTTACAACTAATGAAACAAGGAGTAAAAATCCGGTTGTAATAATAAGAGCGAAAGACTGTATGCGATCGAACACTAAACCTTTTATTATACTCCTTTCTGAACTTGCTCTTACTTTCCATACCATATTTAAGGATTCTTGAAGTTCAATAAAGACAACAGTAGCACTAATTACCAAAGTAACAAAACTAATTATCAGAGCTAGAATACCTGAACTTTCTTGATTAGAATTTTTAATAGCTGTTTGAACGATTTCAGCCCCATCTTTTCCCATTAATCCCTGAATCTGAAAGAATAGTTCACCTCGAGCGGCTTGGTCTCCAAATGCTAATCCTGCTATCGCAATAACTATTAATAGCAATGGAGCAAGTGAGAAAATAGTGTAAAAAGATAAAGAAGCTCCAAGCTTTGGTGCTTTATCATCGATAAACTTATCGACTACTTCTCTAATAAAAGACCATACATTTTTGAAAAAATTATTTAGTTTCATAATTATATCTATGATTTTGTTATTGGTGTAGTGGATGTTTTTTTCGATCTTCTTTTGGGAAGACGAAGAAATATTTTATCTGTATAATCTTTATCCTTACCAAGAAGAAATCCAAATTCTTTAAGTGAATCAATCCTATCGAAAATGACTTTAAGAATTGCGACAATGGGAAGAGAAAGGAACATCCCTGCAATACCCCATAAGGCACTTCCGACTAAGACAGCAATTATTGCTATAAATTCATTTATACTTACACGAGTGCCAACAATCTTGGGCATAATAATATTATTATCTACAAATTGTATAAAACTAAAAATCAGTGTTATCCATAATACATAAATAGGAGGTTCGGTAGCGAGAACAACAATACCTATTAATAACATTGCTACAACACCTCCAATATAGGGAATTACGTTTAAAAGAGCGGCTACCACACCAAGAAGTAATGAATACCGAATACCTAA
>JALNXG010000117.1 GCA_023230485.1 Melioribacteraceae bacterium
GATAACCGGGTGGAATCTTTTGTAAATAGATTCGGAGAGAATGACGCGGAAATGGATTTAAACTTTGAGAAAAATCTTGAAAACTTTTTTCGATCACAGAAGATCAGAAAACCTGTACAGGAAATATGCTGGGAGGCATTAGAAAAATGAATATCATAACAAACATTATGGTAATAATACTTATAATTGTTTCTGTTATAAATTTAATACTAATATTGAAGCAGGGAAAAAGCATAAAAACAATAGAAGAGGATGTAGAAACTTTAAATGAACTTCGTAATATATAAAGGGGATTAAAATGAGTAACATGGATTTAGCTAACAAACTTTTAGACCTTAAAAAAGAAGTTAAGGAAACGGAAGAGGAAGGAATCAGACTTAAAGCAAAACTTGATTCAGCTCTGGAAAATCTCGGAATGACTTTTGATGAAGCAAAAGAAGAAATGGAAAAGCTCAAGAAAAAGATTTCTACTTTGGAAGCTGAGATTGAAGAGGATGCTGAAGCCCTGGAGAAGGAATATGATATATGAACATACAATCATACAGAAATAGTTTAGAACAACAGAAAGGCCAGCGCAATCAGGTCTTTCAGGACGTCTCTGCCCTGAAAGAAGAAATCCAGCAGCTTAACCGGGATTATAAAAATACAGAAGAAGCTCAGGTGATAATCCAAACTGTAGCAAAAAAGACTCAGCAGCAGATTGAATTTAGAATTTCCGAAATAGTTACAATGGCCCTGGAATCAGTTTTCGATGATCCTTATAAATTTCATATTGAGATCAATGAAAGGAATTCCGGGACGGTTGCTGATCTTTATTTTTCCCGTAATGGAAATAGGACAGATGAGACCGGAGTGGGGGTTGTTGATGTAGCTGGATTTGCTCTGCGTATTGCCCTATGGAATATTAAGAATCCTAAATCAAGAAATGTATTGATATTGGATGAGGCTTTCAAGCATCTCAAGGGCCGGGAAGAAAATGAAAGAGTAATTCAGATGATAAAACTATTATCTGAAAAATTGAAATTACAAATCATAATGATACATGATGAAAGGGTTCCATTAGAAGAGATTGAAAAGGGAGCAGATAAAATATTTGAAGTCTCCATAAGAAAGGGAAAATCTCATGTTATACAGCAAGGAAAAAATACAGGAAAATCAAATAAATTGCAAGAACAAAGTCCACAGCGACTTAATGAACCTAAGAAAACAAAGAAAAGAAAAAAAGTTAATCCAAAGCAATCTAAACAGAAAAAATAAAATTGTTCAATGCTCGGAAATAATAGAAGGGAAAAGATGCAAAGTTTTTAATGTGAAAGAAAATATGATTCCTAAAATCTCTAAAAAAACAATAAAGAGAATACGTTACACTCAGGTTAAATGGTATTGCAAAAGTCATAAGTAAAGGGGGAAAAGGAATGAAAATCACGACAGTAATACAGGCACGTATGGGTAGCAATAGGCTTCCGGGCAAGGTTCTATACCCGTTGGGTAAGGAACATAAGCCAGTACTTCAGCATCTCATTGAAAGAATAAAAAGAGCAAAGACAGTAGATGATATTTTAATTGTAACTACTGACGAGCCGGAAGATAATATTCTGGAAGTATTTACTAAAAGAATGGGATGTAAATGCTGGAGAGGAAAAAAGGAATTTGTTCTGGATAATATTCTGAATGCCTGTATATATCATAAGGTGCAGGCTATTGTAGATGTTACAGCAGACTGTCCTCTGATTGATCCGAAGCATATTGATGTAATGGTAAAGAAGTTTAAAAACTTCCCTGCTTTTACCTATGTCAGCAATGTTATAAATAGATCCTATCCGCGCGGATTTGATATTCAAATATATTCTCCTACAACCCTTTTAATAGCTTCTAATGAAATAACTAATTATGTTCACAAGACCCATTCCGGCTGGAACATAATGATCCGGGAAGATCACCGGAAACAATTCAGTTTTATCTATGGAAAAGATTATCAGGACTGGAGACTGTGCATTGATGAGGAAGCCGATTACCAATTGATGAGAATTATTTTCGATCATTTTAAAAATAATAAATTCAGTGCGGGGGATGTTATAAAGTTTTTGGAAAAGAATTTACATCTATTAGAAATAAATAAAAGGGTACAGCAGAAAGTACCGGGGAAGGAATAAATGGATGATATTAAAATCAAAAAACTTTTAACCTATCCTGATTTGGAACTTTTAACAAAAGAAGATTTATATGAATTAAGAAATGAATGTTTGAATATAGTGACTAAAATAAATAATATTTTAGATAAAAGGAATAAAAATGTATAAAGCAATTGTAATAGGTGCGGGCAGTATTGGGGCAATAAAAGAAGATAAATATGATTCTCCCGGCGGAGAGAATATACTGACTCATGCTCATATGTATCATAATCATCCTGAAGTTGAGTTAGTAGGAATATTTGATAAAATTATAGAACGGTCTGTTTCTGCGAGTAATAAATGGAAATGTAAATGGGACTTAGATTTTACGGACATTGACTGGGAAAAAGAACAAATTGATATTGTATCTATTTGTACCCCAACTGAAACACATAAAGAAGTCTTACTTGATATTTTACAATATGAAGTAAATCCCAAAATCGTCATAGCTGAAAAGCCTTTCTGTAGTAACTCAAAGGAAGCTGAAGAAGTTATTGAAGCATATAAGAAAGCAAATATCCCTATTATCATAAATTATCCACGGCGATATGTCCCGGAAATTCAGCAACTTAAAAAGGATATTGATAATGAGAAATATGGAAAAATATATTCTGCAACCTTCCACTACACGCGAGGCCTTCGCCACGAGATGTGTCATGGGATTGATTTATGCAGATTCCTATTTGGAGAATATGAAGGGGGTCATATAGAGCAACCTGGTCACGGCATACCTGACAGAGATAAAAATGATTCAACTTATGCTGCTTATCTATCTTTTAAAAGTTGCCATCATATTTTTCTTTCCCCCTGCGATGGGAGACAATATAAAGTATTTCAGCTTGAAATAATGACCGAAAAAGGAAAAATAATATTAAGTCAGCACGGAATGTATATTGATTTTTATCCGCTGATTGAGGAACCGATCTGGGGTGGATTTAAAATTCTTTCTAAGGATATGGAAAGCAGAACAAAGACCCAATTGAATAGATCATTGGAATATTTATTACAAAATGTTTTATCATATCTTTTATCACCAACTTTAATGAATTATTTTAATAATAGTTTATGCAAACCTGAAGACGCTTTACAAGTACATAAAATAATAGAACACTTAAAAGGAGAATAGCAATGAACAAATTAGCCATCAATGGGGGAATACCTATCCGCAATGGTTTATTACCTGCTCAGGTAACAATAGGAAAAGAGGAAAAGGATGCTGTAGAATCCTTAATGAAAAAGGTAGTTGGAAATCATCAACCGCTTTCCGGATTCCGGGGGAATAGCTCGGAAGCCTTTTATGGTGGTCATTATGTCCGACAGTTTGAGGATATGTTTAAAAATGTATTTAAGAAAAAGGATGGATGGGAAGCTATATCAGTAAACAGCTGTACATCTGCATTACAGCTCGCCTGTGGCGCGATAGGATTGCAGCCGGGGGATGAGGTCATTGTAACTCCGTGGAGCATGTCCTGCTCAGCTACAGCCCCGATAATATACGGAGCAACCCCGGTATTTGCAGACATTGAGCCTCTGTATTTCTGTCTTGATCCAATTTCTATTGAACAAAGAATAACAGAAAAGACCAAAGCCATAATAGTAGTCGATCTATTCGGACAGCCCTTTGCAGAAGAAATTCTTGAGATTGCTAAAAAGCATCACCTGATAATTATAGAAGATGCCGCTCAGGCAATAGGATCTTATTATAAAAATATTCCGGCTGGCTTTCTAGGACATATAGGATGCTTCAGCTTTACGCAGGGAAAACACTTGACAGCCGGGGAAGGGGGCATGGCCGTATCTATTGATTCAGAATATAAAACAAATCTTCAGCTATTAAGGAATCATGCTGAGGCTGTTATTTCCGATATGAATAATGATATGTATACAGATGTAGAAAACATGATTGGATTTAATATGCGCTTAACGGAATTACAGGCAGTTATTCTCATGGAACAATTAAAAAAGCTTCCTGAATTTGTTTACAGAAGACAGGCTAATGCTTTTTATTTTATGAATGAATTAGGCAAGATTCCGGGAATTACTCCCGCCCCGATTCGCACGGGATGTATTCATTCTTTTTATGTTCAGGCTTTCTTTTATAATTCTGATATGATGGATGGAATACATAGGGATAAATTTATCCAGGCGGTGAAAGCGGAGCTTAAACCGCAGGAAGGTCGGGTGGATTTGGGAGTGCCCATAGGTTGCGGATATATTAAGCCTCTTTATAAAATGCCTTTATTTCAGAATAGAAAACACTGGGCATTAAAGGATCATAACTATAATGCAATGCCTTGCCCAGTAGCTGAAAGGCTGTGGAAAGAGGATTTGTTTCTATGGACGCTTAACGGTCTTGATCTTAACGATCAGGACAGAAAAGATATATCAGATGCTTTTTATAAGGTCTTTGAGAACCGGGAGGAATTGATATGAGAAAATTTATATTCTTAATTATTTTATTATCTTTTCTAAGTTGTGAAAGAACTATTCCAGCTAAATATAAAGTTGGAGATATTGTTTGTATGAAATTGGATGGGAGAAAAGGAATTATTTCTTTTGTTCATAATAATGTTGATGCATGGGCTGATGATAACACACCTCAATTTTGGTATATGGTGAATTTTGCAAATGATAAAAAATCAGAAATTCAAATTGCTATTGGGGGAAGTACAGGAATAGGACATGGGGGAAATGCCACTACAAATAATTCTTTATATGAAGAAAAGATAGTTAGAGAATGGGAATTGTCAGAATGTAAAAAGGAGATCCAATAATGTTTATTTTAGATTTCGGTTCAGGCAACACGGGAAAGAATAATATTTCTTACATGGAACATATGGTTAATTGTCTTTCTCAAATTGATCCCAAAAGAAAATTTATAATCAAGTGGCAACTCTTTAAACAGGCAGGGGATAATATTCCTTTAGAATGGGAAGCCTTTGATTATATTTATAATCATGCAAAGGAACTCGGATACAAAACAACAGCTTCTGTCTTTGATCTCGAGTCTTTAAAATTTCTTTTAAATTATGATGTTCCATTTATTAAGATTGCTAACAGACCGGATTTATATTGGCTGATCGGGGAAGTGCCTAGAAAAATTCCTGTGATAATAAGTTGGGATGTAACAAAACCTTTTATTACAGGCTTTGATTTTACTAAAAAAAGAGTAGATGAAAATGATCCTTTTACATACAAAAGAAATTGGAATAAAATTAAAAATAATATTATTTTATGTTGTGTATCTCATTATCCTGCTTACTTAAAACAATATGAAAAAGAATTTTATAAAGAAAGAGAAAACCCTTCTCATCATCACTATAAACAAGAATTAAAAAAAGGTATTTCAGATCATACAACCAACTGGGATTTATACCAGAAATATAAACCAGTTGCTTACGAATGCCATTTTAAGTTAGAGGATTCTACAGGCCCCGATGCCGGGACCTTTGCACGTACACCTAAACAACTGGAGGAAATATATAATGAAATCTAATCCTAATATTGGACTAATAATCCCTACCCGCTATCACAGTGAACGGCTGCCGGGAAAAGTATTGATTGATATAAATGGAAAATCTAACCTGGAAAGAATTATTGAAAGAGCAAATCAATCAAAATATATAAAGAAAATTATTCTTGCTGTGTCGGAAGGTGATTGTGCAGAGATATTAAATTGGTATAGTACAATACATAATGAAGACAGGAATACTAAAGTTAATATGTATTCTGGAAATCATAATAATATTTTTCAGAGAACCTTAAATGCTGCTCATACTTTCAACATAGATATTATAGTTGATATAAGCCATTGCTGTTCTCTCTTTGATCCCTTTCTCGCGGACAGATTGATTGAAGATTTAATGTATTATAAAGCTGACTATTCCGCGAATTGTATTACTCGATCTTTTCCTGACGGTTTTGATATTCAGGTATATACAACAGAAGTATATGGGGAAACTTATATGCACGGACTGTATTGGAAGCCCTACTGGACAGGCTGGAATATCTGGCATTGTCGGGAAAATCTAAATCCCAAACCCCGGATAATAAATATGCAGGCAAAGCCGGAACATTATTTTCCGGAATGGCGATTGACTCTAGACACCCTGGAAGACCTGAAAGTGATTACAGAAATATATAAACATTTTGAAGGAATACATTTTCATTA
>JALNXG010000118.1 GCA_023230485.1 Melioribacteraceae bacterium
CTGCCTATACCGTATATATAGGTCAATCCGATAAAAACTTTTTTTTGTTTTGGTAAATCGATACCAGCTAAACGAGCCAAATCAATAGCCTCCTAATTAGGGTTTAACCTTGTCTTTGTTTATGTTTTGGATTCTTGCAGATTACTCTAACAGTCCCTTTTCTCTTAATTATCTTGCAATGTTCGCATATTTTCTTAACAGATGCTCTAACCTTCATTTCTTCTCCGTTATTTATACCTGTATGTTATTCTACCTTTATTTAAATCATAAGGAGATAATTCAATTGCCACCTTATCCCCAACCAATATTTTTATAAAGTGCATTCTCATTTTACCGGAAATATGGGCAAGAATTTCATGTCCATTTTCTAATTTCACTTTGAAATGTGCATTTGGCAATGTATCAGATACAATCCCGTCAACTTTTATTGAACCTTGTTTAGCCATAATTTAGCACTTTGTTAAAATTTCCGGTTTTCCATTTATTATTGCAATCGAATGCTCAAAATGAGCCGAAGCTAAACCATCAACCGTGTAAACAGTCCAGCCATCACTTGCAACACTTACTTTATGTGAACCAATATTAATCATCGGTTCAATAGCAATCGTCATTCCTTCTTTAAGTACAGAACCGGTACCCCGCTTTCCAAAATTAGGAATTTGAGGTGCTTCATGTAGATATTTACCAACTCCATGACCACATAAATCCCTTACAACCGAGAGACCATGTTTTTCTACATGTTCCTGTACTGCCGCAGAAATATCACCTACTCGATTTTTAGGAATTGCTTGTTCAATTCCAAGATACAAACTTTCTTCGGTTATTTTCATAAGCAGAGCTTTCTCTTTCGATATTTCTCCTATTGCAACCGATAACGCTGCATCTCCGAAATAATGATCTTTTTCTACACCAACATCAATAGAAAGAATTTCTCCTTCAATAAGTTTTCTATCACTGGGAATCCCGTGAACAACTTCTTCATCAATTGAAGAACAAATAGTACCCGGAAAATCAAATGAACCAGCTTGTGAATATCCTTTAAATGCCGGAATACCATTATTACTTAAAATATAATCTTCTGCTATCTGATCTAATTCCAAAGTCGTAATACCCGGCTTGGAATAACTTTTTACTAATTGTAGAGTTTCTGCTACAATCCTACAACTTTCACGTATTTTGTCAATCTCTTTTTTTGTCTTAATTAATACCACTTAAGTTACCGCCTAAGACCTTCTGCTTTTCATTTTGCCTGATTTCATAAAACCATCATAATGGCGCATCAATAAATGAGATTCAATCTGTTGCAAAGTATCCAATGCAACTCCCACCATGATCAATAAACTCGTACCTCCAAAGAATGAAGCAAAGCTTCCTGAAACTCCAAACTTAGCAATAAATGAAGGCATAACGGCTATTATCGCCAAGAATACTGAACCTGGCAATGTAATCTTTGTTAAAATATTATCTATAAATTCTGATGTCTGCTTTCCTGGTCTAATGCCTGGAATAAAACCACCTTGTTTTTTCATATTCTCTGCTACATCCTGCGGATTAAATGCAATTGCAGTATAGAAGTAAGTAAAGAATATAATCATTATTGCATAAATAAAAGCATAAACAAGTGATGTATAATTAAAATATCCTGCGATGCTGGCTACAAATTCATTATTAGGGAAAAATGACAATAATGTTGATGGTAAGAACATAATCGCCTGTGCAAAGATAATCGGCATTACACCTGCAGTATTAACTCTTAAAGGAATGTATTGAGTTACTCCGCCATATACTTTTCTGCCAACAACTCTTTTAGCATATTGAACAGGTATTCTTCGAGTACCTTGAGTAACCAGAACAACACCAGCAATAACGAGAACCATAACAACTAAAATTACCACTTCAACAACAATATTTCTTTGACCAGCGGCAATTAATCTGTATTCATCAATCAATGCGAATGGGAAACGATTAATAATACCGATAAAAATGATTAAGGAAATACCATTTCCTAAACCTTTATCAGTAATTTGTTCGCCTAACCACATTGTAAAAACAGTACCGGCTACTAAAAGAACAATAGTTGAAAGTGTCCAAGTTATACCTCTTACAGCTTCAGGAACGATAGGCATATTATTTACTTGAAGACTCATCAAGTGAATAGTAACACCCCAAGATTGAAGAGCAGAAATAAGGACAGTTCCATATCTGGTAAGCTGTGTAATCTTCTTTCTTCCATCTTCACCTTCTCTTTGAAGTTTTTGGAAGTAAGGTATTACAGCTCCACCTAACTGGATGATAATAGATGCACTGATATAGGGCATAATGCCAAGTGCTAAAATAGCAGCATTAGAAAATGCACCGCCTACAAATAAGTCATATAAACCAAAAAGACTATTTGCAGACTGATTCCTCATTGCCTCTGAGAGTAATGTAGTATCAATACCGGGCAAAGTGATGTGCGCACCAATGCGTACTATTAATAGAAGTGCGAGAGTATATAAAATCCTCTGACGCAGTTCATGAATTTTGAAAATATTTCTAAAGGTTTCCTGTACAGTAGCCATTAAATTTTTATCTCTTTAATTGTTCCACCAGCGGCTTCAATTTTTTCTTTTGCAGTTACGCTAAAACCATGCGCTTCTACATTTAATTTAACTTTCAAATCACCATTGCCCAAAATCTTAAATGGAGCAGCAGCTTTTGAAATTAGGTTATTTTTATACAATGTTACAGCATTAACAACGCCATCTTCAAATTTTTTATTTTCTACTAACTTCTGCAAATTAGCTAAATTAACAACTTGGAAATACACTTTGAACGGGCTATTAAATCCACGTTTAGGAAGTCGTCTCTGCAAAGGCATTTGACCACCCTCAAACCAAGCTCTGAACTTAGCACCTGAACGAGAGTTTTGACCATTCATACCGTTTGTAGAGGTTCCACCATGTCCCGAACCTTGTCCACGTCCAATTCTTTTTACTTTTTTTACAGAACCTTTTGCAGGTTTTAAATTACTTAAAATATCCATTTAATCCTCTTTATTCTTCAATTTCCTCTACTTTAACAAGATGCGATACTTTCTTTATCATACCTCTAATCTGAGGAGTATCATTTTTTGTAACTGAATAATGGGGTCTGCCCAAACCGAGAGCTTCAATAGTTAATTTCTGCCCTTTTGGTCTATCAATAACACTTTTTGTTTGCGTAACTTTTAATTTCTTAGCCATAGTATCCTCAGATTATAAATTAAACAATTCATTAACTTTCATACCACGTTTGTAAGCCATAGAACGAGCATCAATAAGATTAAGAAGACCCATTAAAGTAGCTTTAACTTGATTATGAGGATTACTTGAACCGAGAGATTTGGTTAAAATATCCTGAATTCCGGCAGATTCAAGAACAACACGAACACCACCACCAGCAATCACACCCGTACCAGGAGTAGCCGGTTTTAGTAATACCCTTCCGGCACCAAACTTACCAATAATGGTATGAGGAACAGTTCCTTTTATAATTGGAACTTTATATACATTTTTCTTAGCATCATCAACACCTTTAGAAATAGCATCGGTTACTTCATTAGCTTTACCCATACCAATACCAACGTGTCCATTACCATCACCAACTACAACAATTGCGTTAAAAGAGAATCTTCTACCACCTTTAACAACCTTGGCAACACGATTGATATGAACAATCTTTTCCTTAAGATTATCTAAGCCTGAGACTTTTTTGTACTTTAAATTCATTTCACTTTATTCCGATTAAATTCGTCTTAAAATTGTATTAATATTTGGCTGCCGGGGGAGGATTCGAACCTCCACATACGGCTCCAAAGGCCGCTGTCCTGCCATTAGACGACCCGGCAGTATATTTACTTAAAACTTCAAACCGCCTTCTCTCGCACCTTCAGCTAATGCTTGTACTCTTCCATGGTAATTATAACCACTTCGATCAAATACAATAGTCTCGATGCCTTTTTCTATTGCTATTTTTGCAATATACTTGCCAACTAATTTGCTTTTAGCAACCTTTGTCATTGTGCCTTTAAGTTCTTCTGCTAATTCTTTGGTTAAAGAAGAAGCTGCAACTAAAGTAACACCTTTAGAATCATCTACGATTTGCGCATAAATCTTATCTAAACTTCTATAAACTGCTAAACGAGGACGTTCTGTAGTACCAGATAATTTTTTGCGTACACGTATTTTTTTTCTTGCTCTTTTCTGATTATCCTTTAAAAACATTTGATTTCCTGTCTCCTGCTGTTACTTGCCGGCTGTTTTACCAGCTTTACGAATGATAACTTCATTAGAGTATTTAATACCTTTACCTTTATATGGTTCAGGTTTCTTGAGTGAACGAATTTTAGCAGCAACTAAGCCAACTAATTCTTTGTCACTTCCGGATACTTTTAATTGTGTTGGAGTTACAACTTCTAATTTTACTTCTTCCGGAACTTGGAAAAAGATTGGATGTGAAAAACCTAAGTTGAATAACACACCATTAGTTTTTGCCTCTGCTTTGAAACCAACACCTACAATATCCAATGTTTTAACATAACCTTCAGTTACTCCAGTAACCATATTCTGTATTAAAGCTCTAGTTAATCCATGAAGTGCTTTATTTACTTTTGTTTCATCCGGTCGAGATACAACTAATTCAGTATCTTGAATTTCAATTTTCATATTCGGATGCACTTTAGTCTGAAGCTCACCAAGCTTACCTTTAACCATAACCACACCATCAGTTAAGGTAACTGTTACGTCTTTTACGTTTATCGGTTTTTTACCAACTCTTGACACTTCTTATTCCTCACAAATTTTACCAAATATGGCAGATTATTTCACCGCCGACAGATTCGTTTCTTGCTTGTTTATCTGTTAATAATCCTTTCGAAGTCGATACAACTGCAATACCTAAACCATTATAGACTCTAGGAATACCATTTTTATCAGTATATCTTCTTAAACCGGGAGATGAGATTTTTCTCAAACCACTAATTGAAGGTATACCACCAATATACTGAAGTTGAACCTTTAAAACATTCTGTTTATTATCTTCAACTATGCTATAACCTTTAATGAATCTGTTAGCTTTAAGTATTTCAGCTAAGCTTACTTTCATTTTAGATGAAGGAATATCCACAACTTTTTTACGTGCTTTAACTGCATTTCTTATTCTTGTTAGAAAATCTGCAATCGGGTCGTTAACTGGCATTTACTAATTCTCCTCTTATTACCAACTTGATTTTTTTACACCGGGAATTTCACCTTTGAGAGCCATTTCCCTGAAAACGAGTCGTGAAATTCCAAATTTTCTATAATATGCTCTTGGTCTGCCTGAAATTTGGCAACGATTATGTAATCGTACTTTAGCAGAGTTTCTTGGTAGAAGCTGCAAAGCATCATAATCACCGTTTTCTTTTAATTCTTTTCTCTTTTCAGCAAATTTAGCGACCAATACTTTTCTTTTTGCTTCTCTAGCTAACAAACTTTTTCTTGCCATATAATAACCTTTAATTAATTTCCTTTTTACGGAAAGGCATTCCAAATGCAGCTAATAATTCAAAAGCTTCTTTATCTGTTTTAGCTGATGTAACGAATGTTATATCCATTCCTAAAATTTTAGTTACTTTATCTGCGTTGATTTCGGGGAAAATAACCTGCTCTTTCAAACCGAGAGTATAATTGCCTCTGCCATCAAACGACTTATCAGGGATACCTTTAAAGTCACGAACTCTTGGTAGAACTAATGATATAAACCTATCAAGAAATTCATACATAATATCAGTTCTTAATGTAACTTTAGCACCAATTTTCATTCCTTCTCTAAGCTTAAAATTAGATATCGCTTTTTTAGCTATTCTAACAGAAGGTTTTTGACCTGTAATAGTTTCAAGATCCTTTACAGCTTCATCTAAAATTTTCTGATCCGAAGCAGCTTCGCCAACACCCATATTAATAACAATCTTATGAAGGCGAGGAACCTGCATTACACTCTTATAAGAAAACTGTTCTTTAAGTTTAGGAACAATATCAGTTTTATATTTTTCATATAAACGAGCAGGAATCTTAGGCTGAGGAGCCTGCGCTTCTTTTGAAGCTTGAACTTCAACAGTTGCTTTAGCTTTCTTGCCTTGTTTTTCAGTTTTTTCTACTTTTTCTACTTTTTCTTTTGTCTTTGCCATTTCTCTCATAAACCTTTAATTATTGCAACATTTCGCCGCTGGCTTTGCTTATTCTTGCTCTTTTCTGTTTACCGGTTTTTTCATCGATAATCACTTTAGCACC
>JALNXG010000119.1 GCA_023230485.1 Melioribacteraceae bacterium
GGGTATTCTAGATGATATATCGGTATAAACTGTTGATAAATAACCTTCTTCGGGTGAATAAACTTCTATATTATACCAACGTTTTAACAATTTCGAATACCATTCAAAACCGTTATTATCATCGTTATAGTTTGATGGTTTATAAACTTCAGTCCAGTCTAGATCTATGCTTTCCGCCATAGAAGTCATTTCAGATAAGTGCTTACCTATAATATCTTCAGATTTAAATCCGGTGATTTTTTCAAATAACTTGTTTACCTCAATAAAGAGATAATCAATTGGTTCATTATTTTCACCAAGTATAATTTTGAAGTAAGCAAAGCCAAATGGAGCTTTTTCTAAAACAGAACTCATAATTTTCTCATTTCCTAATGATTATATTGATTTTATGATGATATTTTATTTTTGAGTTTATCTTTAGCTAGTTCTAAGTCATAACTGTTTTGTAGAATAAGCCAAAATGTTTCTGTAAGATTAAAATATTTTGAAAGCAGCAAAGCAGTTTCGGCGGTGATTACTCGTTTACCTAATACAATCTGATTTATTCTTGAAATTGGAAGTCCGATAGCTTTTGCCAATTTATATTGAGAAACACCTAATGGTATCATAAATTCTTCTAAAAGAATTTCGCCTGGATGGATAGGGGCTATTTTAGTTTCTTTCATTTTACTACCTCAGTGATAATCTATAATTTTGACTTCATAAGCGTCATTTTCAAACCATTGAAAGATAATTCTCCATTTATCATTTATTCCCATGCTATAAAGATTAGTATAATTTCCTGCAAGTTTTTCGAGTCGATTTCCCGGTGGTATTCTTAAATCATTTATATTTCCGGCGGCATTTATCATTAATAGTTTTTTATATGCCGTTTTCAAAATATCAAAAGGTAATTCTTTTACAACATACCTAATGAATAACTTTTCAGTGGTTTTATCTGAAAATGATTTTATCATAGCAGTATATTAACGTTTTACGTTATTATTGTCAAGAAATATTTTTATGAATAACGAATGGTTTAAAAGAAGAAATCCGGTTCGGTAACCGGATTTGAGGATGTGGGCAGAGAGGGAATTGAACCCCCGACACAAGGATTTTCAGTCCTTTGCTCTACCGACTGAGCTATCTGCCCTAAAAAATAGAATCGAAATATAAGAACATATTTGCTTTATTTCCAAATAAAAATCAGAATTTCCAAGAAAAAATTACATTACTAATGCCATTACTGCTTTCTGTACGTGCATTCTGTTTTCTGCTTCATCAAATATTACACTATTTGCCGAATCACATACTTCATCTACCACTTCATCACCACGATGCGCCGGTAAGCAATGCATAAATATATAATCTTCTTTTGCATTTTTTACTAATTCAGGATTGACTTGATATGAAGCAAATTTTGCTTTTCTATCTTGAGCTTCTTTTTCCTGACCCATTGATGCCCATACATCTGTATAAACAATATCAGCATCTTTTACTGCCGCAACCGGATCATCAATTATTTCTACTTTGCTTCCCATATATTTTGCATTAGCAAGCGCGCCATCAACGATATCCTGCTGTGGTTTATAACCCGATGGAGATGCAATCGATATATTCATACCGACTTTTGTACAGCCATTCAAAAGACTATGAGCCATATTATTCCCATCACCGATATAAGCTAATTTAAGTCCGCGTAATTCTCTCTTCTTCTCGAGTACGGTAAATAGATCAGTTAATACTTGACAAGGATGTAATAAATCAGTTAGACCATTGATTACAGGTATCGAAGCATACTTAGCCAAATCGATTACATCTTGATGAGAGAATGTTCTAATCATAATTCCCGATAAATAGCGTGATAACACTTTCGCTGTATCATGAATGTTTTCACTTTTTCCGATTTGAAGATCGTTCTGATTAAAATATAATCCCATTCCGCCGAGTTGATATATACCAACTTCAAACGAAATACGTGTACGTGTAGATGGTTTAGCGAATATCATTCCGAGAGTTTTACCTTCTAGTACACGATGAGGTTTCCCGGTATAATTTTCTTCTTTCAATGTTTTAGCTACATCAAAAATCTGATAAACTTCTTCAATCGAAAGATCCGCAATTGAAATGAGATCTTTCCCTTTCATATTGATTGCCATAAATAATTCTCCTTTATGGTATAATTTTAGTTCCGAAATTTTCTTTTAATAATTCAGCTTCCGAAGTAATGGTAGCAATCTTGCCACCATGTGCAATAAAATCCATTGCCGCTTTAATCTTAGGACCCATACTGCCTGCAGGAAACTGTTCTTCATTATAATATTTCTTAGCTTCAGCAAGTGTAATAGTATCAAGCTCTTTTTGATCCGGCTTTTTATAATTGATAAATACTTTCGGTACATCAGTAATTATCAAAAATTCATCTGCCATGATTTCATTAGCAAGAAGAGCTGAAGCAGAATCTTTATCCACAACTGCTTCGATAGCTTCGAGATATTTATTTTCATGTCTGAAAACAGGGATACCGCCGCCGCCTGCCGCAATTACAATATTCCCCTTCTTAACCAAATCACGAATAACTTTCTTATTCATAAGATCAATCGGTTTAGGTGAAGCTACAACACGTCTCCAGCCCCTTTTACCGGCATCTTCTTTGAATATCCAACCATTAGCTTTCGATAATAGATCGGCTTCTTCTTTTAAGTAAAATCTGCCAATCGGTTTAGTTGGAGCATCAAAAGCAGGGTCTTTAGCATCCACAAGCACTTGAGTGATTACGGCAACAACATTCTTCTTAAATTTAGTTTTAGAAAGAGCATTGCGCATTGATCTTTCTATCATATAACCGATACCGCCTTGAGAATCTGCTACACAAATATCAAGTGGCATCTTAGGAAGATTATATTCTTTATTACCGGCTTCATTACGTAATAATATATTTCCAACCTGCGGACCATTGCCGTGGGTTATGACAATGTCATAACCCTTTTCTAGCAATGGAATAAGTTTTTCGCAAGTATCGTACGTATTTTGTTCTTGTTCATCAATAGTGCCGGTCTCGTTGCCGCGCAATAAAGCGTTGCCTCCGAATGCCACGACAGCTATTTTTTTCATAAAATCCCTTTTGCCTTCATCACAGATTCTAAATTGTTTTCGCCAATTTCATCTAACTCGTACATTACACGAGTTGAAGGTTTGTTGATTTTAAGAATTCTTCCTAAGTCAATTGGAGTACCGATAATGACAGAATCGCATTCAGTTTTATTGATTGTTTCTTCAAGGTCTTTCATTTGATCATCACCATAACCCATAGCAGGAAGAAGAAGTCCGATATTTGGATATTTTTCGTATGTAGCTGTAATCGATTTAACAGTGAATGGACGAGGATCGACGATCGAAGCTGCGCCTAATCTTTCAGCGGCAACTGTACCTGCACCATATTTCATTTCACCATGTGTAAGAGTTGGACCATCTTCTACTACCAATACTTTTTTGCCTCTGATAAGTGATTCATCATCAACTGTCAATGGTGAATTAGCAGGAATGATAATTGCATTAGGATTGATTGCTTTTATATTTTCTTTTACGATCTCTACATTTTTAGGATCTGCGGAATCTACTTTATTAATAATTACTGCATCAGCCATTCTTAAAGAAGTATTACCCGGATAGTATCTCAATTCATGACCAGGTCTATGAGGATCAGCAACAGTGAAAGTAACATCAGCTTTATAGAAAGAGAAATCATTATTACCACCATCCCATAAAATTACATCAGCTTCTTTTTCAGCTTCTCTTAAGATTGCTTCATAATCCACTCCTGCATAAATAACGCCGCCTGCAGCAATATGTGGCTCGTATTCTTCTCTTTCTTCAATTGTACATTCGTGTTTATCAAGATCGGAAAGTTCTGCAAATCTCTGAACTTTTTGTTTTACTAAATCGCCATAAGGCATAGGATGGCGGATAGCAACAACTTTTTTACCTGCTTCGGTTAAAAGTTTTACGATCTTGCGTGATGTCTGTGATTTTCCACAACCTGTTCTTGTAGCAAGTACTGCTACTACCGGTTTTGTTGAAGCTACTTCTGTTTCGGCAGCACCCATTAATCTAAATGATGCTCCACAAGCATTTACTAATGATGCTTTTGTCATTACATATTCGAATGTAACATCAGAATAAGCGAAAACTACTTCATCAACTTTTAATTCTTTAATTAAATTAGCTAATTCTTTTTCTTCATAGATTTTGATACCATTCGGATATAAGTCGCCTGCTAATTCGGTAGGATACATTCTTCCATCGATATTCGGAATCTGAGTAGCAGTAAAAGCTACTACATTATAAGCTTTGTTACCTCTAAACCATACATTAAAATTATGAAAGTCGCGGCCTGCGGCTCCCATGATAATTACATTTCTGCGTTCCATCTTTACTTCTCCTTGTTATATTGTTATTATTCGACTGTTACACTCTTAGCTAAATTTCTTGGCTGATCTACGTTTAGTTCTTTCTTCACCGCAATATGATATGCAAGTAACTGCAATGGAATTACGGAAAGGATAGGACAAAGTAGATTAGCAGTATTAGGAATCTTAATGCTATGATCCACGAGAGAATCGATTTCATCATCGTTCTCGCTTGCGATAGCAATGATTCTGCCGTTACGTGCTTTCACTTCTTGGATATTGCTGAGTACTTTTTCATAAACAGCATCCTTAGTAGCGATAACAACCACGGGCATATTATCATCGATTAAAGCGATAGGACCATGCTTCATTTCGGCAGCGGGATAACCCTCTGCATGAATGTAAGATATTTCCTTTAATTTAAGTGCACCTTCTAATGCCACAGGGAAATTATATCCTCTTCCAAGATAAAGAAAGTTAGTAACGTCCTTATACTCTTCTGCTATACTTTCGATATAGTCATTGAGTTTAAGAATTTCTTTTACCTTTTCAGGAATATCTCTCATTTCCCGCATGATATATTGACCCTCAGTGATACTGAGATGCCTTCTTCGTGCAACAAGGAGAGTGATTAGTGCTAATACAACAAGTTGGGACGTAAAAGCTTTTGTAGATGCAACACCTATTTCAGGTCCGGCATGGATATAGACACCTGCATCAGATTCCCTGGCAATTGAAGAGCCGACAACATTACAAACACCGAGACACAAAGCGCCTTTCTTCTTTGCCTCTTTGAGTGCCGCAAGCGTATCAGCAGTTTCACCGCTTTGGGATATGAATATTACAGTGTCATTCTTATTAATGATTGGATGACGATATCTAAATTCGGAAGCATATTCCACTTCAACAGGAATACCGGCGTACTGTTCGAGCATATATTCGCCAACTAAGGCGGCATGCCATGAAGTACCGCAGGCAGAGATTAAAATCCTGTCCGAATTAGCAATTCGATCTTCAAAACCTTGAAGACCGCCAAGTTTAGAAATACCTTCATCCTCAAGTAAGCGACCGCGCATAGAATTAAAAAGTGAATCCGGCTGCTCCATTATTTCTTTCAACATATAATGGGGGTAACCGCCTTTTGTAATCGATTCTATACTGAGATCAACCTGCTGGATTTCTTTAATAATATCTTCATCGGTGATATTTTTAGCGTGGAAATGATCACGGTAAACTTCAACGATTTCGTTATCATCCAAATAGACTATTCTATTGGTGTGTGCAATAAGAGCATTTACATCGGAAGCAATATAATTTTCGTTTTCGCCAATTCCGAGAACGAGTGGTGAACCTTTGCGAGCAACAACAATTTTATCCGGTTCTTTCTGGTAAATAACTGCAATACCATAAGTACCTTCCACTTCATTAAGAGCGAAGCGGACAGCAGTAGCAAGCTTAAAATTTCTTTTTAAGTAACGATCGATAAGATGAACAACGACTTCGGAATCTGTTTCGCTAACGAAAGAATAACCTTCTTTCATAAGAACGCGTTTAATGGAGGCATAATTTTCGATAATTCCATTATGAATTAAGAACAGATTTTTATCGGCATTAAGATGAGGGTGAGCATTAACCATACTTGGCTCGCCATGAGTAGCCCAGCGTGTATGCCCTATTCCGAGACTAGAAAAAGTTTCTTTTTGATTAACTAATTTTTCTAATTCGCTTACTTTGCCTTTTGTTTTTATATTTTCGCAGACGTCATCGTGAATAATCGCAATGCCTGCTGAATCATAACCTCTATATTCAAGTCTTTTAAGACCGTCTATTAAAATTGGTACACAATTTTTGCTTCCAATATAGCCAACTATACCGCACATAATTTCTCCTTGATTGAAA
>JALNXG010000120.1 GCA_023230485.1 Melioribacteraceae bacterium
ACTCATCTTTACTTTTGAAGTTAAAAGTAAAAATTCAAATCGTGGACATAGGTATATTAAATTATTTTGCACAATATCAATTTATTACAAAGAGTTAAGACTTTTTTTAGTGGACACTAATGAATTGGTTTAATAAATACAATTAAAATGACAATAATTGGAATACATATTTTGACTAGGATTGGAATTTTATTAGTTGCAGGTGGGACTTTTCTAACTCTCTTTGGACAAAGCCTAAATAATAGAAATGACAAAGCAGATTTAACACTTTCGATTGAGAAAAAGAATCAAAAAATTGAAGAATTAATTATTGGCAAAAATGACCTCATTGAAGGAAATAAAGAGTTAAATATCAAACTAGATGATTATCAAAAATCAATAATTGAAAAGGATCATAAAATAAATGAACTTGAAGAAAAGGTAAAACAAGCAAAATATGGAGTTCAAAAAAGATATACATATCAAGGTTATAAATCACCTAGTGGAGCCTATAAGGACATAATGATTGCAGATGATGGGCCAAGTATATTCGAGAATTTAACTAAATTAGAAAAAATCAATACTAATGAAAGTCTTCAAGAAATATTATCCATATGCAATGAACAGATAAAAGTAAAACCCGATTGGTTCACATTATATCTCTTTAAAGGAATGGCATTAGAAAAGCTAGGTTTCAAAGAAAAAGCCATCTTGGAATTTGAATATGTTATAAATCATGGACCACAAGATGAGGAGTTTCAGAAACCTGCAAAATTATATATAGAAAAACTGACAAAAAAATAACTACCGCCAACAATGCATCATACTTTATGGCTAGTTTTGGTTTGACATTCAGGTTTTTGGTTCCAAATCAAAATTATTGTAATCAGAAAGATTTGGCTTCGGAAAACGCCTCAAAAGTATATGCTACACGTTAGCAGCTATTTAAATAACAAACATGATACACTTAATAATTGACACGAATATATGGCTGTATTTAGCAAATGGACTTGATACTACAAGGAACAAACATAGTGATGATCTCCATTTCAAATTGCTCCAAGAACTTAAACGGCTGAAAGATAACAATGACATTTGTATAATTGTAAATAAAGTCATATTTGAAGAATGGAAGAGAAATAAAGCACATTGCAAGTTGAAAATCGACAAACTAAACAAAAAACTACTCAATCACGACCAACATTTTCGTGAGTTAGACAAATATGTAAAATCTGAAACAAAGTTCATAAAAGAAGAATATACTGAAGGTTTAAAAGAAGAGATAAAAGCAAATGAAATACATATACAAAAAGTCGAAGATTTTCTATATAATGACTGCGTAGAAGTAGAAATCACAAATGAGCTTAAAATAATGATATTTGATTTATCCGTTCATAAGAAAGCTCCATTCCATAATAAAAAAAATAATATTGCAGATGCCTGTATTTTATTTAGTGCTACTGAATATCTTAAGAAACAATTATGTGATGAAAATAATTCGGCAATATTTATCTCAAATAATTTCGATGATTTTACAGATGGTAAAAATATAGACGACTTCCACCCCGAGATACTAGAGAGAATTAGACCTATTCATATTAAATATGAAAGAATACTTCCAAAAGCTTTAAAACTTAGCATAGAAATTATTCGAGAACTTGAAGAATATCACAAACACGAAAAGTGGCTTGATAGCGTTTCATTTCGATGTAAAACACCATATTGTGAAGGGAATGAAGATTTCTCCCCTTGGGGTTATTTAGACAGTCAGATAGAAGTAAAATACAAAAGTGATGAACAAATAGACCCAAATCAGACTGAACTATTTCCAGAAATCCCAAGACCATTAAAAGAGAAAAAAACAGTAGGGTTTGGCTCATGTGTTATTTGTGAAACTTTTCATATTGAGTGTCCAGAATGTGGAGAACTAACTTATGTTGACGATTACGATACAGATGAGTTTGAGTGTACGGAATGTTTTACGAAATTTGAGGTAATCCATGATGACTCTGAAATCGGAATGTCTTTAATAGTAAATGACACAACTGATTTAGAAGAAGAATTGGACGAAGATTAAAAACAGCTGCTAACATATACTTTATGGCGGGTTACGTTATGAAAATGAATACTTTAGTTCCAAATATAAATCATTGTGGACAGAAAGATTTTTCTTTTAAGTCCGCCACAAAGCATATGCACGCCCGTTGGCGGTAATACAAAAAAGGAGTTCCTACAAAATATTGAATATAGAAAATAAATACTATGCAAAAAACAATAAATATGAAAAGAACAATTATTCTTTTAGCTTTTCTTTTTATAATGATGTCCTGTGAGAAGGAAAATGATTCATATCCCGAAAGTATCATAACATGGAAACTTGAAACAGAACGATTAGAATTGTACAGAAATCATCCTTTAATGATTATTGAATTCTACAAATCAAATGGATTAATCGATAGATATGAAAAAATAGATGAGAATATCAATAAGTCTACTACGAGTTACACTTACAATGAAAGTAATCAATTGATCGAATATAATGGAGAACTTTTTGGTATTTATAGATATTATTACAAAGATGAATTATTAGAAAAAAAGGAATGGAGAGGAACTGCAGATGAATTACAAAATTACATGATGTATGAATATATAGATAATAAAACAAGCATAGCAACACAGTATGATAGAAATGATAATATAATAGCTAACTCCTTATATTATTATACCATAAATAAACAGGATAGTATAATTCAGTTTTATAAAAATAGCACTGATAGCATTTTAAGTATCGTAAAGTATAAATATGATAATTCAGATAACGTTATTGAAAGATTATACTATTCAAGGTCAATAGATAATAATGAGTTAACATTGCATACACATAATTATCTTGAATATGATGAATATAACCGAGTTGTTAAATCAGAAAATAGAGATGCTAATAATGAGTTAATTATGTACAAATTTAATAGTAGTTATGACAGTATGGGCAGACTAATCCGTAGGGATATACTAAACGATGATGATGAAATTCTCGGATATTATAATATTACTTACTCAAATCCAGATTTAGAATACAATAAACCAGAAATATAATGTACATACCGCCAACAAACATAATACTTTATGGCGGGTTACGTTATGAACTTGTCTGCCGAAAGGCAGAAATGAGTATTTTAGTTTCACTTGTCTGCCGTAGGCATGAAATTTTAATCATCGTGGACAGAAAGATTTGTCTTTTGAAGTCCGCCACAAAGCATATGCACGCCCGTTGTGGGCAATAACACAACCATCATAGATAATTCAAATACCAATGGAAAAGAAAACTGAATTAGAATATTTCGAAGCAAGAGAGCCTGATACTTATTATGTAAGCAAGACTTTCAAATTTTCCGAAACTTCTCCAAAAAGGCGATTTATTAATAAAGTATTTGACCATTCTGAGGATAATAAAGTTGAGAAAAATATAGTAACTGGTGAATATGTATTAAGAAGTTCCCCAAATCACCGTGACCAAATTAAGGTTTTAATACTTCAAGATAATAAGAAGATCCTTGATTTAGTTCTTCAGAAATTTGTTAATAATAACCCAAAACCGCTAAGCTTTTCATTTCGCGGAGACGAGTTTAATCGACTGATTGATTTTATTGATAAGATTAACAAGCTGGATTTGTCAAACGAGTTAACATCTAGAATTAATGAGAGTGATATTGATGCTAAAGAAATGCTTGTTTCATCTGAAGAACAAAATTTATTAAAGGTATTTAAGGCTATTAAAGGTGATAACAGAATAAAATTATTAGAAACACTTGGGAATCAAGAGCTGACAAAGGAGGACTTAGACATACTAACGGGCCGCAAGAAAGGGTTAGAAGAATTTCGCCTTAATTTATATGAAAAGTCAGATTGGAATGAGAAACGCTGGCAAAGATTCTTTTATGATAATACTTGGATTTTTGGTTACGGTCTAGATTATAAATTTCTAGAGATTTTGCTAAAGGAAAGTAGTGTTTCAAATTCTGATTTAGATGGTAAAAATACTGTGTTTAGTGATTTTCTTCTTGGTTCTAATAAGTTCACAGTTTTAGTTGAGCTAAAAAGACCTGATACTCCACTGTTTGAGAATAAGAGAAATCGTTCTGAAAGTTGGCAATTATCTAATGACTTAACTTTTGCTGTTTCACAGATTCTTGCTCAGAAAGCTGAATGGGAAATTAAGGGGAAACAGCACAATATAATTCTCAAGGCAATCCAATATCTCAAGAAACCATTGACCCAAAAACGATATTAATCATTGGTGAATCTTCTCAGTATTCAGGAATAATAAAAGAGGATATGATTAAAGCAAAAACTTTTGAATTGTATCGCAGAAATTCGAGAAACATAGAAATTCTAACATACTCGGAGTTGTATGAAAGGGCTTACTATATAGTTAATCAAAAAACGATTGATGAATAAGTTACAGCCTACAACAAACATATACTTTATGGCGGGTTACGTTATGAACTTGTCTGCCGTAGGCATGAAATATTGATCATCGTGGACAGAAAGATTTGTCTTTTGAAGTCCGCCACAAAGCATATGCTTCCCGTTATGTGTGATTTATGAACGACCAACTTCAATAGACAAAAAATGGACAAACTGACGTACTTTTTGAACAAATTTTGGATTTTTGTAACGGCATTTCACCCATTGATTTATTTGGCGTTTTTAATAATAATAGGACTTCTTTTTTTGACATCAAAAGTGATAATTCAGAAATATTTTCCTCATAAAAGAAAACTAAACTTAATAGCATTGACAATTTCAATTTTCATTGGACTCCCAGCAATAGCAGTTATTTTGTATTTAATTGTAGGACTTCTGTTAAAAGACCAACCATTTTAACTAAAAATACAACAACCAAAAACTGAAATTAAATTGGACGAATTAACAATACCATATCATTTTTGAAAGAAAACCACACATAACACTGCATATACTTTATGGCGGGTTACGTTTTGAAAATGAATACTTTAGTTCCACTTGTCTGCCGGTTTACCTACCGTAGGAACGGAGGCAGGAGGCATGAAATATAAATCACCATGTACTGAAAGATTCGTCTTTTGAAGTCTGCCACAAAGCTATGCACGCCCGTCGTTTTTCCATTTCCCATCCACTATAACCAAATGAATTTTTTCCGTTTCAGTGCCTGTAAAAAACGGATTCAGACTACAAAGAATTTTGTGGTGTAACAGGATTAGCATTCTGTGACCTTCGCTATACCTTCGCTATACCATCGCTATGTTTAACCCGTTTTTTACATGGTGATGATATGGAAAAGAAAGGTCACTGGTTTTGGAAGGCTGATAAGCATTCTGAAATCATCTTCAACAACCATGATTTTTTCCTGCTAATCAACCGACAATCACCAGATAGAGGTAAAACCCCTCTCAACACCAACCTAAATCCTGTTCCCCTCCCTGAGCAAATCAGCGTAAACACCTCTGGTAGTGACGGCTGCTCCCGCTGTGGCACTCTGTATAACGATGGGGTTATCGCCGTAACCTTTGGTGTTGATCTCAACAATGGAGTCGGAATCACTGACATTTTCAATGCCGAATGTTTTAAATCTTTAAAAAGTTCCTCCTTTAAGGAAAAAATTTGTTACGCACATGTATTTGGATCATTTCAGGTTTTTAAATGTTTACAGGCCACTTATCACCACAAACAAGAGAAAAACAACGGGTTATAACTTAAATCTTAATACCTTTGCATGCTTCAATCAAAATTCAAACCTATGTTAAAATTTTATTATTTACTTACCATTACCATGATGATGACATTGAGTTCATGCGACCAAAACAAGAAAAAAGATCAGTCTTCAGGGGAAAATCCGTTACTTGAGCAGTTTACCACAACCTATCAGGTACCTCCTTTCGAGAGCATTAAACCCGACAATTATATGCCTGCGTTTATCGAGGCTATGGCGCTTCATAATGCCGAAATAGAGGCCATTATCAATCAAACGGAACCACCTACTTTCGAAAACACCCTGGCAGACATGGCTTATAGCGGGGAATTGCTTCGCAGTGTATCCTCCGTATTCTCTGGTCAGATGAGTGCCAATACCAATGTTGAAATTCAAAAGATTGCGGAAGAAATTTCTCCCTTGCTATCAGAACATGCCGACAACATCAGCCTGAACCCAAAACTTTTCGCCAGGGTAAAAGCCGTTTATGAAAACCGTGAACATGATTCCCTGAATAACGAACAAGCCTATTTGCTTGAAAATGTTTATCGG
>JALNXG010000121.1 GCA_023230485.1 Melioribacteraceae bacterium
AATCAAATGATTGGGTTTCCTCATATTAATGTTTGTTTTTCTTGTTATATTATTCTATTTTTGTCAATCATATGCAAATTAACACGCAAAAATGTCAATTATTAGTAATTTAATCGAAATAAGGAAAGATAAGCGGATAAATCAAAAGGTTATGGCTAAGAAATTAGGGATAAGTTCAGGGTCTTTAAATCGATTTGAGAAAGGTAATAGAAAAATTGATATGTCGATTATAGAAGATTACGCGAATAAATTAGGTTATGAACTAAAATTAATAGTAAAATGAAAATAATTCCCAAAATGAAATAAATTTGTCAAAATGAAAATAATACTTTATATTTGGCTTATATTTTGTCAAAATGATAGAGGATTTAATAGGCAAAAAATACACTAAATACCTTAATGAGGCCGTCAACCTTCAGCATGAGGCTGATTATTATGTTAATAGGAATAGTGAAAATCCGTATCATTCCACTTTTAGAAATATAGTTTTACAGGTTTATAATGACAATAAGTTACAAACGAATAGATTTTTTGAAGCGTTTTTAGGTAATTCAAATCCATCTTTAGAAGTTTGCAAAACAATATTTACTAACTTATTTAAAGTTTTTGACAGTCAAAACCAAAACGCTCAGTATAATTTTACTAATTCAAGTTATAAGCAGGATGCGGAGCAATTCTTAAAGAAGTTTGAAAACTTTTGGCAAAATGAATATTGGGAAGCTGTCAAGTCTCAATTTAACTCTTTAATTGTTGTTGATCTTCCAGTAGATCAACTAACAAATGACCCGGATCCTTACATATATATATTAGATATATCCAGAGTAGTAGGGATAACTCCTGATAAAGATTTAAATATTAATGAGATAGTATTTACTGAGAATGTAGAGATTGAAGTTGATGGTAAAAAAGTCGAAAAGGTATATTATTATTATTATACGAAAGATTTTTATTCAAAATGGGAAAAGGCGCCTGAAACTAATGTTTACATAAACATATTTACAAAACCTCATAATCTCAAAGAAAACCCTTGTTTTTTTTTATGGCCCTCTACTCTGAATCAAACATCATGGATATTAAGAGAAGGTGTTTTAGTACCTTTATTTGATGATTTGAAATGGTACAATATAAAGTATGTAGAAAGTCGTAAAGCTGATATGCTTTATCTTAATCCTATAATGCAACGTATCAGGTCTTCTTGCGGGTATGATTCATCATTAGGAAATCATGTAAAAGATAGTAAACAGGAAATAAAGAAATGTTCTAACGGGTGGTTAGTCGACCAAGAAAATAGACTAATTGTTAATAACGGGAATAGAGTTTTATGTCCTGTATGCGGTAAAGGCAAGCACGGAGGTGGAGGGGCAGGGAATATCATCGAAATTGATATGAATGAAAAACCTGAAGACGTTGATGTATCAAAACCGCTTGCAAGCTTTATAACTCCCCCAATTGAAGGATCAATAGAGCAATTCAGTAGATTACCAATTCTTAAAGATAGTATTATAGAAAGTGCCTGCGGGACAGAAAGTGCAGAGACAAGAGAAGCAATAAATGAAAAGCAAGTTAAGTATAATACAGAATCAAAAGAAGATGTCCTAAAAAGAATAGCTTCTTATGTTAGTTATGCTGTTACAAATGCTTATCGAAGGTTATTAACATTAAGATATAAAGAACGGTTTGTATCGTGTTCTTATTTTCAGGGATCAGAGTTTTATACTAAGACTTTAAAAGACTTAATTGATTTAAGGGCTAAAGCGCATAATCCTATTGTTAAAGCTCAAATTGATGAACAGGTTATTGAAGTAAAATACAGGAATAATCCTGAGAAAATGAGTAAAGAAAAACTACTTTATAAATTAATGCCTTATTCATCTTTAACAGATGCAGAATTTTTAGTTCAGATAGGAACCTGGATAAATGATGAAATGACTATTAATTTAAGACTTCAGTTTACGGATGCGGTATTTTTATTTGAATCAAAATACGGGTCTATCTATGAATATTATAAAACTTTTTCTGATAGTATTCCTGATATCACCCGAATACAAGTCATAAAAAATAATTTACTAAGTTTAATTAAAATAGAAAAAAATGTCGTACAAGATCAAATTTCTAAGTCATTTTAAAATGAATGATGATGGTACCGAAATGAGTAAGTTATATCATACTCAAAATTTCGAAGAAGGCGAGATTCAGAAAATAGCCAGTAGATTCAGAACTATGGGGTTAAAAAAGATTGAATCAATAACCTTAACAGGTAAATGTAAACTTTCCGAATCTGAAGTAGTAGAACTTTTCTATCCTGAAAAGAATGAAAAAGGAATAGTTCTTACTGAAACACAAAAAAAAGTAAAAGAAACACTTTTAAGTCTTTATGTTAAAGAAGAAAAATATGAAGATAATCCGGATAAAGTCAGAAGAATTGAATTATTCAAAATAGCAGAGGAATTACTTGAAGCTGGGCTCATTGAAAAAGCACCGGCAAAAAATATACCTACCAGTAAACTTGAAGAATTGGTAGCTAATGCAAATAAATAGTATTAATTAAAACATTTGGAACGATGTTAACAATTGAAGATTTAAAATCGGCGGGAATAACCGATGAAGTAAAAGCAAAACAAATAATTGACGATTTAGGGGATACGTCTAAGGCGTTTGTCCCTGTAAAAGAATTGAAGAAAGTTCATGATGATCATGATCGTGAATATCTTATATTAACTGGCGTGCAAAAAGATGCCAATGAAACATCAGTATCTTATCGTAAACGGGCTTTAGAAGTTCATATTGATAAACAAATTACCGACAAGAAATTGGAGTATGAAGGTAAAGTAACTGAACTGGAAGAAAAACTCAAAGCAAAGCCAGGGGATGAAAAACTGATTAAAGAATTAAATGAACTTAAATCTTTTAAAGAAAATCTACCTAAACAAAAAGACGAATGGATAAAGGCTGAAAAAGATAGGGCCGACAAAGCAGAAAGTCAACTTCAAAAAACAGAGAAGGTTTATAAGTTATCTGCTTTTATGCCTACTGCTTTCAAACCTGAAATAGCAAGTGACAGTAATTATATAAACTTTAAAAGGGAAGAAGTTATTAACAGTACCCTTGCTAAGTTTGATAAGATTGAAACCAGAGAAGACGGTAAAACTTACCTGATAGATTCAACGCTTAATAATGCCACTGAGGAAGCTAATTCTTATTTTAATGTTCAATTTAAATCTATGTTACCTGAAAAGAATGAACAAACAGGTGGCGGGTCAGGACAAAATAGGTCAACATCTCAATCAGGTGGTAAATTTATTGTTGATAAAGCTACTTCAAAAGAACAACAATTAATTGATATTGAAAAACATATTCAGCAAACATATGGCATAACTAAAATATCCTCTGAATGGGATAGTTTATATGACCAGTGTTTAATTGATAATGAACTTAAAACAGAAAATAAAAAAGTGTAGTTTGGAACGGCTGCCGGATGTTTAACATAAATATTTAAAAACAATGTACAATTTATTAACAGCTCTACATGCTTATCAAACTGCTGATACCCCGGAACGGAAACGTTTTGCACAGGGATTCGGCATGAACCAAGCATTTTTGAACGAAACAAAGCGTAATAGGTTGTTATTTAGTGCAGACGGTAGACCGACTGAACTTTATAAAAAACTATTGACTTTGCAAGGCCGCACTGTTGAAATACCAGCAATTGCACCTAAAACTATCGCTATATCTGACGTAATGTCATTTGATATAGATGCTAACTTATCTGATACGTCAGTACGCGGAGTAACTCAAATTGTAATGCAAGCAGGTTTTGCTCTTACTAAGGAAGATTATGTAGAAAACCAAGTAAGTGCTGACGCAATGCTTTCTAACAAACTTGAAGAAATTGATGAGGCAATGGCAATTAAACTTGCTGATTATTACGATACCTTCTTAGGTACTAATAAATCATTAGTTTGGACAGGTGAAGATAAAGTAGGTGAAGCAGGAGATTATGTTTTCGATTCATCTATCTTAAAGATAGCCCGCACTGCACAGAAGAGTAATCTTTTTGCAAAACTTCAAGCAATGGCCGGATACAACAATTGGCGTATGGATTATAGTTTAATTCATAATCCTATTTTTGTTGACGTTTTATCTGACATGGCAATGTACGGAGCAGCTAACGAAAAGAATTTACTTCAGCAGACTTTGCCTCCAATGTATTCAGATGCACGATGTGAAATCACTACAGGTGCCCGTTCAACTTCTTATCTTGTTGAACCCGGTTCATTTGGTATTGTTCCTAATTATTTCAAATCATTTGTTGATGGTGAAAAAGTTGGTGAATCTACATGGGGTGTTTCTGCTGCTTCACTCCCTTTATTGGGACATAAGGTTATGACATTCCATAGAAGGAAAGAAGCAACAAGTACAAAAAGTCCAATGTCTGTAACTGATGAATTTGCTTTCATTTTAAGCTTTTTCTTAATTAATAAATACAATCCTGATAATACTACTTATGTAGGTAATATCTTAAAGATTGATTGTCTTAACAACTAATATTTAAGCAATGAAAATTCAAATGTCAAGGAAAATAGCCAGTGCGGATACATTAGAAACTGGCATTGCAAATAAAACAGGGATACTTGGTGTCTCTTATACTACTGCATTAGGCGTTCATCATTCAGCAGTTTATGCTTTATATGATTCTGCCGGCACTCCTACTACTGTACTTTTAGCAGGTAATGGCACTCAATTTACAATCACAGAAACAACCGCTTCAAAGGTTAATGTGTATTGGAAAACTAACGAAGTTGAAATAGAAAACAACTCAGGTGCCGAAATTCAGATCACGCTGGAAGGTGATTTTTATAATGTTTAAGTAATGAACTACGATTTATCCCAAATAACAGAGTTTTGGTCACTCATTAAATTCCAGAGAGATTTTAATATTTCTTTGGATAGTGATATTGTTGGAGGTTCTACTTCAGGACTTTCTTATAATGTTGGGGTAAATCCATTGATAACACTTCGAAACATTTACGCATTTATGCCAACTGCCACAGAGATGGGAGTTAATGCGTGGTCGGCTTCAATAACCTATGCTAAGGATGAGGCAGTTTATACAGGTAGTGTTTACTATAGATCGTTGGTTGACGGAAACGTTAATAATGTTGTTGGTTTATCTACTTATTGGACTGTTACTACCTTACAAAGTATATGGATGAGACAGAAGTTAAAAGGACTACATCAAATAGTTTTAAGTAAAGCATTGCTTGCTGATAAATTATTTGATCATGTGAAAATGTACAATATTGGTACAAATTCAAGTCTTATAGATAACTCATCCAAGTATGTAGGTTTTGAGATAAGACCTAAAGGAAGTGAACATTTATTAATAGCACTTAATCGTATTGCTTGTCAGTTGTCAACTTCTCAAAGTCTGACTTTAAAACTGTATAATCAGAATACTTTTGTTACTGATATTGTCTTAGATGGTACAGCAAATGAGTTAGTGTTTACTGATATTACAGATCAATTAATGTCAGGAGAGGGAAGATGGTTTTTATTTTATAACCAGGATGATTTAACGGGACAAGCTTATAGTTCATACATAGAACAAGATTCAAAATACTGTGATTTATTGAGTTTTGAGATACCCAATACAACTACTGATTTTATCAATACTATTGATACTTATTCGAATCAGTGTTATGGATTAGGGTTAGATTTTAGCATTTATGCTGATTTAACCCAATTCATAAAATCAAACATTCAATCATTTACAGAAGTATTGCATTTAGAATGGCAATATCATATTTTGGAAATGTTCATTATGAACCCGGATATACAATTTTCAGGAATTGAAAGAAGTATGATCGATGAGAAAAAGCGCGAAATAATATATGCTGAACTTCATAATACAGAAAAAGGAGTGGATTCATTGGTAAAACGTAGATTTTATGCTTATAAAAAACTTATAAAATCACTTGAAAGTAAAGGCGACAAAGCCTTAAGTGGTCAAAACAATCAATTTATTTAT
>JALNXG010000122.1 GCA_023230485.1 Melioribacteraceae bacterium
AATTCATTCAAATATGTTGTATGCCCATTTTTAACTTTTTCCGGGAATAGCTCCTTTACTTTTAATTGAATTGTACGTATATCCAGATTTAATGCTTCTGCAACTTCTTTTACTGTCATTTGTTTTGTCATATTATATTCTCCTATCTATTATAGACAGTATAACTAATTGTTTAGTTATTGTCAAATAGATATTAAATATTATCAACTTTTTTCCGGGGTCTTCCTTTCGGCCATCCGCCCTTTTTCCCATTCTCCCGGCAACTTTTTGTCTTCTTTTCAGACTTTGCAGATCCGCCTTTCCTGCCGAGTAAAGCCGCTGCTTCGGAAATTATTTCTTTTTCGCTTTTCATATAACCTCCACCTTCCCAGTATTATAATATTCCTTCGCTATCAAATATGCTTCCTGTTTACTATAAGCATATATGTTCGTAAAGTAAGTCACGTTTTTATTTATTGTTATTCGTAGTATGTATGATTTCATTTTATCCTCCATGGTATTTGATTATCTGGCAATTCTCCAATTACTTTACATTTTTTGACTCTGAATTTCCCGTCTGTATTTTTAGGCATGCAAATATTATCAGGAGTTACATCATATTGTATTATCAATATTCTATTGTCATTAGATTTTTTATTTTTTAATATCCATTGCCAATTAGCTAAATTTATTCCGGCTCCACAATCTTGATTTATATCTGAATCGAAATTATCATCAATTATATCATCTCCGATTTTGTAAGTCAATTTATTTGATTGAATTGGTGATTGATAATTCTTATCAACAAGTTTAAAAGCTGTACCTAAAAAAACAAAAGAAGCGATAGTATTATTTTTGATTTCCTGCCATCCACCGATTTCCTGCGATCCACCGATTTTCTGCGATTCACCGATTTTCTGCGATCCACCGATTTTCTGCCATCCTGTAACTATTATAGATGAATTTAACTGAATATGTTTTCCATCTATATTCATGTTTCCATTGACTTTTAAATTAAAATCAATTTCAATATCTTCTTTACAGATTAAATCACCTTCATATACATAGAAGTCTATTCCATATATATTTTCAATTTTTAGATTATCTTTTTGTAATTTCATTGTTTTTCTCCTGTTCTGGATATATTATTTTTCCTGTCTTTCTCTCAATCACTTTTAAGCCCTTAACCTGGGCGTAATTGATAGCTGCTGATAATTGCTTTTCACTGTATATGTGTCCGACCGTCCCACACTTGCTTTTAACCTCGTATGTCATGTGATTGCCTTATTAAGTTTATATCTTCGAGTATGTCTAGTTTTTCGCTTTCCATAATCCACGAATGACAGTAACGTCTCGCGTCTTTTTCCTGATTTGCCTGTACTGCCTTGTCAAACATGATCTTAAAATTGTTTACTGTCTCTTTTTGTCTTGCGATTATTTTTTCCATGATAACACTCCTTCCCCGGATTACCCGCCGGGGTCGGGAAGTTGATTAGTTTAAATAATTTAATCTTCCGAATGAATACCCTAAAGAATAAGCTTTAAATAAATTATTCGTTTCTCCGTTTGCGTAAATTTGTCCTTTATACCATAGTTCTTTTTCTTCTTTTATAAGATTGAGATAATAGTATTCTTTATCAAAATTAACTATTATTTCATCGTGTTCTTTGCTTCCTATTGTCATTTTCTTTCCCCTTTATTTTAAATTCCTTTTAATTGATGTCCAGATTTTCATATTTTCTTTTTTGTTTGCTTCGTTGATTTTCTGTACTTTTATTATCTGGTTTATCTTTTCGTTTGGTATCATTTTCTTTTCCCCTGTTCTTAATCTCATATATATAATACATTATAACGTCTATAACGTCAAGCATTATTTTCCAATATCCAGAATTTTTTTGTAATTGACGTGATTATATAATAATTTTATATAGAATTAAAAAACAAAAAGGAGAAACAAATTTATGAAAATGACTTTTCAAGAGTTAATCAATGCATGGAACTCAATCAATCAGCTTGCGACAAACGCCGACATCCCATCGAGGAAGGCATCTTATGCTATAAGCCGAATGTTTGATATACTCGAATCCGCAATTAAACCCTACAACAAAGAAGCAAAGAAATTTGAAACCGATTGGAATGATCTTGACGCAGACAAAAAATACAAACTGAAAGAAGGTAAAACCGAAAAAGAATACGAGGAAGCAAAAGAAGCATTTTTGTCAACTGAAGTAGAAGTCAATACTTATGAACTTGACATAAATGAGCTGAAAGATGTGACTCTATTTTTTGGCTTCAAACAGGAAAAAATATCTATCCTTCCAATCCATTACAGAAATTTAAAATATTTTATTACAGGGGAGCCTAAATTCGAGCCTGAAAAGAAACCGGACATTTCACCTGTAAAGTAAATGATCGATAAGATAATTGAAGCTCTTATAATCGGCGGGATTGTCACGCTTGTAATAAGTATTACAGGCTGGCTGATAAAAAAATATATAACATCTGCTCTTAATGAGATTCAAGCAGACATAAAACAATTGAGAGCAGATTTAAAAGACATAAATAATATCATAACAAACATTCGGCTTGAGCTTGCGAGTGATTATTTAAAAAAAATAGATTTCAAAGATTTCAAACAAGAAAACATAGAAGCGCATACAAATCTTCGTAAAGAGATTAGAGATATTGAGATTAACATAACGGGATTGAAAAAATGTTCGGAAATTTAAAAGATGAAATAATTGAAATTAAGGGAACGACAAACAAGATTTTAACAGAGCTGCTTTCAGTTGTTAAAATGCTTGATGTAATCAATGACCACAGCAGGCGAATTGATAAACTTGAAGATAAAATGGATCGGATCGAACGATTTATAATCGAGTATAAAACTAAAGACTGCGAGGCGATAAAAGAAACCGATGAAATTACTTTTCAGGATTTAGGGGAAATGATGAAATGACATATCTATCCGAACATTTTACTTTGGAGGAGTGTTATGCTTCTAATGTCGCGTTACGCAAAGGAATCAATAATAAACCTCCGCAGCCTTATATCCCGAATATCGAGAGATTGTGTCAAAAAGTTCTTGAACCTATACGGAATTTTTATAACATACCTTTTCGTCCTAATAGCGTATATCGGAGTGCTGAACTCAACCGGGAAATCGGGGGATCGACCGAATCCGATCACGTTCAGGGAAATGCGGCAGATATTGAAATACCGACTGTAAGTAATTATGATCTTGCAATATGGATTAAAAATCATCTTGAATTCAATCAGCTTATTCTGGAATGTTATACGCTCGGAAATCCTTCTTCCGGCTGGGTGCATGTATCTTATTGCAATAAAAATAAAAATGAAGTTTTGACTTTCACAAAAGGTCAATACATCGCAGGATTAAATCCATGAAAAAGAAATTCTCATATAACGATTACAAACTTAAAAAAGCAAGAGAGAGTGAAAAAGCATTTGAGAATATAAAAGGAATATGGACATTTCTGGGTTATATAATCGGATATAAAAGCAAAGAGCTATTTGTCTTAATAATTTTGATTCTGTCGGCGATTGTAATTTTGCAGTACATACATTTTGACTTTTCACTTTTCAGGGTAACAAGATGATAAACTGGAATTACGTTAAAACCTTAATCGTCGCAGTAATATTATTTTTTATTGCTGGTTTACTTATAGGTAAATATAAATTTGCTACGCATGATATTAAAATCGTTACAAAGACTGTCACGGAAACAGTGTATAAAACAAAGATTGAATATGTAAATAATAAACCGGTATTCGATCAATCTAATTTCAACCGCCTGTTGGCCTGTTATGAATCTCCGTTAAAATTCCAGGATAAAATAGAAAACAATTATTTATCTGTAACTGTTGGAGATTTATGCAAAGAAGCCACGGCGCGATATGAGATAGGCACAAAAGGCAATCTTAAATTTTACTTAACGCTTACCGGAATCGGCGCGGCTGCCGGGGCTGGAATAGTATTGTACTACAAACATAAAAACTGATTTCATCGAATAACCTCCTTGTATTTCCCACTTTGCCGCTTTAGATTAAGGCGGTATTTTTTTATATAATTTCTCCTTTATCTTTTCTTTTCCCGTATCCTTTATCTTCCTGCTCTTCGCAGACTAAAAGATTATCGATCCAGTTGATAGGGAGAATGGATGTTAATTGTTTAGAATAAAAATGATCCCCGGCCTTATCTCCACACCATCTGGCCTTATTTTTATGATTTGTGTGCAAGAAAAAACTTTCAGTATGGAATGATTCTTCTTTGCCCCAGTGACGCGGATATGTTCGTCCGTGCCATCGTTTCACCCTGGCTACATTTATACAGTCAATTTTTGAAAACTCAACAAATTTTTCTATTGCTGTATTGCTCGCGTATATATCGTCATCGTCAAGAAAATGATACCATCCCTCTCCGGGTATTGCTTCTAACAATCTATTGTTGTATAAATTATATGGATGAGTGCCGTGTTCTTGATTATAATATTCACCATTGATTATTATGTCACCTTGTATATATTTGTCTTCCGGGTTATCTGAATGAACTATGGTTACGATATTTTTATATGTTTGCTTCTTAATCGATTCCATCATACAGGAAAAGAATTTAGGTCTTTTGCTTGTGCGGATTAAGATGTAAACTGGTAAGATCATAGAACTGATTTTAATTCTACTGTTAATGGATCAATTTTAATAATTCCTTTCTGCCTATCCGCGCACATTTCAGCCCACACTTTATTACGATATTGTCCTCCATATTTTGTGACTCCCCCTCTGGTTAATGATTTCCTGTGGTTCCTGCGTAAATAGTATGAATTATCATTCATTTTTTGAATCTCATGTCCGGCCATATTTATTCTGCACATTAAATCGCTATCCCCAGCACAGCGGAATGAACGGAAACCTCCGATAGTTTGTAATATTTCATGAGTAAAGGAAATAGCTCCTCCATATTGAATATGTGGCGGTCGGTTAAATGGCTTTAAATTTTCATTAGTTTCAGTCTTGGCAAGCATAACTGCTTTAAATCCGCTCTCTATAACCATAATTGTTTTTTTAAGATAGCCCGGATTCATTACATCATCTGCGTCAAAACATCCGTAAACATCGGCAGGCTTTAAGAACATAAGAGAATTCCGCATTATATAAGCTCCAACATTACTACGGGAATACCAGTGTTGAATTTTATGTCTCATTAAAATTTCTGATGTGTCTTGACATCCATCAACACCGATTCTAATATCATATTTCCATCCGGGATATTTTTCTTGTGTAGAAATTGAAGAAACACAATCTATTATATATTCAGGAAGGTAAGCGGGAATTATCAGAGCAAAGGTTTTTATTTTATCCATCCTTTATTTTTCCACTCTATTCTGTCGTTTTTTGTAATATGACCTTCGGGGTTGACTGATTCGTTTCTTGATTTTTTATGTATCGGAATTCTCCAGTCTTTTCCATATTGCCATTCAAGTACAATTTCAGGTTTTGCGAGAATCGGAAATTTATGTCCCCGGATTTCTGCGTATTCAATTTCATTCGGAACTAAAAAGGAAGGCGTTTTCCAGATTGGTCTGGTTCGATAGTTTCCGATTAAAACACTGTTCTCAACTTGAAAATAATTATTCTTGTAATAACAATTAAATCTTAAATAAGGACTTGTCTGCAATAAAGATTCAATTTCAGTATCATTATTTTCGTATCTTAAACATGTATGTGAGACTGTAATTGTAACAATAAATTTTTCACTTAATTTTTTGAGTAAA
>JALNXG010000123.1 GCA_023230485.1 Melioribacteraceae bacterium
ACAAAAATTTATATAACTATCTCATATCACCGGGTGATCACCTTATTTGATATACTCCACCACCAAGCCCAATTTGTGCTCAATGAAGATATGCGATATGTGTTTGTACTTAAAATCATAAGACGTAAAGATAGAATTGTGAATGTGCTAAGTCAAGAGAAAAATTAAATTCTACTTTGCTAGGTAAAGAAATTTTAATATTTTTGCTTCGCATCCTTAGCTCAGTTGGTAGAGCAGTAGACTCTTAATCTATTGGTCGGGGGTTCGAGTCCCCCAGGGTGCACACTAACATAAAATCCCGCTTTCGCGGGATTTTTTAATTAAGACTTAATTTAATCCCTGTTAATTCTTCTGATTTTTTCCAAAGCATTTGTGCAATTATAGTATTTTTTGCACGGCTTTTCATTTTAACTTTTATAGGCGAGCCTTTTATATTGTCAGCCTTCCATTTTTCTGCTTTCATCGCTACTCCTTAAAAAAAACATTACAATTTTAATGTATCCAAAGATGTTCTGAATACTTCCTTACCTATATTATTTGTGTGATTTTTCAATGAGATAGTAAATATATACAACTAATTTTGACCCTCCATTATATTTTTTAGTGCTCCAAAAATTTTTCTTAAAAGATTAAAGCAGAAAATAATAAATCATTCTTATCACTAATATAATTGCCAAATCCTTCGATAATATATTTAAAAGAAGATAGTTTTTCCGTATCTTCATTTTCTTAAAGACTTAATTTATAGATTAATGCATAATATTATAATTATCGAACTTATCTATAACCTATCAATTTTAGTCTCTTTAAGCGTTTTGTCCAGTTTTATTGATTCACGATTTAACAAGAGAACAATTAAAGGGAAATTATTGCAAGGTCTGTTATTCGGAATTACCGTAATAATAGGTATGATGTATCCCTTTCGATTTGCAGATGGAATCATTTTCGATGGGCGTTCAATTGTAATAAGTTTAAGCACATTATTTTTTGGACCTATCTCTGGTTTAATTACAGCTCTTTTTGCCTTTATTTATCGTATTTATATCGGCGGAAACGGAATTATGATGGGGCTTTCTGTTATTACATCCTCTTTTTTAATCGGTTGGTACTTTTTTTCTAAAAAAGTTAATTCATTCTCCGGCTCCACCTCTAATCTTCAGCTTTATTTACTCGGTCTCATTGTCCATATAGCAATGATTTTTTGCATGTTTGCACTACCTACAGAATCGATATTTCCCACAATTAAAAATATTGGATTTACTGTTATTGCAATCTACCCCATTATAACATTAGTGATCGGGAAAATTTTATTAGACCACGAGCAATCCCAGAATCATTTAATTAGCTTGAAAGAAAATGAAGCTAAGTATAAATCCTTGGCAGATACTTATGAAGCACAAAAGAAACTGTTCGAGACGACACTTTACAGCATTGGGGATGCTGTTATAACAACGGATATTAAGGGCAGGGTAATGCAGATGAATCCCGTTGCCGAAGAGCTTTCTGGTTGGAAAGAATCGGAGACAAGAGGCAGTTTCTTAAAAGATATATTCATTATAATTAATGAAGAAACCCGTGCAACTATTGAAAATCCTGCAGAGATCGTAATTAGGGAAGGTAAGACTATTGGTCTCGCTAATCACACAATTCTGATATCTAAAGGAGGGAAAGAAATCCCAATTGCGGATAGCGGAGCACCAATTAAATCTGAGAAAGGTGAAATAATTGGTGTAGTTTTAGTATTTCGAGATAAATCAAGTGAACATGAAGCCGAGAAAATATTATCCGAAAGTGAGGCTCGTTATAGAAGTATATTTGAAAATAATCACGCACCAATGTTATTAATTGACCCCTATACTGACGGTCTTCTTGATGTAAATCCAGCCGCTCTTAATTTCTATGGTTGGTCTAAAGAAGAAATGCTTCAAATGAAAATAAGCCAACTTAACACTGCTACTCTTGAAGAAATTAAAACAGCAATGGATTTAGCTAAATCACAAAAACTAAATAATTTTGAGTTCAAACATCGTTTAGCAAATGGCGAGATACGTGATGTTTCATTATACAGTGGGAAAATTGTAATCAATAAAAAAGACCTTCTCTATTCATTAGTAATCGATATTACTGATAAAAAAATTGCCGAGGCAGCACTTGTAAAAGCGCGAGAGCAAGCTGAAAAAGCAAATCAATTAAAATCAGAATTTCTCGCTCAAATGTCTCATGAGATTAGAAGTCCTCTCAATGCAGTTCTTAATTTCCATTATCTTATTAGAGAAGAAACTAAGAATATATTAAACGATAATTTAGAATTATCTTTTGAAGCCATTGAATCAGCATCTCATAGAATAGTTAGAACAATTGATTTGATATTAAATATGTCTGAACTTCAATTAGGTACTTACGAACTTACATTAAGAAAAATGAATGTAGTGGAATCTTTAAATAAACTCGCAAATGAGTATAGAAAAAACGCTCAAAGAAAAAACATTGAAATAAGAATCAATATTGATTTAGTTAATTCTATAATTTCAACCGATGACTATGCCTTTAATCAAATATTTGCAAACCTTATCGATAATGCTGTAAAATATACCGACAGTGGTTATATCAATATAAATGCTCGGGAAGTAGATAAAAAAATAATAATTCAAATAGAGGATTCCGGAACAGGGATTTCAGAAGACTATCTACCCTATTTATTTGAACCATTCTCACAAGAAGAACAGGGTTACAGCCGAAAGTTTGAGGGAAGCGGTCTAGGTACTTCTTTAATAAAAAAATATTGTGCTATAATTGGTGCCGGAATCTCCGTTCAAAGTGCTAAAGGAAAGGGCTCAATATTTACAGTAATTATTCCTATCATACAATAGCAACTATTTTTTTTTGATCCTTTTATAAATATTTATTATATTTCGCTATATAACGAAATGACATAAATGGAAGATAACACAAAAATATTTAAAGCACTATCTGATCTTAATAGATTAAGAATTTTAAAAGCACTCCAGACAAAAACTTTATGTGTCTGTGAGATTAAAGAATTACTTGATTTAGCTAATTCCACGGTCTCTCAACATTTAAAAATCCTTAAAGAATCGGGCTTTATTATGGAGGAAAAGGATGGTAAATGGGTTAATTATAAAATCAATTCTCAACCTAAAGACCAAAGAATTAATTCTATTTTATCATCATTAGATTTTTGGATTTACGATGAAAATCTTATAATAGATGATAAAAAGAAAATAAAAAAAATCGATAGAAATCTAATTTGCGGAATATAGAATTATCTATATCGTTTCGTAAAACAACTAAATAAAGGAAATTATTATGTTATCTGTAAAAGTACTCGGCACGGGTTGCAAAAAATGCCAGACCTTAGAAGCAACCGTTAAAGAAATAATTGCGAATAATAAAATGGAAGCCACTTTAGAAAAAGTAGAAGATATTAGTGCTATTGTTTCTTATGGTGTAATGACAACCCCCGCATTAGTAATAAATGAAAAAGTTGTATCTGCAGGATCGTTGCCAAAAGAAGACCAGATTTTGACATGGCTTAAAGAAGGATAAAATTTGCTTACTCCAAATAGAAAAATTTTATCATTAATATTATTATTACCTCTATGGTTTCTGATTTATTTAAACCTGGATCCTCTTGCTAGTTTTATCGTATATCAAATATTAGGTCTTCCATTAGGAACACATTTAAGTGATGCCGTTTGGTTTTTTATTTTTGAAGTACCGAAGGTTTTATTACTCTTAGTTTTGATCGTTTTTTTTGTAGGAATAATAAGAAGTTATTTTTCACCTGAAAGAACTCGAAAAATTCTTGGTGGAAAAAAACTATTTGCCGGTAATATATTGTCAAGTTTGCTAGGCGTTGTTACTCCATTTTGTTCATGCTCTGCTATTCCACTGTTTCTTGGATTCATTGAGTCGGGCGTACCGCTTGGTGTTACATTTTCGTTTTTAATTGCTGCACCAATGATCAATGAAGTTGCTCTCATTTTGTTATTCGGTTTATTCGGATGGGAAACTGCGTTGCTTTATCTATCCACTGGATTAATTATTGCAATCGTATCCGGCTATATCATTGGAAAACTTAAACTCGAAAAATATATTGAACCATGGGTATATAATGTAAAAATGGGTGATCAACAATTTGAACCGGTTGCAATTTCATTTTCCGATAGAATTAATATCGGATTTGAAACAGTAAAAGAGATAGTGGGAAAAATTTGGATCTATATTCTTCTTGGTATCGCAGTCGGCGCAGGAATACATGGATATGTCCCAGAAAATTTTATGGCGGGATTAATGGGTAAAAGCGCATGGTGGTCTGTTCCCGCTGCTGTAATTATTGGCGTTCCAATGTATTCAAATGCCGCAGGCATAATTCCAATCGTTCAGGCACTCTTGGCGAAAGGTGCATCGCTTGGAACTGTTTTAGCATTTATGATGAGCGTTATTGCGCTATCTCTTCCTGAAATAATTATATTAAAAAAAGTTCTTAAGATTCAATTAATTTTTGCTTTCGTTGGAATTGTGGCTCTCGGGATTATAACTGTCGGGTATATTTTTAATCTGATTTATTGAAAATAGTTTTTGATAATAGAATAATATTTTTTAGTTTATGCGGAATATTATTTAAGGGAATCGAAAGTGGAAATATTTTATTTAATTTTGATTGGTGCGGCAGCAGGAATAGTAAGCAGTTTTCTGGGAATTGGTGGCGGGTTAGTTGTTATTCCGGGATTGGTAATGCTGCTCGGTTACACACAAAAAATGGCTCAAGGAACATCATTAGCATTATTACTTCCACCTATCGGACTGCTTGCAGTAATTAATTATTATAAAGCAGGGTATGTAGATTTCAAAGCCGCCGGATTTATGGCAGTCGCGTTCCTCATTTCAAGCTACTTCGCTTCCAAATATGCAGTAACTTTACCTGAAGATATAATTAAGAAAGTCTTCGCCGCATTTCTTCTTTTCTACGCCCTAAAACTATTCTTTGGAAAATAATAAATCACTTTAGACCTAACTTGATTATAATCGATTTATAGTCAAGTTAGATACCTTAAAAAAATAAAATTAAAAGATATCCCAGTCCCCTATTTCCTTTGTAAGGAACTTATACTTATTTTAGCAAAATCCTTTAACTTTTCACGGTAAGAAAATGAAAAAAGTTTTATTCCTTCTCATTATCTCATTCTCGATCTCTATCGCTCAATCGATCACAATCAATAATTCCGGTTTTGAAACAATTGAAAATAACAAACCTGACGGATGGACTATTACCACAACGGGCAAAAATGTAGTAGATAATTTAATTGCTAGATCAGGCAAATCAAGCTTATTAATTAATCATGACGACTGGCAAAAAACCGAAATCACCTCCGCAGAAGTAAATTTAAAAGTAGGACACGTTTACAAAATATCTGGATGGATAAAAGCCGAAAAAGTTGAATCAAATTCTTACGATCAATATCCAACTCCACTCGCCGCAGTAATCACTATGGAATCTTTTCCATTTACAAATAACTCACCCGCAGTAGGAGCAACTACCGATTGGCAGAAAGTGGAAGTAATGTTCGTTGCCACGAAATCAAAAGATAAAATTCAGCTACATCTCGGCTATAATGGCAATGCAAAAGGAAAAGCATGGTTCGATGATATTGCACTCACCGAAGTAACAGATATCAGCGAATATATACCGTTAGAAACAGTTAAATGGCATGGACCTGCATTTCGTTATGAAGATAAAGGATGG
>JALNXG010000124.1 GCA_023230485.1 Melioribacteraceae bacterium
AAATATTTATAAAAACAGGGAACATTGGTCGCCTAAGGGCAATATCAAATCATATCTTTATAGAGCTGTAAAAAATCAGATGATCAATTTTCTCAAATATTCGGGCAATTCTAAAAAGAGTGATATCGAGCCGGATGATTTGAAGACTAAAAATCAGCCCAACCCGCTTGAATTATATATGCAGAAAGAATTAAGAGAAGCATACTTAAAAGCAGTCAGCGATCTCCCTTTGAAATGCCGCGAAACTCTTCTTCTCGTTAAAGATCAAGGGTTCTCTTATAAAGAAGTTGCGGAACTGCAAAATCTTTCAATCAAAACTGTGGAATCGCAAATGAGACTCGCTTTCCAAAAGTTACGCAAAGCACTCAAAAATTTTAATTAAACTAAACTTAATGGTATTCGACTATTTAATTGTATTAGTAGAGATAACAAAGAAAAAAAAAGGAATTAAAGGATTTTAGTAGATGATTAATAAAAGTGAAATGGATCGCCTGCTTCGATATTTGGCAAATCAATCTTCTTACGAGGAGATGAGAAATGTCCAATTATGGTTGGAGAAAGATCCCAAAAATAGATCTAAGTTTGAAGAACTAAAAAAAATATGGCTTCTTTCTCCCGATAATCTAAATTGGAATACCGATTCCGAATGGGTGAATTTTAAAAATAAAATTGAAGCACAACCGGAAATCAGTAACGAATCAGTTCCGCAAGCAGTCGAAATTAATTCATATAAACCCTCTTATCCACCTGAATTTAAACCAAGTATTCTCGATTCAATCTCTTTAGTATTCAGAAGGTATTCTCTCGCATTTACGATTGTATTAATTTCCCTTGCAGCCGGTTATGCAGGTTATAAATATTTCAATTCACCATATAGTAATTCATCAGATAGTATCATTTGGAACGAGAAAATCACTCTCGCGGGGGAAAAAGCAGAAATATTACTCCCCGATAATTCCAAAGTTATTCTTAATTCCGAAAGCAAATTGAGATATCCCGATTCATTCTCCGGAAATTCAAGAGATATTTATCTCACAGGTGAGGCATATTTTGAAGTAACTCATAATGATAAACAAAAATTCAATGTTCATTCGGCAGGGTATTCCACAACCGTTCTCGGGACAAAATTCAACGTTTCCGCATTCCCTGATGAAGAAAATATCACCATTTCACTTCTTGAAGGAAAAGTGAAAATTTCCCCCGATCATAATAAAGGTATTGAAGCCCAAAAAAATATCTTCCTTTCTACTAATCAACAGTGGGTTTATAACCAAAATAATAAACAATCAGAAATAAATTCGTTCAATCACGAAAAAGCTATCGGCTGGAAAGATAATATTATGACTTTTGAAAATGTACCATTGGAAAAAGTTTTTACTAAATTAGAAAGGGCTTATGGTGTTAAATTCCAATTAGACGGAAACTCCAAAAATCAAAATATTACAACCAAATTTAATGGTGATTCAATCTGGCTCGTTGCCGAAGTAATCAAACGAACTACCGGTCTCCAATGTAGATCGATTACCAAAAACAATATTCCCGGTACTTTTATTTTTTACTAATGCAATAACATGAAACTATTTTTAGTTTTTATCCTTTGCGCATTCACCGAGATATTTTCCCAAAATCTTCTTGATCAAAAAATAGATATAGATATTCAAAATTCTTCACTTCAAAATCTATTCAAAGAGCTTGAATCGAAAACCGGTTTTATTTTTAGTTACGATAATTCTATTATTCCGAACAATGAAAAAATATCTCTTACCGAAAAAGATAAACCGTTTATCGAGATATTAGAAACAATAACGAAAAAATATCAATTCACATTCTACCGCATAAACGATTATATAATAATTAATAAATCTCCTTCCGAAAAAGAGATAGAAAAACAAGAATATGGAACTATTACCGGAATTATATCCGATATATATACCGGCGAACCATTAATTGGGGCAAGTATCTATTTCAAAAATACAGGTCTCGGTTCTTCATCAGATCGTTCCGGTAAATTTAGGTTATCTCAAATTCCGCAAGGAAAGTATCTCCTTAAAGTGTCTTTTATTGGATACATTACAAGAGAATTCCAAATCGATTTTAACGATGAAAGAATTCAAGAATTATTTATTGAACTTTCTCCGGCTTCGGTACTCACCGAAACAATTATTGTAAGCGATCAAGCTTTCGGACAGATTTCTGCAATTAATCGCCAACTCAAATCAAATACTATTAAAAATGTTGTCTCATCAGAAAAGATTTTAGAATTGCCCGATGCTAATGCCGCCGAGTCAGTCGGTCGGCTCCCGGGAATATCATTAATCCGCAGCGGCGGTGAAGGGAATAAAGTGGTTATTCGTGGTCTTTCTCCCACTTATAATTCAATCTCAATTGCAGGAGTAAAAATCCCGTCAACCGATGCATCCGATCGGAGTGTAGACCTTAGTATAATTCCTTCGGAAATCCTTTCCGGAATTGAAGTAATTAAAGCACTCACTCCCGATATTGATGCCGATGCACTTGGCGGCATTATTGATTTCCAGCTCGCGAAAGCTTCGCAGACCGGTTTCAAATCGCAATTAAGATTGCAAGGTGGATATAATAATCTCCGTGATGATTATGGTAATTACGAAGCCACTTGGACCTTCAGCAATCGTTTCCTAAATAATAAACTCGGTTTAATTGTCGCCGGACATATTGAACGGAATCAAAGAGGATTCGATAGTTTTAGATCTTTATGGGAGATGCCTCGTGAGAAAAGACCAAATGAAATATTTGCTCCGATGCGTGCTTCTCAAGTCGATCTCGCCTATACAATCACTAATAGAAAAAAATATGGTTTTAACGCTCTGCTCGATTATAACATCCCCAATGGTTCTTTATATCTTACTACTTTTTTCAGTTCACGAAACGATAAAAGCTCCGTTCAAAATGTCAATTACTATCTGAAAGATGTTACAATTGGGAGACATCTAATCAGCTCCGAATCAGAAATTGCACTTAATTCTTTTTCATTCGGCGGTAAGCATCTTCTGTTTGATTTTATCAATTTTGATTGGGGCGGTTCAATTTCTAATGCAAGCTCAGCAGTCCCTTTTTCCAATTCGTATGGCTTCATTCAACCCGATGCTTATTATCCGGATAATCTATCCCAATTTCCTACGGCTGATGATATTATTAATGCACCTGCACGCGATATTTCCGGCTTCTATGCAAATTCATTTTACCGTACTTCATCGATTACAAAAGATAATATCAATTCCTACCAATTGAATTTCGAATTGCCAATTTTATATTCGAAGAATCTTTCAGGTAAAATTAAGTTCGGTGCCAAAACCTACTTGAATAAAAAAGAGAGAGAAAACAGAAGTTTATTCAGAAGTATGTATAATTATTCTAATAAAGATTATATAAAATATCATAGCAATTATGGCAATCCCGGTTTCAAATTCGATTTCGTTCAATCTAACGGCGCACCCTCTATTCTTAATTATCTTGATCTCTCGTTTAATGCCAAGAATTTTCTTAATGGTGAATATTTTTTCCCAATTGGTCTTTCTGAATATGAACTTAATCGCCTGATGAATAGTTATCTTATTGATTCCGCGATGGTTTCCCAAAGAACTGCCGACCTCTCTGATTATAGCGTAGAGGAAACTATTAAAGCCGGCTATTTTATGACTGAAATCAATTATGATAATTCAATTATGATTCTCGCGGGTATCCGTTATGAAAACACAATGGACCGACTTTCCGGACGGAAGGGAATTGTACCAAATGAGATAATTGAATATGATTACAATCAAAATCCCGTGAGTATTTCAAACGCAGATAGGAATTATTTTAATTGGTTCCCGGTAATCCATTTACGCTTTTTACCGGCAGATTGGTTTGATCTCCGGCTCGTTTATAGCAAATCTATTTCAAGACCGAGAATGGATTGGCTGCTCCCGAATTCCGCAATTAACGGTACAACTTCTTCAGTCGAAATTGGTAATCCGAATCTTAATCCTCAGCTTTCTGATAATTATGACGCATTTCTTTCCTTTTACTCAAATGAAATTGGCTTAATTACATTAGGCGGCTTCTATAAGAATATTAAAGATCTTATCTATTTCCGTGCAGGACATAAAATCTTAAATCCGGCTAAAGAGGGTCTCCCGGATAATTGGAAGGGTCTTTCTCTCAATTCTCCTGAAAATAATCCGTATATAACAAAACTTTACGGAATTGAATTTGAATGGCAGAGTAATTTATGGTGGCTCCCGGAACCTCTCAATGGATTGGTAATCAATTTTAATTATTCTAAAATTTGGTCTAAATCGCATTATCCGATTTCATATATAAAGAACACTACTTTACCAAAATTCCCTTATTTAAGTTCTGTGGTGATTGATACCGTTCGGGCAGGCAAAATGCCAAATCAAGCCGATAATATACTCAACCTTTCATTAGGATATGATTATTCAAAATTCTCCGGAAGGATTTCTTTAATTTATCAAGGACTTTCGCTTTATAAAATTGGAAGCAGGGAAGAATTAGATATTTTTACATCTCCAAGTACGCGCATTGACCTATCTATTAAATATCAGATAATGACTAATATCGGAATCTATTTCGATATTAATAATCTCCTTAATACACCCGATAAAGCATATCAGCAAACAATTAATTTCCCCAATACTCTTCAATATTTTGGAAGGATTACAGATTTCGGAATAGTATTAGAACTCTAAAACTCTAAAACTATCACTCGCAAGATTACTTTCTTAATTTCTTTTCTTTGCAGAATTTCTATAACACAAAATCCTTCTCGGCGGTCCCTTTTCTAACTCTTCAATTCGTTATCAAAATAAGATATTTCTCTCCTTAAGGGTAAACCGATTTTGTCTTGTACTTATCATTAGAATCGTGCATACTTTTTAAACAAGGTATTATAATGAAATTGAAGCATTTACTTTTTATCAGCGCATTATTATTCTTCTCTCTAAATAATTCGATCTTTGCATCGGGAATAATTAAAGGTACAATTACCGATTCGACCAGCGGTGAACCCCTTTATGGCGCATCTGTTTTTATTAAGGGCACAGGATATGGAAGTGCCACCGGATTTAAAGGTGAATATAGTATCTATAATATCCCTGCCGGTTCTTATACTCTTAAAGTTCAATATGTCGGTTATAAGACAATCGAGATTGATGTAACTGTTCTTGATAATAAAACAACGAATTTAAATTTCAGGATGTCAACTGCCGTTGTCCAAGGGCAGGAAGTTATCGTTACGGGACAGGCAGTAGGTCAAGCCGCCGCAATCAATCAACAGCTAACATCCAATACAATCAAGAATGTTGTTTCAGCCGAAAAAATTCTCGAATTGCCCGATGCTAATGCCGCAGAATCGGTAGGAAGACTTCCCGGTAT
>JALNXG010000125.1 GCA_023230485.1 Melioribacteraceae bacterium
AGAATCCGGATTAGGAGGAAGATTAAGTCTTTTATTTAATGGCAATTGGTTAGAGCAATCACAAGATTATCAAGGAACTAACTCAAAGCAAAGGGTAAGTTATGTTCTGCAAAACACCGGAGATTATTATATAAGATATTCATATTTAGGTAATTATAATGGGATACCTTCAAATGAGAAGCAAGAAGAATATGCTAATAATAAGGATAGTGGAATTAATAAAAATAGTCTCAAAGAGAAGGAAATAACAGCTTGGGATAATGGAGCATACACAATACGATTAGAATACTTTAAAGTAGATAAGCCAGAATATAATTACGTTAATTACTATGATATAACATTTAAAGACATACGATTTTCCGGAGAATTTTATCCTAACGGATTAGAAACAGAAGCAGTAATTGAATATGGAACTACTGATAATTACGGAACCGAGTTTTATTTAAGCACCGTAAATGGAGTATCAAGACAATATTTTAATTCGGCGAAACTAACCGGTCTCGAAGCAAATACTCTTTATCATTATCGATTGAAATTGACAAATTCTAAAGGGAATACTTATTCTAATGATATGATCTTCACTACTTCAAAAGCACCTGAGGGATGGGAAATTGTTTTAAATAATGGCTCTTATTTTCTTGACCTTGAATTTTTAAATAAAGATATCGGATATGCATCTGGAGAGGGAGGAATTTATAAAACAATTGATGGTGGAAAAACTTGGATTAGTAAATATTCATCTAATTGGATAACTGGAATAGGAATAGCAAGTGAAAATAAAATATTAGGTGTGGCTGATTGGCAATTATTTATAAGTGAAAATGGAGGAGATACTTGGACACAAACAAATCTCGGTGGAAATCTATGTGATATAACATTCTATAATAGTCAGATAGGAGCTATTTGGGGATATGGCTGTATATGGAAAACAACCGATGGAGGAACAAATTGGATAAAAGTTTTTGAATATAATTCAAATTTATTTGAGATTGATTTTGTAACAGAAAATATTATAGTAGCAATAGGAGATAATAGAAAAGTATTTAGAACTACAGATGGAGGAACAAGCTGGAGCGAAACACAACTCTCGGATGGTTATTCTTATAGTGGATTAGATTTTTATGGAAGTACAGGATTTATTGTTGGGGCTGACAATGTGATATATAGAACAGATGATACTGGAGAAACATGGACGAGAGTGTTAAACAACACTTCTTATTCGAATTATAGTAGTGTTGAAATGCTTAATGAAAATACTATTTATGTAACCGGATTGTGGAATTCCATTTCATTAAGATCATTAGATGGGGGTGATACATGGCAGAATGAAGAAATCGGGACTTCTAATGGAATACAGCAATTAGCAAGTGCAGAAGGGAGAATTTTCGGATGCGGAGAATATGGAACAATTATACGACAGACTAAAATGGCGATAGTCGATAAATTTGTTAATCTCGAATCCGGTTGGAATATGCTATCAGTACCGTGTCAATTTCAGGATATGAGTTTTAGTAATCTTTTTATTAACACAATCTCAAATGCTTGGCAATATGATAATGGCTATAAGGATGCACTAAATGCGACTGTTGGAATTGGTTACTGGATGCGATTTAGTCAAGCTCAGCAAGTTCATTTTTCAGGTATGTCAGCCGACGTTACTAAAATCCCTGTAAAACAAGGATGGAACATGGTGGGATTTGATGATAGAGAATTACCTGTATCATCTGTTACAACCGATCCTGAGGGTTTAATCAGCACTTCATTCTTCGGATACTCAAGCGGTTATCAGATACCTAATACTTTATTACCCGGAAAGGGTTATTGGATTAGAGTAAAATCAGACGGTGATTTAGTTATCCCTGAAAATCTTTCCAAAGCTATGTACGTTGATAATGCTAATGCTCCAACCATTAATGAAAAATGGAGTAAGATAATAGTAAGTAACTCTATCGGTGAAAGCGGTGTATTATATAATGTACTGGGAGAGAATATAAACTTAGAAAGATACGAGATACCTCCTGCACCACCGGCAGGAATATTTGATGTAAGGTATGGAACAGAGAGATTTGCAGAGAACTTAACTGAAACCGGAACTGAGATAAAGATACAATCCGGGAGCTATCCAATAAGGATAAAACCGGAAGGAATGGATATCAAGATAAGTGATGGATCGGGTAAGTTTGAAAAAGTAATCAGAAACGGAGACGAGTATATAATACAAAATGAATCTCAATCTAGAATATACGTGAGTATGATAGAGATACCGATTACTTATGAACTTATGCAGAACTATCCAAATCCATTTAATCCGAGTACTATAATAAAGTTCGGATTACCTGAAAGTGGAAAAGTAACACTATCGATATTTAATATACTTGGCGAGAAAGTAACAGACCTGATTAATAAAGAACTGGAAGCCGGTTATCACGAAATTAAATGGGATGCATCGTACTTATCAAGTGGAATGTATATCTACACAATATCGACAGGTAAGTTCAGAGACGTAAAGAAGATGCTATTAATGAAATAAGTAAAATAGGAATAAATATAATTTTGGCTCTTGTAAAGAGAGGTAAATGAGGACGCGAGATGAATGCCCCGATTGCTATCGGGGAATTCATTAAAGTAAATGACAATTGAAACTTATTGATACAAATCATACTTTAGAGGGTCTTGTAAGAATAAAGTTGATTGAATAAGTATGAAATATTAATTTAATTTTTTCTCAAAGCATTATTAAATTAAAAATATGACAGAAACACAAAAAATAGAGTATAAATCAAGTTGGCATAACGATTATCTTAAATCTATTTGTGGTTTTGCAAATGCTAACGGGGGAACCCTGTTTATTGGTAAGAACGACAACGGAAAAGTAGTTGGTGTTACTGATTCAAAAAGACTTATGGTAGAAATTCCTAATAAAGTTAGGGATATACTTGGGATCACTGTTGAAGCAAATTTACTCATGGATGGAAGTTTAGAATATATAGAGATTATAGTTCCAGCTTCCACCGTAACGATTTCATTAAGGAGTCGTTACTACTTTAGAAGTGGGACTACCAATATTGAATTAATGAATGCTGCTTTAACTGATTTCCTCATAAAAAAAATGGGAATGACCTGGGATGATGTAATAGACCCAAATATTACGATTGATAAATTTAATCCTAAAGCAATAGAGTATTTCAAGAAAGAAGCCGTTCATAGTAAGAGAATGACATTTTTAGGTGAAGAATCTGATTCGATACATATTCTTGAGAAATTAAATCTGCTTACTGAACAGAAATTTAAACGTTCGGCTATTCTTTAATTTGGGAAAGAACCACATAGATTTTATCCCAACGCTTATGTAAAAATTGGTAGGTTCGGAAAATCTGAAACGGAACTTCTTTCCCAAGAAATAATGGAAGGCAATATTTTACAAATGCCCGATATGGTTTTAGAGATTTTGGAAAAGAAATATTTTATTAGAGAGGTTTCCTATGAAGGGCTACACCGAAAGGAAACTTCCCCTTATCCGTATGAAGCTATACGAGAAGTACTGATTAATGCAATCGTACATCGTTATTATTTGGATTCGTTTGTTTTCATCAGTATTTATGATGATAAAATTACATTTTGGAATGGAGGATTGGCGGTTACGATTTTCAAAGATAGATATACGGAAGGAGAGTTAGAAAAGCTGGGGTTAAGCGAAAGACAGATAAAAGCAGTTTTATATGTAAAGGGAAATGGTGTTATTACAAATAAAGAGTATCAAAACGTTGCGGAAGTCAAAAAAACTATAGCAACTGCTGAATTAAAATTTCTTGTTGACTCAAATATTTTACAACAAGATGGAACCAAAGGAGCGGGAGCAAAATATATATTAAAGAAAATAATTGGCCGGTAATTGGCCGATAATGATTCAGATGGGCATTAATAAATTGAAAATTAGCAGGATGTGCCGATTTTAGGAAAGAAATAAGCTTACCCACCTTAGTGGAACCAAAAATATATAGGACGTAAAACTATGAACTTTATAAGAAGAGCGCGGAAATACTCCGGATAGTGTGCGAGATTTTGCTGGGGTGGAACAACGAACTATATTTGTTGATGATGGAAAACTGGAGGAATGAATATAGATAAATGTAGAGGTATAACTTTTATCTATTTTAGAATATATCCAGTCTAAAGCAGCATGTCGCTATCGAGAAAAAGTAGCTTAAATGACGTATATTGGATAAAGAAATTACGATAACAGTAAGTAAGAAAATAAAATATATGAGGTTACGATGAGCTCAAAGAATTGGGATGCGACTAATGTTCCTATGCAGCAGGGGAAAGTGGCAGTTGTTACAGGTTCCAGCAGCGGTATAGGATTTGAAACTGCGAGGGTTCTCGCAAGCAAGAATGCAAAGGTGATTATTGCGGTTCGCAATATCGATAAAGGAAGTGCGGCTTTAGAAAAAATCAAATCGGAATTCCCCGAATCGAATGTAGAAGTAAGGATTTTAGATTTAGCAGACTTAAAATCGATCCATTCTTTTGCTGAATCTTTCAAAAAAGAATATGATAGTATCGATCTATTGATTAATAATGCCGGAGTTATGATCCCACCTTATTCAAAAACGAAAGATGGATTCGAGCTTCAGTTCGGAACAAATCATTTAGGGCATTTTGCATTAACCGGATTATTACTGGACTTAATAAAAAAACGAAAAAACTCGAGGATTGTAACTGTATCGAGCAAGGCGCATAATATGGGAGAATTGCATTTGGATGATCTTAATTGGGTAAAAAGAGATTACAAAGCATGGAAGGCTTATGGAGATAGCAAAATAGCTAATTTATATTTTACTTATGAATTGCAGAGGAAATTAGAAGTAGCCGGATTAGACACTATTGCAGTGGCAGCACATCCCGGGTTAACTAAATCAGAATTAGATAGATATAGCACAATTGTGGGATATCTTAATAAGTTCCTTGCTCAATCTCCTCAAATGGGAGCTTTACCCACACTCTATGCAGCTACGGCTAATGACGTAAAAGGGGGAGAATATTTCGGACCTTCGGATTGGAGTGAATGGCGTGGTTATCCAAAATTAGTAACATCGAAAGAGCTTTCGCACAATAAAGAGATTGCAGAAAAACTTTGGGAGGTATCCGAAAAATTAACTAAGGTAAAATATAATTTTTAGAAGAATGAAAATTATAAGTGCAGCACAATCTCAAATATCTACCCAATCAAATAATAAGTGCAGGCAGATAATATGATTTTTCAATTCAAAAATCATTTCTTTGTTTGTAATTATAGGGTATTATCTTTAATTTTGTAATTCGTATATCTTTTAAAAGGAATTAAAATGGCAAGTAATATTGGTGAAATTGTTCAGGTAATTGGACCGGTTGTCGATATCG
>JALNXG010000126.1 GCA_023230485.1 Melioribacteraceae bacterium
TAATTCAAAAACAACACCATATTTCTTGATTGTTGATCCAACTAAGGTTATAGACGCTGAATATGAAGTTAGTTTTAGTGATTCTATACAATCAGGTATTCCTATTGCTTATGCATATAGTGTAAAAAATGTTACAACTAATTCTAATATATATACAAATAATTTGTACTTCGAAAATAAAAATAACGATGTATTTGATGGTGTTACTTTATCTTTTAATACCAGCTTCCAAAGTGGAGATAGCGTAAAAGCTGATATGGGAATCAGTAGATGGAGTAACCAGGCTGTAAGGTATCCTCGATTTTCTGTTCAACCGTATAATTTTGCCGGATATCCAAAAGGTATTAGAGAAACTGAAGAATATGCTATAATCTTCAGCGATAAATACGATAAATTATCTACGCCAAAGTTATTGAATCTGCCTTTGGCTGCTAAAAAAACAAATATGGAAATCTTTAATGTTTCCATTCCTAATAAACCTATAAAATTACCTTTCGCTTATGTAACTCTTGATTCGATCCTTAATAGGGGAGATCGTATTATGATGGCTAACGCTGATACAACATCCTTTACTTGGACACTTGAATTTTCCGGTGATTCATTAAAAGTACCAACTAAAGGTGATACGCTTTTTATCTCTATTGTAAGACCAATTTCTTCAAAAGATGTGTTTTCATTTGTTACAAAATCATCTTATGCGGATGGAAATTTAATTGCTGAACAAATCCAAAAAATAAAAGTTGTCCCAAATCCTTATGTAGTATCGAACATTTTTGAACACCCGTTACCCGGTGATTTTAGAGGTCGCGGTGAAAGAGCAATCAAGTTTATTCATGTTCCGGCAAATTGTAAAATATCAATTTTTACTAGTCGTGGTAACCTTGTAAAAGAAATATATCATGAAGGAAATATTGATGATGGTACTGTTACGTGGGGTCTTACCTCCACTGAAGGTCTTGATGTTGCTTACGGTGTTTATTTCTATATCGTAGAAGACCCGATTAGCGGTGCTAAGAAAACTGGTAAAATTGCTCTAATAAAATAAATCCATGAGTGGAGAATTATGAAAAAGTTTATATGCATTCTGTTTTTATTGTCAGTTTCAATAATTACTGCGCAGAATAAAGTTGGCACTACCGCCGCTGAATTTTTAACAATACCTGTTGGCTCAAAAGCAATGGGAATGGGAGGTGCTTTTACAGGGCTTGCCGATGATATAACTGCCGCATTTTATAATCCTGGTAGTTTGTCTAGAATTGAAGGGAATCAATTCATTTCTAACTATTCTGAATGGTTGGTTGATTCTAAGTATAGCTGGTTTGGGCTGGGAATAAAAGCTAGTGATGATGATTATATAACATTATCCGTAACAAGTCTAGACTATGGTGATGAAGAAGTAACCACAATAAGTGAACCCGAGGGAACAGGGCAAATGTGGAATGCTTCCGATATTGCTATTGCCCTTTCATACAGTAGGAATCTTACGGATCGTTTTTCTATTGGTGGTTCTGTAAAATATATACAACAAAAGATTTGGAACGAAAGTGCTAGTTCTTTTGCTATTGATCTCGGTCTATTATATAAAACTCAGGTTGATGGACTTAACATAGGAATGTCCATTACTAATTTCGGTACACAAATGAAACTTGATGGGAAAGATTTACTTACTGCTGTGGATGTTGACCAATCATATAATTATAACAATTCAACAATAACTTCAGGTTTATCAACGGATGAATGGGAATTGCCTTTGGTTTTTACTGTTGGTTCATCTTGGAGATTCAATTTGTGGGATGAATTTGCTTTTACAACTGCAGTTGATGCTGTAATACCTAGTAATGCAAATACACACATAAATCTTGGGAGTGAGCTGCAATGGAACAATATATTCTTTGCACGCATCGGTAAAAGCTCTCTCTTTAAAGAAAATGCTCAAGAAGGTTTAACATTCGGTGCAGGTATCAAATACGAATTATCAGGAATAAAAGTAGCGGTTGAATATGCTTACCTCGATTTTGGTATGTGGAGCAATTTAAATCGTTATTCAATAACAATTGGGTTTTAATATAATCCATAAATTAATAGGAGATAGTACAATGAAGAAAAGTTACAAGGCATTTTTGATTTGTATGTTGTTTGCCGGTTCAATATTTGCGCAAATAACAAATACTGTTACATTCAATGTTGATATGACAAATCTTATTGCCGGAGGTTTTAATCCTGCAGTAGATTCTATCAGAATTCAAGGTTTGGTTTGGGATACTTTTGGTGTTTCGTTAGATGCTTCAAGTAGTACAATCCTTTTACCTTCAACCGCAGATCCAAATATTTATTCGACAACAATAATTCTTAATTGCGGTACTGCCGTTGTTGGTGATTCACTAAGATGGAAATTGTTTATCTGGCCTAGCGATAAGATACAAAATGGAAGCTGGGAAGGCGGTTTCGATGGTTACGATGGAAGACCATATTTTGTTAGAGAAAATGGTGCCATTGTTAATCTTGATCCTGTCGTTTCTAACTTCGCTTATATTGTTACAGGTTTAGGTCCACAAAATACTTGGCATATAATGGCTGATTTAACAGATATTATTGGAACAGGAGAAGGTTATTTTGATCCTACAGTCGATGTTTTATCTGTTGATGGATTTAGCTGGGATGGAGTTGGATTTATTGTAAGTGGCAGCAAAAAATTATTGCAAAATCCACTTTTACCGGGTGTTATTTTTGAAACTACTTTAGTTGTTGAACTTGATACTTCCAAAGTTATCGGTGATTCATTACGCTGGAAATTCGTAGCTTCTCCTTCCGATAGATGGTCAAATTCCGGTTATGAAAATGGTGTTGGTCGTTATACAGTTTTTCAACCAGAAGGTTCTACAGTTGAAATCGGTGCTTTCAAACCTGATCTTGTTCCAAATTTCAAATTACAAAAAGAATCTAAAATTCTTTTCCAGATCGATATGAATCATAATGCTACTAGTAGATTCGATAGTTCAGCTATTCCTCTTGGAGAGATCGAATGTATGACAATTCGTGGAAGTCATGCAGTACTTGGAAGCTGGTCAGGTCACTGGATTCAGGCTGATACAATTAATCCCGGAGTCCCTGCTCTTAATGATAGCGGTAGAGATGGTGATAAAGTTGCCGGAGATAATATCTGGTCGAAAATTGTAACCTTCCCGGCAGGTGCGGTTGGCGGACAAACATCATATAAATACGGTGTTTATTATCCAAGTTGTGAAACTATTTGTACAGACCCTGGTTATTATATGGATGGATTTGGCAGCACTGGTGGTGATCTTACAGCCCCTATTCTTGAAAGAGACGTAGTATATGAGATTATGGATATTTGGCCCAATCATAATGGTCTTTCTTCTGTAAGACAAATTGGCGATCAACTTCCAACTAAATTTGAATTGTCTCAAAATTACCCTAATCCTTTTAATCCATCTACAGTTATTAAGTATGCAATTAACAAACAAGCAAATGTAAATCTTAGCATTTATAATGTACTTGGACAAAAAGTAATTGAATTAGTAAACTCATTCCAGAACGCCGGCACGTATGAAGTAAACTTTAATGCTTCTTCGTTATCAAGTGGAATTTATATTTATAGTTTATCTAATGGTTCAAATCTAATTTCTAAGAAAATGTTACTTCTTAAATAATTTATATATTATCAGAAATTAAGAGGAGACTCATATGAGTCCCCTCTGTTTTTATTATTCTAATCCTTTATAATACTTTGGTACTTTTATGATAAATGGCAAAATTGTTTTTAATATAATTCTTCTTTTTACTTTTTTAATAATTACAAATGTAGATTCTCTTGCACAAAAAGCATTTGAGGTTACAAGTAATACAGTGATTCAAAAACAATATATTTCAATTGCTGAATCCCCAACTAAGATTAAATCGAATTACAGAGATGGTTTTACAAAAAGCACAAGTGCCGTAATTCAATTTAAGTTTAGCATAAATGGTGCGGATAATGAAAGAAAGCCGACCGATGATCATTATATCCTTATAAAACCGGAGAATAAAAATTATGTTACACCGGTTTTTGAGTTTGGTAATGAATTTAAAGGTGAAAAAGAAATTGCTAAAATTAAAAATGAGTTTCTTCCTAACAATTCAGAAATATCCGTTCTATTCAGAGTGGATTTTAATTCAGTATTAAAATCAATTAAAGAAAAAGGATACTATGATACCTTTAATGGAAGCAGAATTACTAAAGACAATTTTGAAGGATTGTTTATTGCGGGCGATGTAGAACCACTATCATGGAATTTTGGCGAAATACAAAAAAATCCTCAATATAAATTGTCGGACCCCGATGGTGATGGTATTTACGAATGTAAAATAATCTTTAAAACAAATGATTATCGTTTTATTGATGAAGATGGAAATGCAGTCTGGCAATTGAAAAATGATATCTCGCAATTCCCTAAATTTGAATCTGGAAATATTCTTCAACAGGCACTTTATAATATGGCTCTTGAAGAATTGTTACTTGATATTCGCCCTGATTCAACTTTTATGGCTGGAGCTAAATGGCATGGCGTTTGGACTCGCGATATAAGCTACAGTATTTATCTATCGCTTGCTTTGATCCGACCTGATATAGCAAAAAACAGTTTATTGAAAAAAGTTAGTAATGGAAAAATTATTCAAGATACAGGTACTGGAGGTTCGTACCCTATTTCAACTGATAGAGTTGTTTGGGCAATTGCAGCTTGGGAAATTTATCTGGTATCAGGTGATTCAGAATGGCTGAACCTTGCTTACGAAATAATTAAAAAATCTGTCGATGATGATATAGAAAATGCTTACAATAAAAATACAAATCTTGTTTTGGGTGAATCTTCTTTCTTAGATTGGAGAGAACAATCCTATCCAACATGGATGGACTCAAAAGATATTTATAAATCATCAAGCCTTGGTACGAATGCTTTGCACTATCGTACATTGGAAATACTTTCACTAATGGAAAACGAACTCGGCTATAAAAAAGATGAATACAAAAATTTAGCCGAGAATCTAAAAATTGGAATAAATAAATTATTATGGATGGATGATAAAGGATATTATGGACAGTTTTTATATGGTAGAAATTACGATTACGTTTCTCCAAAGTCCGAAACGCTTGGCGAAGCATTATCAGTCTTATTTAATATAGCAGATGAA
>JALNXG010000127.1 GCA_023230485.1 Melioribacteraceae bacterium
AATTGATATTAAATTATTTGTAAATATTTACGAACACGTTAAAATATATGTTAAATCAACACCTGATAAACAGTATAGAAAAAATCCTGATACTTATTTAAGAAACCAATGCTGGAATGATGAAGTAATAAAAAAAGAAGATAACCATTCTCAACCTAAACAACAAGAATCAGCGTATCCATATAAGAGAGATTAAAATGTATAACATACCACCGCATTCAGTAGAATATGAAATGGCATCCTTGGCCTGTGCATTTGTAAATAATAAACCCTTATATGAATTAGCAACCAGACTAAACGTAGAAGATTATTATTTAGATAAACACCGGATAATATTTGATGTACTAAAAGAATTGAATGAAAAGAAAGTAAATATAAATTTTATCATAGTTAAAAATACATTCATTGAAAAAAATTTATTTGATACAATTGGAGGGTATGAATATTTAACTAAAGTATCTGAATCGTCGGCATCAAGTTCAAATATAGATTATTGCATCAAAATATTAAAAGAATTTTCCAGACGCAGAAAAATAATAAAAGAAAATATTGAATCTTTAGAAAAGGCGTATAGAGGAGACTCCTCGGAAGAAATAATTCACGATCTTACAAATAGATTAACTGACATTGACCAGGATGATGAATCTCAAATGATACCATTAAGCGCTGTAATGGGAAAAGATTATACACATCTTCAGGTTAATGATAAAGATTATTTAATAACCGGTATTCCGCAACTTGATATAAAATTAAATGGAATTTTCAAAGAATTATTTTTTATTGCTGCGAGGCCGTCGATGGGTAAAACGGTTCTTGCGTTAAATATCGCAAAACACGTAGCTAAAAAACATGATGTATTTTTCTTTAGCTTGGAGCAACCTTCAGAAGATTTAGCAATCAGGTTACTTTGCAGTGAAACAAATATTGAATTTAATAGATTAAAGAAAACTGGAAAACTTGATTTGATGGAACAACAGAAAGTAATTGAGGCATACGAAAGATTATATAAACTTAAATTACATATAGACGATAAGCCGAAAAAACCATCAAGCATAATAAGAATCGCAAGACGTAGAAAACCAAGATTGATGATTACCGATTATTTACAATTGCTTATCCCGGAAGATAGAAAATTACAAAGACATTTACAAGTTCAGGAAATGACGCGATCTTTTAAAAATTTTATTAAAGAATTCGGAATACCACATATAGTATTATGTCAATTAAGCAGAGCAAACGAAAAGAGAACTGATAAAAGACCTATCCTATCAGACCTTAGAGAATCGGGAGACATTGAGCAGGACGGGGATAAAATATTATTCATACATCGAGATAATGTAGACAGTGAAAAAACAGAATTCATTATCGCGAAAAATAGGAATGGAGAAGTAGGAATTAAGGACGCTAATTTTGACGGCAGGTCAATGCAATTTATATAGAGGTATAAAATGAGATTATACGAAATGAGTTTAGAACAAAAACGCGAATATTATTTTGATGAATATCAAAAAGACCTCAAAACATTTCCATTAGGTTTCACGTTTGAAGAATTCTTATTAGATAGACTGTCATGTACGGAAATAGTTAAAAATAATTTTAAAAAATTTATTAAAGATTCAATAATAGAAAAGCAATGATACATTTTATTAAACAGCACGGACAATTAAAACCCGTATATAAAGCAGACCTTGAACGCTGGGAAAAGGTAAAAGAAAATATTGTTTATTGCATGAGGGCAGAGCGTGACCGCAATCATAAACACCATTCTAAATTATTTGCGATAGCTCAGGGAATAATTGATAATTTACCGGACGATAATCCGTGGTCGAATAAAGAATCTTATCAGCTTATTAAGGCTTCGGAAATTCCGCTTGGATATGTTGAGGAAATTATTTCTCTCGACGGAGAAGTCAGTTTAATTCCCGAATCGATAAGTTTTGAGAAATGGTCACAAGAAAAATTCGAGGGATTCTATAATAAAGTAATCCAGTATTGGGCTGAAAAGTTCGGCGATTGGGTAATCGAAATTGAAGCAGGAGAGTTTTAATATGAAAACCGGGAATAAATTTAACGCAAAAAAAGTTGAGTATAGGGGTCTTGTCTTTGATTCGAAAAAAGAATTGGAGCGTTATTTAATTTTACAGGACATGGAGAAGAAAGGCGAGATTGAGAAACTAAAGTTGCAACATGAATTTGTTTTAATCCCTGACAATGAAGTTTTCAAAGGCGTTAAATATAGGGCTGATTTTTATTACTGGAAGGATCACAAGCCTGTCATTGAAGATGTAAAAGGCCTTCGGAAGGGCGCGGCTTATTCTCTTTATGTTATTAAGAAAAAGCTTATGTATTCACAATTTAAAATAATCATTCAGGAGTTATAATCATGTCAAAGAAAAATTGGAAATGTGAAAATCCTTTATGCGATCCAGAAATTAGAAAAAAATGTACTGATGAAATAACAGACGAACATCATATGTTTCCGCAAACGCAACAGAATAGGCGACAGTACGGCTCATTGCTTGATGAGAAATTTAATAAAATAAGAATATCAAATAGATGTCATTTGTGGAAATCGATACCGACATATAATGAATTAGAATTCAGGCAGGCCGGAGAAGCGGCAGGATTCAGGATGCCGACACCGTCAAAAAGTTTTCAATTCAGGGGGTTATAAATTATGAAAGAAAAACCGATTCTATTTTCAACCGAAATGGTTAAGGCTATTCTTGATGGCAGAAAGACAATGACAAGAAGGATAATAAAACCGCAGCCAATTCCAGAACCAAAACGAATTGAATATTATGGCGAAGAATATGGATTTATCTGCGAAAGCAACTCGAAGAAAACAGGGATATTTACACCAAATAATTATTTTTGTCCTTATGGTCAACCAGGTGATAAACTGTGGGTACGGGAAACATGGCAGACTGGAGTTAATTTAAATGAATTCTGTGCAAAAGAAATAAAAAGAAAAGCAAACGAAGCAGGATATAAAAATGGTATTTTTTGCCCATTATGGTATTCTGCGGATGGTAAATATAGAGCATGGGGTGATAATGATATTCGAGATTTCGGAACGCCTGGGCGCAAAAGGTCTTCACGTTTTATGCCACGCTGGGCCAGCCGGATCATGCTTGAGATAACAGATATTAGGGTTGAGAGATTGCAGGATATTACTGAAGATGATGCAGCCGCAGAAGGAATGCCGCATCATTGGCGTAAAATGAATGGGGAAAATCAAGCTGTTGAAATGTTTAAAACTCTCTGGGATTCACTTAATTTTAAACGCGGTTACGGATGGGATGACAATCCCTGGGTTTGGGCAATTTCATTCAAGAGGTTATCATGAAAAAGTTTGCAATGCTTATTTTCACACTCGGAATAGTAACCGGACTTTTCGGATTTGAAGCAGTTCTATTTATTCAGGAAGAAATAACAATAAAAAAGTATTACGAGTTTAAACAATTTCATCCTGATTGTAAACGGGAATGGTTCGACGCTATAATTAAAGAATGCGAGAGAAACGGAATTGAAGAAATTGAAGTTTTACCTGGGGTTGTCCGTTCGGGTTATATTGTGATTGGTGCGATAGCCAAGGCTGAAAGCAACTGGAAGACAGGCGCATACAGCGAAGCCGGAGCTCGTGGCATTATGCAGGTCATGGCAAAACATCACCTGCCGAAAAGAACAGATCCAAAAGTTTTATATGACCCGATTATCTGCATACAATACGGCGTTAAAGTTTTCGCTGATAATTTAATCAGCTGCAAAGGGAATTTTATAAAATCGTTATCAATGTACGAGAGGGGTAACGGCAAAGTTTTAAATGTTGATTATGTAGCTAAGGTATGGGAAAATTTATATAAGGAGATATAACATGAAAGAGTATGGTGATAATTTTTATATAGAAAAAGCAAGATGCTGGATGCAAAACACAGGAATCACCAATGTAAAATATGCAAAAGAATTCATTAAAAGCATAATAAAATTAAAAGATACCACGTTTTCAAAAAATGGACAGTCAGTGGAAATAAATCAAGAAAAAGTAAATCACTGCAAAGATATTTTATATGGGTTGAAATTTATTAAATAACAAGGAGATATAATATGTTTTGGAGAATAGTAATAAGAATAGCATTATTTATTTCAAAGTTTTTAGATTTAGCATCTGCAATTGTAAGTATTTTAACATTAAGTTTTTATGATCCGATGTGGGGATTCTGGTTCACCCGTTTTGTAAGAGATTATAGAGTTGGTGGGATACCATTTTAAATAACAAGGAGATATAAATATGATAGACAAAGATAAACGTAAAGCAGAAATAAAAACCATAATTCTTGGTTGCATAGAAGGTAATCAAGACTGGCCTGATGATATGGCTGATACAATCATCACTCAGGAACAATCCATGATCGAGAAGCTTGAAGCGGATAAGGCGGAAATACTGCAAGCGTTAAAAGAATGGAGAAAAGATTGGAATTATGAGAAAGTAGGATTGAGCAGACGAATAGCAGATGGATGCTTAATTGATTTTTATGATAATTTAATCCAAAAGATGGAGAAATAAAATGAATACATCAAGAGAAGTGTTTGAAAAGAAAACTGGAATTCATTGGGAAAATTCACAAGGAGAACCAGATATTGATTATGTTTATTTTCTCGAAGAACAAAGAGATTTGATGCTGGAAGCGTTAAAAGCAATAGATGAATCCATAAACGATAACTGTATATCAGACGCACAAATGATGATAAAGAATATTATCAAACAAGTATCAGGAGAACAGGAGGGATAACATGAAATGCAAAGGTGATAAAATTACAGATTTATTAAAAGACAGACCATTTACAATTAAAATAATGGGTGATAACATGAAAGACGAAGACATAAGGGAGCAGATTGAAGATGAATTAAATAAATATAAATGTGAATATGATAATTGTACTCTTTGTGGGGATAAAGAAATATGTGATTACTTGCTCGATTTATTTGATAGCAATAATGGGTTATGTATTGAAGTAGGATTATTTAAAAAACTCATCGAAGCCCGTAAAACAATAGCAGCTAAAAAAGAATAATAAACAATTGACTTTATTCACTATATAATTATCATGGATATAAAATAAATTGAATTCAGACGTTTACCGGCAGATGCG
>JALNXG010000128.1 GCA_023230485.1 Melioribacteraceae bacterium
AGCTCGGAACGTAGCGCAGCCCGGGTAGCGCACTACCTTGGGGTGGTAGGGGTCGCGGGTTCAAATCCCGCCGTTCCGACTACTTAGGCACATTGGATATGTGCCTTTTTTATTTTATTTTGACGACAAAAATTTTAATTAGTTGGACATTATGAATATAGTTTCACTTGATAAGCCTCATTGTAACTGTGGCATCTTTGGTATTTTTGCTAACGAAAATGCTTCTCTTTTTACTTATTATGGTTTACATTCACTACAACATCGCGGGCAAGAAGCAGCCGGAATTGTTACTTCCTATAAAAATCCTAAAGGTAAATCTGTCTTCGGTCATCATAAAGATATGGGTTTAGTTTATGATGTATTTACTGCTCCCGATCTTTTTGAGAAAGTTTTAATTGGTAATTCAGCAATTGGGCATAATCGTTATTCTACTACCGGTTCTGCTGACTCTACTAAAAACATTCAACCATTTATGGTCAATTATAGAATGGGTAATCTCGCAATTGCTCATAATGGTAACCTCACTAATGCAAAACAATTACGTAAAAAGTTAGTTAATGAAGGCTCACTTTTCCAAACTTCAAGTGATACAGAAGTGATCTTACATTTAATTGCAAAATCACAAAAAACCACTCAAGTCGAACAGATAAAAGAGGCACTTTCATTTCTCGAAGGTTCTTATAGTTTAGTGATTTTGACAGATAATATATTATTCGGGGCAAGAGACCCTTATGGTTTTAGACCGATGTGCCTCGGCAAGATTAATGGTTCATATATAATTACTTCCGAGACCTGCGCATTGGATATCAATTCGGCAGAATATATTAGAGAAATCGAACCCGGAGAAATAGTTTCCATTAAATATGATGATTCAATGGAAGTCCAGGTAAATTCCTATCTTCCTGAAACTAAATTAGAGTACAAACATTGCGTTTTTGAATATATCTATTTTTCGAGACCAGATAGCAAAGTCTTTGGTGTTAATGTAGATAAACTACGCCGAAAATTAGGAAAAGTACTTGCTCAGAATCATCCTGTTACTGATCCCGATGGAGATAAAGTAGTTGTGATTTCTGTACCAGATAGCTCTAATACTGCGGCTCTCGGATATCAAAACCAATTAATAAAGATGGGAATTAAATCTAAGTATGAATTGGGACTAATTCGCAGTCATTATATCGGTAGAACCTTCATTACACCTTCTCAAAAGAAAAGAGAAGTCGGGGTTAAAATTAAATTCAACATCGTTAAAGGTGTACTAGAAGGAAAAACCATCGTTCTTGTTGATGATTCTATTGTAAGAGGAACTACATCTAAACAATTAATACGATTATTGCGCGAAGCTAAACCTAAATCAATTCATGTAAGAATTTCTTCTCCAACAATAATTAGCCCATGTTATTATGGAATGGATTTTCCTTCCAAAGAAGAATTAATTGCTAATAAATACGATAATGATGTTGAGAAAATTAGAGAGTATATGGAAGCGGATTCTTTAGAGTATCTGACAAATGACGAATTGCTCGATGCAATGATTGATCATGAACCATCCGAGTTTTGTACCGCTTGCTTTTCGGGAGTATATCCGGTAAAAGTAAATATGGAGATTACTAAAGATGAATATGATGATTAATTTTAACGAAATAAAAACACCATCTAACCTAGTAAGTCTTTTTAGATTTTTTCTAGCAATCCCGACTTATTTTCTTTTAAATAATTCGTTGGCCATTAATCCTAATCTTCGTTGGATTGTTTTTGGAATATTAGCGATCGCATATCTAAGCGATATTCTCGATGGGTACTTGGCAAGGAAATATAATCAGATTACGGAAATGGGAAAAATTGTTGATCCACTTGCTGATAAGTTTTTTATTATTCTTTTAGTACTTCAATTATTTAGACAAAATTTACTTCCAATAGAATCATTGATAATTTTTCTATCCAGAGATGTTATAATATTTTTAGGTGGCATATTAGTTCAAAATAAAATTAAAAAAGTTCTCCCTTCAAATATGTTGGGAAAAATTACCGTTTTTACAATCGGACTATTCATAATAATCATCGTATTGGGCAGCGGGAAAAACACTTTTCCATATGTTTTTATGTACTATACTACAATAGTACTCAGTGTGGCTTCGGTAATTGGTTATGGAATTAGGGGAATGGAGTATATAAATTGGGGAAAGAATGGGATTTTTAGAAAAAATTAATTTCAAAAAGATAAAAGATGGACTTCAAACTACTCACAATAAAATTATGGGTAGAATTTCGGAAGTTATTACCGGCAAAGCTATTATTGACGAATCGACAATCGATGAATTAGAAGAAATTTTGATCTCTTCCGATATTGGCTATACACTTGCGGCAAAAATAATTGATAAAATCCGTTCTGAATTAAAAAATGATAAAAATAGAACAATAGAAAATATTAAAGAAATACTTAAACAAGAATTATTGTCAATTTTCCCTAAAGAACATAACGCCGAGTATTTCTTAGATAAAGTGAAATCGAAAAAACCGTATGTCTTTTTAATAGTTGGAATTAATGGCGCAGGCAAAACTACAACTGTTGGTAAATTAGCTAAGATTTTAAAAGATGAAAATTTGAAAGTTATTATTGGCTCTGCAGATACATTTAGAGCCGCCGCTAATGAACAATTAGACATCTGGGCTAAAAGAGCCGAAGTAGAAATAGTTTCCGGAATCTCAAAAGACCCTTCCTCTGTTGTTTTTGATACAATTTCAAAAGCAATTTCGAATAATTATGATGTAGTTCTGATCGATACAGCCGGAAGACTGCATACAAAAAATGATCTTATGTTCGAACTTCAAAAGATTTTTAAAGTTGCCCAAAAGCTTTTACCTGATGCTCCGCATGAAGTCTTTCTTGTTCTCGATGGAAATACTGGACAGAATGCAATTGTTCAAGCTACTGAATTTGAAAAATTCACTAAACTTTCCGGTTTAGTTATTACTAAACTTGACGGTACTGCAAAAGGAGGAGTATTATTTAAAATCGTTTCCGATAAAAACCTCCCAATTCGATTCATAGGTGTCGGAGAGGGGATTAATGACCTCCAATTTTTTGATCCAAAAACTATTATAGATGCAATCGTAAATTGAAAAATTCCAAGAAATTTGTACTCTTTATAAATCCTAAAGCGAGAAACGGTACTTCAACTCAAGAATTGCGGTTTATAGATAACTTATTATATAAAAATGAGATAGAGCACGTCATTGAAACTTCTAAATACCTCGGACATGCCAAAGAACTTCTTTCAGACGCGAAATATAAAGATCATAACTTTTTGATAATCGGCGGAGATGGTACATTAAATAATTTTATTCAAAATTGGGAGCTTTTCGGTGATCGAATTTTAGGAATTATTCCTGTCGGCTCTGGAAATGATTTTTCTAAGAATCTCAATTACACAAAAAACCTCGATTATGATTTACGAAAATTGATAAAAAGTATAAATGATGAGTCTATTATCGAAGTTAATACAGGTGATATTGAAGTTTGGGAGCAGGGCGAATCTGAATCACGCATATTTCAGTTCATAAATAGCTTAGGAATCGGATTCGATGCTAAAGTAGCATTCTTAAATAATACTCAAAAAGTACTTCCGGGAATTCTAAATTATATATTATCTGTTCTTAAAGCTGTAAAATCCTTGAGTTCCTTTAACGCCTCTCTGAAGATCGATAATAACAAAATTGATGCTGAGGCTATACTAATTACAGTGGGTAATGGTAAAACGAGCGGTGGTGGCTTTTTTTTGACTCCAAAAGCACTAATTAATGATGATCTCTTTGATTTTACAATTATAAAGCCCGTTTCTAAATTGCGTTTGCTTAAAGAACTACCTAAAGCTTTAATTAATACTCTTGAAAAAGTACCCGAAGTATCATTTTATACGGGTACAAATTTGGAACTAATATTGGATAAACCTGTATATATTCATGCGGATGGAGAAATTCTTTCAGAGAAATGTAATAAATTAAATGTGGCAATAAACAAAAGAAAAATAAAGGTATATAACTAAAATGTTTTTTAAGTCAATAAAACCAAAAGAGTTCAACTATGTACCCAGATTTTATGACCCTGATAAAGATCCTGAACTCAAAAGAAAACAAAGATTAGGATTTAGCAGGAATCGTGCACATAAAAGGAAAGTGAAGTCACCAATATATTGGTTATTGCTTATTGGAGGCGTTATATTCATCTATTTAAAGTTCACCGGCATAATTTAAAAATAATAACCTTAGTTTACATAATATACATTATGTAGATATTATCCCATTCCGAATTTAAATAACTAATAATGTAGCTGTAAAATTCTATACAATCAATTCCAATGACAAAAAAAAGAGTACCAAAATTTTTACACAATTTTTCGTATAAGTACGATACTTTTTCCAATTAATATTTTTTACATTACGTTCGGTTATCCAAAATTTATGCCTTGTAATTATTTATATGCATCAAAGAAAATGATGTTGATTAAATAATTGCGTTCAATGATACTAAATAAAAAAAATTCCTGAGGAGAAAATGAAAAATATAATAAAAGTATTCTTACTTCTTATCGGTGTAATAATAATATCATGTGATAAAAGCACAACAGAGCCGGAAGCAAGGATAAAAACACCGGATGAGATGACATGGACTGCCGATACACTAAAGCCTGATGAGACTTCTATTCAATTAATTCCTGAATATTTTTTAGCATTTTCTCCAAAGGATGTATGGTTAGTATGTTATAGTGATGTAGCTAGAGGATTAATATGGCATTACGATGGAAAAACTTGGAGGGAGAGTAATATATATGCTGATTTGGGAG
>JALNXG010000129.1 GCA_023230485.1 Melioribacteraceae bacterium
ATTTATCATCCCGATTATGGTAAAGAAGGATTTATTTTTCAGTTAGTTCCCGGTACAGGCGGAAGAGCATCTATATTGAATTATCTCGATCCAAATTTTGATCCGGGTAATTTTATGAAAGGGGATTATACTTTTGCTCAAGGACTTAATGAATATACACTCGATTATCTTATGAATAAATATATTTTAGATTCTTCTATGACATATCAGAGGAATGCTTCGCTTAATAATTATGAAGTGGAAGAAAATATCGGCGCCGCTTATGCTATGACTGAACTTAATTATGGTAACTTTATTACAATCCTTCCCGGTATAAGAATGGAGCGCACTTATGCTTATCTTACCGGAAGAAAGGGAACTGTCCCGAATGATGTTGTAGAACTCGATTATAAAGATAATCCCGTCAATGATACTCTTGGTGTAGCTTCTTATATTAATTGGTATCCGATGTTCCAACTGAAATTTAATCCCGTTCCTTGGGCGGATCTTCGTCTTTCTTATACTCAATCTATTTCTAGACCGCGTCTTGAATGGATGCTCCCTAACGTTAAGATCGATGGTACGAGTAATACAGTCGATATCGGCAGACCCGATCTTAAACCGCAGATATCTCATAACTTCGATGCCTATTTATCGTTTTATAGTAACAAAATTGGTCTTCTTTCAGGCGGTGCTTTCTATAAAGATATTAAAGACCTGATCTATATGCGTAGTGGACATAAAATATTAGATGCCACTAAAGAAGGATTCCCTGCAAATTGGAAAGGTCTGATACTTAATTCACCTGAAAATAATCCGAGAAAAACAGAAGTTTACGGAGTTGAATTTGAATGGCAGAGTAATCTATTATGGCTTCCTGAACCGTTCAATTCACTCGTATTAAATGTCAATTACGCTCATGTTTGGTCTAAGACATCCTATCCTATTTCGTTTGTTAATACTATAAAAATTCCTACTTATCCATTCTTGAAGACAACTGTAATAGATACATCACGATCGGGTAAAATGCCCAATCAAGCTGATGATATCGCAAATTTCTCAATCGGATATGATATAGATAAGTTTTCTGCTCGTATCTCCCTTACATATCAAGGTAAATCCCTTACCGGTATCGCTGAAAGAGAAGAACTTGATAGTTACACTTCTCCTATTACTCGTTTAGATTTATCGCTTAAGTATCAATTCACTGATTCCTTCGGGTTGTTCTTTAATATGAATAATATTACTAATGATGCCGATCAATCGTATAAACAAAATGATACATTTATCGACAATACCCGGTATTATGGAATGACTGCAGATATCGGTATTATTGTTAAATTATAATTTATTTCAAAATCCTTAATTTTATTAGGAGATTAGTACTATGAAAAATAATTTTTACTTTTTATTAGTTTCTGCTTTGCTGGTTTTATTGCTTTCAAATAACAAGATATATTCTCAGGTGTGGGATTATCTTGATATTGAACCCGGTTATGAAACCTTAAATCTTGCAATTGAAAATGATACATTAAATGGTGCTCCTATTTCTATGAATCGTGTTTATCGCCTTCAAAGAAATGGAATGTACCTTTATAATGGAAGTATTAAAAATAATTTCGGTGCGACTATCAGAATAGTAGCCAATGAAGGCAATGGCGCACTTCCATTAATAATACCTGTAGCCGATCAAACCGGTGCTTCAAGAAGATTTTTTCTTGGCAGCGGTGATGCTTATTTCGAAAATCTCGCTATCTCCGGAGTCGATAATCTCGGTAATGTTGTTGCCGAAGGTAATATGTTCCGCCTTAATAAAGCAGGTATGAAACTCCATATTACAGGTTGTTTCCTCGATTATGACCTCCAATCTTTTATTAGAATGAATGCCGCCGGTCAATCTGTTTTTGTTCTTAATTCCTTACTTCGTAATAGTATTAATCCTGTTAGTACCGGTAATGGCAGATTTGTTGATACACGCGGTCTTAATCAAGATACTATCTCTTTCAGAAATTCTACTTGCTATGTTACGGGTCAGAATCCAATTAGAAGTACTTCTAGTCTTATTAATGTATTGGTCTTTGATCACATAACTTTCTGGGGCTCTAATGGTATCAATGGCGGGAATAATGGTGTCGCAACCGGTACCATTTCCAAAACTACCGGCGTAGTTCAGATTCAAAGAGCTATCGATGCTCAGGTAACTAATAATCTTTTTATCGATTGTAGTTTTGAAGACAGCAGAAGATATGCATCAAATCCTGATGACACAATTAAAGTTCCAATGATTCCTATCGATTCGCTTAGAACTGATGATCCTGCTTTAGAAGGTCAGCGTAATTGGAATATCAAGAATAACGTTTATGGTTGGTCTCCGGCTCTTAATGCTTGGTTTAGCTATACTGATTCTTCCTATACTCCTGTATTCTTAAATGAGCATGCTGATCTAATGTTCTCCTTATATCCAACGATGAAAGCATCAAATAACGTAAAAGAATTTGTAAATTTTACCGATGCACCTAATCCTGAAACTTTAGTTGTATTCTCGATGCATAAAAGAGCTACTAATAATTCAGACGTAGATAATCCTGTTATTACTGCCGATAAAAATGGTAAAAAATCTTTAGAAGAAGATCCTGCATCATTCGGTCCTGCTGTTAATGAATTTGATTTTAGATATAATACTAATTCAATTGCTTATACAATCGCTGATGGAAAACCTGCAGGCGATCTAAATCCTTGGGGTTTAGAATATATTCCTACTTCGATTAAAGAAGAATTTAATAATGAAATTCCTACGGATTTCTCACTATCTCAGAATTATCCTAATCCATTTAATCCGACTACTAATATTCAATATTCCTTATCTTCCGATTCCAGAGTAACTCTTTCAGTATTCAATATGCTCGGTCAGGAAGTTGCTCGATTAATCGATAATAAAGATCATAGTGCCGGAAAATATACTGTTACTTGGAATGCTGCTACAAGCAGTAAATCGCTTGCAAGCGGTATCTATATTTATCAACTTAAAACTGATAAAATAACAATTTCAAATAAAATGATTCTTCTAAAGTAATTTTGGCTTTTATTTAACTGAAAATATTATTGAGATGGTAATAAAATATTGCCATCTCTTTATTTCCTAAATGAATATATCGGAAATGATTATGAAACAAATAAAGTATCTCTTTTTGATCTTCTTACTGATAAGCTTCGGTACTGATTCTATTGTGCTTGCACAAAATGAAAAAGCGACTGTGGTTATCAAAGCCGGTATCTCTTTACCGTCCGGTGTCTATTCTAATTCCATCGCTAATAATTCTTCGATTTCAAGAAGAAGCGGTTTCGATTTTGGCGATGATATCGGGTTGGCTTTGGCAGGTCCTGCTTTTAGCGTTGAGCTTACAAGTCCTATATCTAAAATTAAAGGACTTGGCTGGATATTCAGCGGACGGCTTATTATTAATCCTACTAATTCCGATGACCTTCAGAATTTTTATCAAAATTCCCTTAAGAATAGTACTCGTGATACTGCTGTTTTTAGCTTCGATATCGGAAGCTGGGTGCATATCCCATTTATGACCGGCTTTAGTTACGGTTATAATCTTCTCGATGATATTAATGTCTATGCAACTATTCAAGGGGGTATTGATATAGCTCAACAGCCATATAGAAAAGTCGATGCCTTTTTCACAAAATCTCAAACAACCGAAAATATCGAAGATACTAAATATGATGTTGCAGTTAGTTACGGTCTTTCTGCAGCCTTAGAATTTGAGTTCTTTGAAAGTTATAATCTCAGTTTTAATTACCTTAATCTCGGCAATCCTTCGTTTACCGGCAGTCGAACTCTTAATCCTAAATTCTTTACAGGTATTTTTGATACAACAACAAAAATTGCCGGCGATAAACGTCCGGTTAATATGTTTCTAATTTCATTCGGATATAAATTCAATATCTAATTCGGCTATTTCTGATTATTATGAAAAAATATAACTGCTTTTTTTTAATTATTCTCTTTTTACTTATTTCTTCAGGATTAAATTATTCTCAAGAAAAAGTAGTAAGGACTATTTATGTATCTCAAGCTACCGGCATTGATGAAAATAATGGCGGTACGGATATTAATAAACCCGTTAAAACGATCTATTATGCTGAACGTATCGCACGAAATGCCGTTGTCGATACAATAAAAATTCTTCTCAAAGGTGGGGAAATATTCGATCAATTTACTTCTCATTCCAATTCAGCAATGACTAGTTACGATAAAGATAGAAACCAATTCGCTTTTGTCTGGGATGTTAATCGGCATCTGATTTTATCGACTTACGGATCGGATGAAAAAGCTATTTGGTACTCAGGTAAATATACTCACGAAGGTGGTCCGCAAACTGCTATCGTAATTAATAAAACTTCTGCATCAGTTAAGATCGAAAATATCCATTTCCTAAGGTGGCAAATCTGTGCTGTGATGACTTATGATGCTAAAAATGTATCAATACTTAATAACAGAATTGAAGAGATAGGCACTCTCTATTTCCCTGATGAAAAAACAAAAATGTCCGATGGCTCCTTGATTTATGCTGCCGGCGCAATCTATCCTAAAAATTCCTCTAATATATTAGTCAAAGGAAATTATTTAAAGAACCTGCATAATGCTTTTGATAACCTTAGCGAACTGCATGCTTTCTATATGACAAGATTGGATAATTCCGAAATCACTAATAATATTATTATTAATGCAAGCGGCTCACCTTTGAAAGTAAGGCGTTCGGGTGCTAATAATATCTATATCCATGATAATGAATTTTATTATTGCAGTCCCTCTAAACA
>JALNXG010000130.1 GCA_023230485.1 Melioribacteraceae bacterium
CAGTAAAATTTGTATATTTGATTTTCATCTTAAAAACTTAAAATTAGTCTGAAAATATAATTATTGATATTATTATAAGCAAGAAAAAGAGATAAAGAGGTTTTTGATGCAAATTATGTATTCTTTCATTGCAGCCCTCATTCCGACCGTTGGTTACAGTCTTTTTATATGGAAAATGGACAAATATGATCGAGAGCCGCTATCACAAATATTTATACATTTTTTATGGGGTGCACTTGGCGCAACTATAATAAGCATCATATTCTCCCCTATTTTACTTTTTCCCTTCACTTTAGTTTCAAATGATGCGAAAATAATTAATCTTATTAGTTCTGTATTAATAGCTCCCGGAGTAGAAGAATTTAGTAAAGGGCTATTTTTAATTTACTCAATAAATAATAAAAAATTCGATAATCTTACCGATGGCTTGGTATATGGTGGTGCAATCGGTCTTGGTTTTGGTATGACTGAAAATTTCCTCTATTTTATTACTTACGGTGATACATTAAATTCCTGGGCAACATTAGTCATTATCCGTTCTGGTTTCTCCGCTGTTACGCATCTTCTATCCACTGCATCATTCGGTGCGATGATAGGACTTGCAAAATTTTCTTCTAAGTTTTTCAAATTTACTCTTCCAATCGTAGGATTTATGATTGCAATATTTATTCATGCGATTTGGAATTTTTCTGTGAGCTTTGAGTTCACTTACTTTTTCGGATTTCTATTTATAATTATTTCAATAATAATATTTTTCGTAATATTTAAGTTATCGCTTCGCGGTGAAATAAATCTAATTTTAGCGGAATTGAAAGAAGAGTCGGATAGTGGCTTAATTCCGGTAGAAGATATTACATTTGTTACGACGAAAAATATTTATAGCAGGAAATGGATAAATAAAAAGATTAGAGATAATTATACGAAATCACTGGTGTCATTGGCATTTAGAAAAGCGCAATTAAAAAATTCAACAGGCAAAAATAAAGAATATATTGAAAATGAATTAATGCAACTTCGCAATTACATAGATAATATCAATAAAAACTTATGAAACAAAATAAAATTGCAATATTTGGAGGTACTTTTGATCCGGTACATAACGGACATTTAATAACGTGTCAATCTGTATTGGAGGAACGGAAATTAGATAAGGTGGTTTTCATCCCTACTCATATTTCTCCGCTAAAGCAGAATTATAAACCGACACCTGATATTCATAGATTGGAGATGTTAAAATTAGCAATCGACTCGAATCCCAATTTCACAGTTTCTGATATAGAATTAAAAAGAGAGAATGTATCATATACAATTGATACCATTTTAGAACTCAAAAATAAATATTCAGAAATTGAATTAATAATTGGTTACGATAATTTATTATTATTCGAGAAATGGAGGGAGCCGGATAGAATTGTTTCGGAGGTAAAGCTTTTAGTTATGAAACGTATATCAGAAGTAAAAGAGGAAAGAAATCGTTATTTTGATAAGTCAATATTTTTAGATAATCCTATTATAGAAATATCATCTTCACAAATAAGAGAACGAATAAAAAACAATTTACCGGTAGATTATTTATTACCGGATTCAGTACATAAATATATTATACAACAAAAATTATACAGATAATAAATGATCAAAGAAGAAACAATCGAAAAAATATCAATAGAAAATAAGAAAGCTGTTTCAAGGGCAATATCATTGGTTGAAAATGATGATAAGCTTTCGATGGAGCTACTAATAAAGATACATCATAAAACAGGAAACGGTTATAGAATTGGTATCACCGGACCTCCCGGTGCGGGCAAATCTACTCTCACAAATCAATTGACAAAGCAATTCCGTAAAGAAGGAAAAACGGTTGGAATAATTGCAATCGATCCTACTTCCCCATTTACGGGAGGCGCATTGCTTGGTGATAGAGTAAGGATGAGTGAGATTGGAAGCGATCCCGGAGTTTTTATTCGTAGTATGGCAACACGAGGAAGTCTCGGTGGTTTGAGCAAAAAGACAGTCGATGCGGGCGATATACTTGATGCCGCAGGTTATGATATAATTATTTTTGAGACTGTCGGAGTTGGACAATCCGAATTAGATATTGCGCAGACGGCTGATACGACTATTGTAGTGTTAGTCCCTGAATCGGGTGATTCAATTCAAGCAATGAAAGCGGGATTGATGGAGATTGCAGATTTCTTTGTTTTGAATAAATCTGATCGTCCCGGAGCTGATTCTGCAATTTCTGCACTTCAAACAATTCTATTTATGAAAGATCATAATGCCGATAGCTGGATGACACCAATCGTAAAATCGGTTGCGAGTGAGAATATCGGTTTAGAGGAAATTAGGGAATCGATTGAGAAACACAAAAATTATCTTACTGAACATGATTTGCTATATAAGAAACGTGAGAAAAATTCTAAACTGCGGGTAATTGATATTGCCAATAATTTATTAAAGCGCGATTTCTGGAATAATGAAAGATTAGAAATTCTGGAGAATGAAAAAGAGAAAATAATTTCAGGCGAGATTTCCCCTTATTTATTAGCTGATAATTTGCTTTCTAATTATACGAAGAGATGAAGAAGTTATTTTTATTAGGAATAATTTTATTTCTTCCAATAAAAATAGAAGCGTCAAAAAGTTTTATCGATGGTGTGATTTATCTTTCAAAATATCTTTCTTCAAAGGAATATATAGAACTACGTACAAAAATTGGTGATATCGCTATTACCGATTCATTATTCGTAAAAGCGAAAAAGTTTTACGATGGTGATAATTCGGAAGCGTTATTGGCTCTAACATTCAGTTTACTCCCATTTAATAATATGGCGGTTAAGCTTCCTTATATTGGTCTTACATTAAATATCCCCTTGCCTAATGCGGGCGATACACTTTATTATGCAAAGCTCAAACATCAACCACGATATTTATTATTCGATTCGCCAAAAAATAATGGCGGTGATATAGATAAATTAGCACATTACTTTGCAAATGCATTCCTAAGTTATAATATTGGATTTTTTAATTTGTCGAAATTTATGGGTATTTTTGTTGAATACTTTGAAGCAGTATTTAAGGTGCAAGGCAGTATCGATAAAAAGGATTTAATAGTTAATCATCTCGGTGAGTGGTTTGGGAAGAATCTAAAGAAAAATGATCGTCTCCTTCCCTCTTCGGGATTAAGCATTTATCAACTTATATATATGAAAATAAAATTATGAGCAATATTCTAATAATTGATGACGAAAAAGAGATTTGCGAAAGTGTGAAAATGATTCTCGAGTTTCAGGATTATGAAGTGGATTACACAACTGAACCCACGATGGGAATGCAAAAGCTCAACTACAACGAATACGACCTGCTATTATTGGATATTCAGATGCCCGGAACGAATGGCTTTGAAATATTGCAATACATTAATCAGAACAAAATAAATATAAGCACAATAATTATTTCTGCTCATGCATCTTTGGATAACGCCGTAAGAGCAACTAAAATGGGAGCTTTTGATTTTATTGAGAAACCGATCGACCGCGATAAATTATTAATTACAGTAAAAAATGCGATCAATCAAAAGCATTTAGTTAAAGAGAACACTGAATTAAAAACTGAATTAGAAATAAATGATACGATAATAGGAACAAGTCCGGCGATAAAAAAGATACTTGAAACGGTTGATAAAATTGCCGTTACTGATGCAAGGGTTTTAATTACAGGCGAAAATGGTACAGGTAAAGAGTTAGTAGCAAAACGGATTCATCGTCTTAGCAGCCGCTCTAAAAAAGAATTAATTGAAATTAATTGTGCAGCAATTCCGAATGAACTGATTGAATCAGAATTATTCGGACACGAAAAAGGATCATTTACGGGAGCTGTAAATCAGAGAGTAGGAAAATTTGAACTTGCTGATAAAGGGATTTTATTTTTAGATGAAATTGGTGATATGTCATTGCAGGCGCAGGCGAAGGTACTTCGTGCACTCGAAGATGGAAGAATTGAACGAGTTGGCGGAACTCAGAAAATTCCGGTCGATGTAAGAATAATTGCGGCAACAAATAAAAATCTCACCGAAGAGATTCAGAACAGTAATTTCAGAGAAGATTTATATCATAGATTGAACGTAATCCCGATACATATTCCACCGCTTCGTGAACGAAAAGAGGATATTGCTTTATTGATAGAATATTTCACAAAAATAGTTTGTGCGAAAAATAAAATACCGATGAAAGCGTTTTCAGAGCAGTCGATTAATGCACTTGAAAAACTCAAATGGAAAGGCAATATTCGTGAGCTAAGAAATATCATTGAACGAATATTGATTATGGTTCCGGGTAAAGAGATTAATGCGAATGATGTTGAGGAGCATATCAATCCCGATTCATCTACGCAACCGGAAAGTCTTCTCAATCTTTCCAATTCGTATCAGGAATTTAAGGAGAAGACGGAGAAGCTATTTATCGTAAAGCAATTAGAAATAAATAATTGGAATATCGCAAAGACGGCAGAGATTTTGGGAATGCAAAGAAGTAATCTTTATAATAAAATGAAAAAGTACAACATAGAGCGAGATGAGCAATGAGTACAATATTTTCAAAAATAA
>JALNXG010000131.1 GCA_023230485.1 Melioribacteraceae bacterium
TGATAATCGTTCCCATGATAAACCATTATTTATGGTTTTGAAAACTGTTATGGAATCCCATCCTTCTTTTACACCCAAAGCAGTGTTGGCATCAAGAAAGGCATAAGGGACTATACCATCAACCAAACTATCAGATAAGTTATGCCAAGTAATCCCACCATCTTTAGTACGAAGAAATGTTTGATTATTACCCCATATAAATCCGGTCTGCGAGTCAACAAATGAAATTGAAGATAGATTATTTGTTGTTTCCGTTGATTGTTTTTGCCAGTTTGTTCCACCGTCAGTAGTTTTAAGTAGTGTACCATTATTCCCGACAATAAACCCATGATTGGTATCCGTAAAATAAAGGGCATTTAAATGTTCAGTTGTTCCACTTGCTTGTTTCTCCCATCCCTTTTGAGAATATATACTAATTGTAAAAAGGAAAAAGAATAAACTAAATTTTAAGAATTTCATAATTTCCACCATTCATTGAACAAAATTTTTTAATGCTCTATATGGTTATAAACTGACCTCTAGTTACTTATAAGAGAACCGAATATACTACAACTAATTAATATTGAGCTTTATGTTTATAAATTACATAAACTCAATAACTAAGGCAAGCTATTTAATCATGCCGATCGGCAATGAATTTATTGTATTCTCTTTTCATCGTAATAATTTAACCAATAATTAACATGCAAAATTTTCGGACAACATTAGAGAATCAGATTGACGAGATGGAATTAATTCAGTCGCATTCTTTTTGTAAAGTAGCTGAATAGTGCTTTATCGAAAGGATCGGCAGTAGATATTAAATTATATTCTATTCCGAAGCTTCTGCATTCTTTTTTTATTCGATTCGTAAATTCATTGAATGCTTCTATGTATGATTTTTGGATTTGATATGGGAGTGTTGTCATCTCTTCGCCGGTTTCTAAATCTTTGAATACTGCATCTCTATCAAAGCTGAAATCTTTCTCCGCGGGATCGACTATCTGAAAAACTATTACTTCATTTTTCTTATAATGGAATTTTTTTATCGCAGATATTACTGATTCGGGATCATCAAAAAAATCGGAAATGATTATTACTAATCCCCTTTTTTTTATTTTATCCAAAACTGATTTTAAACATTCGGATGTATTAGTAGCACCTGTCGGCTTAACGTTGGCAAGTTCGGTAAATAATTTTTTCATATAAATCTTATTGGACTTCGGAGGTAGGTAATTTTGAATTACATCCGAATAAACGACTAAACCTGCAGCATCCTGCTGATTGATGATTATATATAAAAGTGCCGCCGCAAGTGTTTTTGAATATTCTAATTTTGTAATCGCACCGGTCGATTTGTAATCCATCGATTTACTAACATCAAGAAAAATATGAGCGATTAAATTAGTCTCTTCTTCAAATTGCTTTATAAAATATTTTTCTCTTTTAGCGAAAACTTTCCAGTCAATATTCTTTATCGCATCACCCTGCATATATGGGCGATGCTCACTAAACTCGGCACTAAATCCATGATAGGGACTTTTATGCAGCCCCACCATAAATCCTTCAACTATAAATCGAGCTTTTAAGTCGAGCGTTTTTAGTTTTGATATTACTGCCGGTTCAAGATATTTTCTGTAATCGGTTCCTAATGAGATCATTTTTTTGCTTCGGTGCTGTTTTTCTCTAATATCTCTTCAGGTGTTAGTCCCACATTTTCTAATTCCATCTTTGCAGAATTAACCATTTCACTATTGGGATATGTCTCGATAAATTGTTTATATAATTTTTTAGCATCTTCCGGATTGTTCAATTCATTTCCTTGAAGGAATGCTGCCATAAAAAGTGCATTTGGTGCTTCCTGACTACTCTGATATTCTAAATAAATTTTCTCATAATATGAAAATGCCTTCTTATAGCTTGCTTTTTCATCTAAAGAATCGATTAAATGAGAATGATATATTTTTGCGATTTCCAAAAGTGCTTCAGATGCATCTTTACTTCCTGACTGTTCATCTGCAAGTTCATCATATATTTTAACTGCTTTAGAGTAATTTTTTTGTTCTACTTCTTTTTTCGCTTCTGCTTTATACTGATCTGCCGGTTTAGAATTGCATGCGGTAAAAACAAAAGCAATGAGAACAATAATCATAAATTTGAAACTATATTTCATAATAACTCCATTAATCGTAAATTTTTTCTTGCAAAAGATAACATTTAATTACATTTCAAAAAATGCAATAATTTTACCGGTAGCTATATCGATTTAAATCAATTTGATTTTTGAAAGAATCGCCTTTATTATCAGCAATTTTTCTACCAATTGATTCAATTTGTAGAGAGAGATTTGATTTTATTAATGAAGAATCTCGGAGTTCAGTCTTCTTTAATTTATTTGGTGTAAATGGCGCTTTATACATTTGCGGTGTAAAATCAGGAGTTACTACATTTGCTCCCGATTCTAATCCCTTTATTCTTCCATGAGTGTCTATTTTGCATAATGAAGAGGGTGCAGGTATATGCATATTTCTTAGTACAATTCGAGCAACGGCTATTGTCTTTAGAGTTAAATCAATATCCACACCCCGTTTGTTTTGAAATGGTGTAAAAGGTGATGGGATAAATGGACTAAAAATCGCCGAATCAAAATCAATCTCTTTTGCTAATAAAATATCATTGGCTATATCATCCATAGTTTGAAATGGAAGTCCAATAATATTTCCGGAGGCAACCTGAAAACCTAATCCTTTTAAAAATTTTAGATGATTGAGTCTATCTGAAAGACTTTTATTTTTATGATACAATTCGTAATGTTTTGGATTAGATGTGGTATATTTCAATATATATCGATCCGCTCCTGCAATTTTCCATGCTCGATATTCATCATAACGTCTTTCACCAAGACTTAAGGTAACTGCAATATTGGCATTCTGCTTAATCGAATAGATTAAGTATGCTATCATGTCAGTATCAAAATAGGAATCTAGCCCCGATTGCAAAATAATAGTATAAATTCCAAGATTAGATATTTGTTTGGATAACTCAATTATTTCTGCAGTAGCGAGGCGATATCTTTTAATCGAAAAATTATCCTCTCTATTCCGACAGTAAAGGCAATTCTGTGAACAATAATTCGATATTTCTATCACTGCCCTTAGATGAACTTCATCACCACAATAATTTTTTCTTACTTCATCAGCTCTTTTATAAAGATTTTGTATTTCATCTTCCTTTGAGAGATTAAGAAGTTGAACTATATCATCGTGTGTATAATCTTCCCTATGAAGTAATTCTTCGATATTCATCAATTTTTTATTGATTTTGATAATGACATATTGAGTCTATTTATCTTATTATAATTGCAATAAGTTACTTATAGATTTATCAATAAGTATACCAATAGAAAAAGAAGGTATTTGGGGGGATAATTCATTTAAGGTCTAATTGATTCTTAAAAAAGAGAATCAAAAAAGTTAATATTTCCTTTTTATGGGTAAAAAGGGGTTAGATTAATGCAAATTCCGGAGAGTATTCGCTGTCCGCGTATTTAATAGTACAAAAATTAAAAATTATATTACCGCACTTTCCATAATCTCGATAGATGAGTTTGTGCTATTGAGTTTTACCTTCAAACCAAACGGAACTGTAATATTATCTTTTATATGACCATGTTTGAAATTATAAAAAACCGGAATGCCTTGATTTTGGAAATATTCTATTATAACTTCATTGAGAGTAAAAGTCTTCTTCTCCGGATCTAAGTCATAACAATCCACAAATCTGCCTAAAATAACACCTTTTAGCTGTTTATAAACTTTGGCTAAACGCAAATGATTAAGCATTCGATCAACTCGATACGGCGCTTCGTTTACTTCTTCTAATAAAAGGATTGCATTTTTGAATGTTGGAAGATATTCGGTGCCGAATAAAGATGTGAGAATACTTAAATTACCACCAATTAAATTCCCTTCTCCTCGTCCTTTTGTAAGAACAAAGAACTTTTCATTACTGGGATTTAGAACTTTACCAATTTTTTTTGTTGATGTAATTGTTTTCCAAAATACTTCTTCTGTAAATGGGCTTATTTCATCATGAAAATCAACTGCTACCATTGGTCCGGCAAATGTTACCAATCCTGCTTTTTGGAAAAATGCCATTTGTAAAGCATTAATATCAGAGTACCCAACAAATATTTTGGGATTCTTTTTGATTAAATGGTAGTCGATTTTATCTAACAGACGGGCAGAACCATAGCCGCCACGAATTGAAAATACTGCCTTTATATGCTTATTTCTAAACATATCATGAAGATCGGATAATCTTTCTGAATCATCTCCTGCCAGATAACCGGTTTGCTTGTCAATATTTTTTCCGACTTCAATCCGATAACCTAATTTTTCGAGGTAACTAACTCCTTTATTTATGCGTGATAAATCATCAGGAGAAGATGCGGGTGAAATAATCCCGATTGTATCCCCTTTTTTCAAGTGTTCCGGTTTTATAATCTTCATGAAAATCTACCATTTAGTCTTTTGGAAAATATAAAAAGTTTTGATAAAAGAAAATAGATGATTTTAAGGTTTTTAAGAA
>JALNXG010000132.1 GCA_023230485.1 Melioribacteraceae bacterium
ACCACCATGAATAATCCATTCTTTTGGCGTCATTTTAACCATTGATTCATTGACATTTATCTTCCCGCCTTGAACAACTTTTTGTCCATCGACTGTTACATCGCTAAATTTTATTGAAACATTATCAGCGAGATAATTTGTTGGTGAACGGTAAGAGTACCAATCTACAATTGCTTCATTTATACTTGTATGCATTTTAGTATTCTCATATGCATTCATTATTATAACAAGTAAAAAGTATGCTAGGAATCCAATTGCTGTTACAGTTATCTTTTTCATACACACCTCAAAATCTGATTAATTTCCAATCCCCAGCTTCATTTTGTTTCGAGAAAGCAACTAAATAAGAGTTGCCATCTACAATGATTTCATACTCGGCATACATTTCGCTGTAAGCAATTAATTTTTTATTTTTAAGAGCTTCTGAAAACGGAACAAATTTGGGTTTGGCACTTTCTAAGTCACTTCCATAAATGGCATTAGCAGATTCACTAATTATTTTTTTTACTTCGTCAACGCTTCCACTTTTAAACGCTGCTATTGTTTTGAGTGCGTCATCTTCTAAGTCATTTATTACTTCAGTTTCTGGCGGTTTTGAAGGATCGGGTTCAACCGGATTGCTTTCATTTTTTTTACATGAAGTAAAACTATCTACCATGAATGCTAAAAGAACCCCTATCAACAAGTACTTAATGGATTTCATCATATCTCCTTTTTTACTTTTTGAAGTATTTGTATTCAACTTCTACTGGCCAAAATTGTGTATTTGGATCAGGTTGTTTTGTAACTTTGAAAACGACATACCCATCACGGCACTTCGCAAGCCAAATTTGTCCATTTTGTAAAGGGGAAGAACATACATCGGTAGACCAATTTGCTGTATCCGCTAGACTTACTGAATTTATATCCGTAGCGGAAAGTCTTTTTAATTTATCAACATAGGGACGAAACCAGACACCTTGAGATGATCCGGACGAATTTCCGTACGCACACCAACCCACGGTTTCTCCATCAGATTTTTCATAAGTAACTTCATTTCCATCTGCTCCAACTTTTCCTTCGGACCAATCTACTCCCCAATGTGTTACTGTGAGTTTATTAATTCCATTTTCGGGACTTGTAACATCTTCTTTATCACAAGAGATAAAGGTGAGAAGAAAAGTTGAAACAAGTAGTAGCATAATCTTTTTCATTGTTGCCTCGTATTATTAGAAATTTATTTTGTCTTTTGTTGAACTAATTATCCGATTTGCGATTCCGCATTTTTTACAAAACTTTGCGTAAGGATTATCATACTTCTGTTGGCAAGCAGGGCATTCACTTTTTAGTTCAGAACCACAAATCGAGCAGTAATTGTCGATTTCATTTCCACCGCAAAAGAAATTACAATTTGGGCATAATTTGTAGTAAATAATTGTTGTTTCTTTCTCTTTCATAAAGTACCAATCAATTTAAAAGTAGCGTTTTTTAGTATGCTCTGAGTACCCTTATTTTGCTCTTATGATATTATAATCCATTTTTATACCAGATTAAATTCTTTCTAAAATCGTTGAAAAGGACACTTATTTTAAGATGCTGTTTCCTTCTTGGGTTACACTGTTGCTCTACTTAATTACAGATGCTATTAACTGATTTTTTCTCTATTTTAGAAAATGCATAGAGTGCTTATTATACTATTTTTTATAATTTTCTCAAGTATTGGGTCTGCTCAAACTATAAAATACGATTGGGAAGAGATTAAAAGCCCAACTGAAAAACCAGTTGTAATTATTTCTGGAAGTACAGCTGATGATCTATTAGTATTTGATAATTTGGGAAGTTTTTTCCAATTGAAAGATGAAGTCTGGCAGCAAATTTCTATTCCTAATAAAAAGAATTACATTTATTATGTTGTATCAAATTCTCTGCTAAAAGAGCCACTTATAATTGCAATGGATACCGATTGGTATGCTCACTTTTTTAAATTAACTAATGGAATTATTACTAAGCAAAATTTGATTCACAAAAACCCGTTTAATTTTTTTACCTATGTTGATTCTCAAACGGTTTATGCTTCCGGGTCGTTCGGCAGTTTGGCGAAATATGATGGTGATAAATTCTCTATAATCAACACACCAATTAAAAGCCACATTGATAGATTTTATGCAGTTGAAAAAAACAAGTATTGGCTTGGCACTAAAAGCGATGGTATATTTTTTTATGATGGAAATGCTTTTTTAAAAATTAATTGCGCTGATGGCAAAAATCACGAGATTCAAAATTTTAATTCATTTGGTGATTCTTTAACTGCCATTACGACTAACAATGAATATCTATTTCTAAAAAACAATACTTTCACCCACATCAAATCTCCCATCTATAAAATAGATAAAAATAATTTACAAAGAAAAAATCCCGGCTTTTTTCGTTTTTATGTTGAACCAGATTATAAATTATCATATGATATTCCAAAACTTTATAAACCATTTTCAATGGTAAAGTTTAAAGATGAGAACATTGCTTTTTCAACTCATGAAGGAAAACTTTATAGAAGTAAAAAGCTTAAATCAAACTTCTTTACAGATCTGACACAGTATTTTAACATTAATCCGTTTATAAACGGAAACTTAAGTGCCCTTTCAATTAATGATTTCAATAATGACGGCTTGCCCGATATTTTTCTTTCTTATCCCAATTCACTTTCTGAAATATATTATAACTCTAATACATCAATTCTCTATCCAAAAACAATTCATGTAGATAGTTCAATATACAAATCAGCTGGATATATTCACACGCTTGGTGATATAAACGAAGACGGTATTACAGATATCATTGCCGGGCAATTTAATAACGGTAAAAGTTCGATTGAAATATTTATAGGAGATGGAACAGATTTTATAAAAATTGATGAGCTCGATATTAAGGGAGACTTAAACGAAAGGTATATTGAAAATCTCACTCTAACAGATTTGGATGCCGATGGTGATCTCGATTTGATTGTTGTATTTTATTTGGGTGCCGGATCAAAAACAGGATCGGTAGTATTCTTTAGGAATTCTTTTTGGGGCAATTTTTCGCAAATAGAATTATCAGACCAAAATAAATTTAATGGTTGGAATAAACAAACGATCAGTGCTGATTTTAATAACGATGGCTTGAATGATTTATTTCTAATAAATAGATGGGGACGAAATAATTTATTTATCAATAATAATGGAAGTTTAAAAAAAGAAACAAATTCTTTATTTATTGATACAACAAAAACAATATCAAACATTGCCGCAGCATTCGATTACGATAACGATGGCGACCTCGATTTGTTAGTTGCTTCTGATTCTCCTATTCTAAAACTTTTCGAAAATGATGGTTTGGCTCACTTTACAAATGTGAGCGACAAGATAAGACATCCGGAACTGACTGAAAAATATTTGTTGTCAAATTTCAATAATCTTTGTATTGGTGATTATAACAATGATGGGTTTCAAGATGTTTTTTTGATTCTCAAATCAAATCAATCGAACTACACATATTTGTTGATAAACAACCAAGCAAAATCCTTTTCTGATGAAAAAAATATTTTCAAATTAGACAAATATTCATTTAACGGAGCAGTTAATTGTGATATTGATAACGATGGTGATCTTGATTTAATTGGATATGATAATTTTAATATTCGATTGATGATCAATAATCTCGATAATAATAATTATCTAAAGATTATATTACATAACAGCCACTCATCTTCCATTGTACCGGGGGCTAAAATATATATTTACAAAAGTGGTTATATGGATGATACTAGTTCACTTGTAGGTTTTCAGCAAGTAGGTACTTTTGAGGGCTCTAGAAATCATTACGCCGATATAACTTCACATTTTGGGTTACCGGATACATGTTTATATGATATTAAAGTGAAATTTTACGGTGGGAATACAAAAAAAATATTCAGCGTGAAGACCAACCAAACTATTATTATTGATGAGGAGAATGTTTTTTCTGCTTTCATTATAAATCTTCCCGGGAACATTTTTCGTTTCTTTTCATCAACAGCTATTCAGATTTACCTTCTGTGTGCAATCGTTTCATTTTCAGTATTATTTGTGGGATTGAGATTCGGTTCTAAAAAATTAAGCTGGGATACACGTTCAATAGTTTTATTATCCGCCACAAATATTTCAGCGTTTTGGATTATACTTCTTGTAACTCTCGACTCAAAGAATGAATTAGTAAAATATATTCTTCCAACTTCCGTGATGCTGGTTGGGACAATTATTCCGCTATATATGTCATATTTAATAAAAAGAAATAATTACGACCGAAAGGATTTTTTAAAGCTAAAAGAAGAACTTCTTCAACAGAGCATTAATTTTTCTCATGGGCAATGGGCTTTGACTAATATTAATGGGATAATATTATTGCTGGAAAATTTACCTCCTGACTTTGATAAAAACGAAAAAATAATAGTTCAATTACAAAAAAGAGCTGAAACTTTTGAAAATTTAACACTACCAAGTTTTCATAGAATGGTAGAAATCGCATCTTCAATCGAGAACTTTCTTTCAAAAGATGAA
>JALNXG010000133.1 GCA_023230485.1 Melioribacteraceae bacterium
GTGAAGATGCTTTAAGGTATCCCATGATACCTTATATCTATCTAACAGATGATGAGGCCTATGCCATTTTGCAATATTTAAAGACGGTTCCCCCGATCAAAAATAAAGTGGTACGTTCAACATTTTGAAATCATTCTATCTGATCAGATTCCAGCTATGCTCATGTCTGTTCCTGAACTGAGCAAAGTTGGATCTGACGGGATGGGATATGCACGAGCAAATTTCCCCCCGAGTTATCCATGATGAGCAGGATAAAAGTATGAATACAATGATAAAATGAGCTTGCATCAATGAGGGAAACAACCACTTTTCGGATATATAAAAAGCCATTAAAACAACCGTTTGTAGTTCTAAAGCACAGGAATGACTTAAAACTACAAATTTTTAGTATCTCAATATCAAAATGTTACGCGTGTATTTGTACGTTTAGAGTTTAAACGTACAACAAGTATTTGCATTCAGCATCTTTAGACACTATTTTAGCCTCAAATTTTAACAATCACACCCATATGAAAAAATTACTATTTGGTTTATAACTACCCTTTTTGGCAATAGTAAATATTGCCAACGCGCAGGAAACTTATCCTGTCAATGATCTTCCAGGTGCTGAACTAGCTCCTTACCTTACTGAAGTTACTCCACCTTCATCTAGAGACTTTACACCAACCAACTGTAATGATTTATCTCAGGATATTTCAATTGTGTTAGGAGTAGCTTCTCCTGATCCCGGATCTCCCGAAAGAGTAGGGCTTCAATTTGGTAGGATATTTCGAGACGCCATACCTTCTACCTGTCCATTTAAAGTATATCCTGGAGATTTTGGTTTAGCGGTACAATTTGGATATCACGCCATACAGTTTTCAAATATTAGTCCTGATCCGGTATGCATTACCATCAATGTTACTCTTGATGGCGGGTCTTCCCCATGTTCGGTAAATGGGCATGGTTTGGTGTACCAAAGTGCCGATGGGTTAAATCCGGCACCCTATGACCCTTTGAACCAATCGGCTAATTATCTTGGAGATCTTGGAGCTTCCACATCTCAACCTTTTAGCGTTACTGTAAATCCGGGGTTTTTTGAGGTTGTTTTTACCAATACTTCCAGTGTTTCACAATGTAATGTTGCATTCAATATTACCGTAGATCCTGCTGATGCTGGTAAGATTAGCTGCCAAAGTAATCCGGTTCCTGTTTCAAACTGGGCGATTATCTTCGGCGTTATCGCCATCGCAGGGTTTACTTTGTTGCGTATCAAAAGGGGGCTTTAATAAAATAATGCATCAAGATATCTTTCATAAAAAGCTACCTCTTCTGGTAGCTTTTTTTTTTGTGATTCGAATTTCAACAACTACTCTTGACCTTGGGTGCACCATTAACCGACATTTATTTCGCAATCTGCCACTTAAATGATTTTGTAAAGAAAACAAAGTATCTATTATCGAAGGAATCAAAACCCCCCACCCTCACTCAAATTTCAGAAAAGCCTTGCTCACCCAGCCCGCAATTTTGGTTTCTACCTTCACCCAGCCTTCCTTTTCTTCAAGCACTTTTACCGGAGTTCCAATTGCCAACGGAGGAGCAATGGTGGGGAAATCAACTCCGGCTCCGGCGCGGATATTCAACTGATCTCCGGTAACCACAGCCTCTTTGCCGGTTTCATCGGGCTCGTCGGTGCGGTTTTGGCACAAAAGATTTATCATAAAATATCTAGTGTTTAGCGCTTTATAACAACTTGTTTACCAAAAATTTCCATATATGTATAATATTCGTAACTACTATTCTATCTTTTCAACCATTTATTAATAAAGTAAATTCCAAACACTGCAATAATAAAAATTCCTACTCTCAAATAATTGTTCGCATCAATTAAAGTCAAAATCAAAAGGAGTATTATAGCGACAATTAGTAAAAGTGAAAATATATACTGCATGGTTAGTAAGGTAAAACCAATAAAACGTTTTAATGGATTATAATTTGAAAATCTTCTGTAAAACCTAATTTCATCTTGAACTTTAGTAATTTGTAAATACAAATCATTATCAATATTTTTAATTGTATTTAGTAATAATTTTTCGTTCGTATGTGGGTCAATTGATATTTTGAGAACTGAATCAAATGTTTCTTTCCCAAGATAAACTGATTTGCCATCCTTAAGAATTATTTCCTGCAATTGATTTTTAAATGACAAACTGTCTTCACCATTTGGGAAATAGGCTATTAAATTAAGTCGGACTTTAACCTCTGTCAATATCTCTATTCTCTTTTCAATATATCGATTAAATGTATTTTTTGATTCCGTAATCGGCTTTTCTATCAGGCCTTTTATTAGCCAAGAAATAAAAGCCACTAATGTTGTCATAAGAAAAATGATGACATTTGGATCTGCATTTTTAATAATATATTCTATATCCATTCGTAGTTATTTGATGATTTGAATAATGAAAAAAAACTTTTAGATATTTGATTCATAAAGCCACCTTCTTTTGATTTATCATTTATTGCATTCTCATTTCTAAGCAAAGCAAATGTCAAATCAGCATTACCTAGTATCGCAAAACGTTCTTTATTATTATTTGTCGTTCCAGTTTTTAAAAATGCATTCTCAATCTTAAAATCAAGCTTTTCAACGAAGATTCTATTGAGAATTGAAAGACATTCAATTTTGCTTTCAGTCAAGCAATTTTTAGTAAAAAAAGTTGAATATGCTAAGGCTAATTCATATAAAGTAATCCCATTTCTTGTAGCGCCTAAAATGCTTGAAGGATAAAATTCAGTTTCTGTCCGATTAAATACTCTAGCTAAAAACTTAAGGGTACTTTCAACTCCAACTTTATTAGCAGCATTTAAAAATGAATTATTGTTAGAGAAGAATAGTGCTTCTTGGAGATTAAGTTGAGACTTATAATGAGCAACTTCCCTGACTTCCCAGTTCATATCATTTCTATAAGCGTTAAACTTTTCAAATTTTGAAATTCCATTATCACGTAGATAACAGTATAAAAACGGTTTTAATGTAGATCCCACATTAGATTTAGAAATGAATGGATAATCAGTTCCATAGCTACTAAAAAACGCTACGACTTTATTTTTTCTTAAAGCAATAATTGAAACTGGATATTTTGAATCAGAAGCAAATTGAATCGCAAATTTTTGAAATCTAAGATCTATAGTAGATACTATTTTCTTTTGCTTATTGTCCGTCAATTTTGTAATAAATGGAACAGTTACTCTTTTAACGCTTTGTAGATAATTGTTCTTCAGTTTAATTGTCGTTTTTAGATTTTTCTCATTTCTACTTCTCGAAATTAATTCTCTCTTATGCAGACTATTACTAATTAACATATATCTTGCCATCGTAATTTCTGGCCTTACAATATAATAGTTTGGCCCCCTTAATATTGCTAGCAAATACAAAAGCTCAGGTTGGCTTAATTTATCAACTTCCTTTTCAAAGTAATAAAGTCCTGCACTTCTAATCCCTCTCAGATTTTTCCCAAAATAAACATAATTAAAGTAAAGTTTCAATATTTCATCCTTTGAGTATTTCCTTTCTATTTGAACTGCTTTAAAAATCTCTTTTAATTTTCTTAATATGGTTTTATCATTATCTTTAATAATATTTCTAGCAAGTTGTTGCGTAATCGTACTTCCACCCTGAACAATTTTACCAGCCTGAATATTTTTGACTAAAGCCCGAATGATACCCCTGAAATCAATTCCAGAATGATTATAAAAGCGTTTATCCTCAATTTCCACAACAAATTTCTTAACTCTATTAGGAATGTTGTCAGTCATAGCCATACATTCATATTCTTCCGAAACAACTCCAATAGGAATTTTTCTTTTAGCTTCTTGGCAGTAAATTACAAATCCATCATGTTCACTTTTCATAATTATTTCTAATTTATAACAAAATACATGATTTCTTTACAATAGAAGTTAAGATCATCTTGTTGATATATATTTAGAATTTCTGTACCAAACAGTTACGCATTACGAATTATAAAGAAACTGACAAAAGTTAATATTAGTCAAATCTAATCATCTTTTATTAATATTCATATGACGATTATGTTTTCTTTCAGAAAGATTTAAAAATAGAGTTGTTTTAATTTACCAATTCTTACATTGTTTAACTGAGTCAAATGAAAATCTAATAGAATGAAGAACTGTTAACAGGTCAGGGCAATAGCCTTTCATTGTTCGAAATCGATGAGGCCATTGAATGACCTGCAAAGTACTATTTGGCTGTAATAAAAATGAAGGGACGTTATGATCTCGGGAAAGTTGGCATCGATTGGCAAACAGTCAATTTGTCAACGTTAAAGAATTAAGATGACAGGGATAATTTATATGCATATTCCGTAATGGTTAAAATGGTTTATCATAGGTTAATTTACAGTCATCAAATTTAGTTCAAACAACGACGAAAATCAAATGGATACCGGAGAATTTTAACCGCATCTTTACCTGTATTGGTTTTATTCATGCCAAAAAGGATGACAGTTTAATCAGCAAACCAATAATTGAGCAAA
>JALNXG010000134.1 GCA_023230485.1 Melioribacteraceae bacterium
GGAAGAATATTATATTGGGAGAAAGTAATATGAAAATTTTTAAATTTATTATTCTGTACTTAACTAATATTTTATTAGGCATAGATCATTTAGGAAATACTATTATGTTTGGTGATCCTGATGAAACTATTTCCGCAAGATTCGGAAGACGCTGGCCTAATTCTTTATTTGCCAGGTTTATTGATTTTATTTTCTTCTGGCAGAATAATCACGTTCTCAATGCCTGGAAGAATGAACAGACTGAGTCGATAGGAAATGAAGATTTAATAAAATGAAATCAGCTCTACTTAAAATGATGTTTTATCGCCGGGGCAGATTGTTTATGCCTTATGTTTATGCTTTCATGTTTCTGAAAATGATTTATATTTACATGTGGGTACGATTGCTTTCTCCTCTAGGAAGTGCAGACAAAATAAATATATCAGATGTATTGATGTCAATACTATTTGCAGAAGTAATCGCTTTTATTAAAATATCCACATGGGGTCAGAAAGATATTTATTATGACGGAGAGGAAAAAAGAAATCAATGAAAACTAAACATATGATAATATCCTGGCTAGGTTCAATTTTAATTGCTTCCGGAGCAACTTGGTATATTACTAAAGACTATTATAATAAACCCATTCCCGATCCCAATGATCCGGTAGTAACTCCTGTAGTTTCTAAGCCTGTAGAAAGACCGAAAAACTTGGAATGTGAATTGGCAAAAGATTTTCTCTGGCATTATGATAATGATCCTTTTATCATTGAATGGAAAACATTAAAGCAGACCCGAACGGAATTGAATTTGGGAATAGAAGGGTCTCTATATCAAAGAAGTTTTTCCCAGGAAGCTACCATTCCTATTATTCAAAGTAGTTCAGGTAATTGGAAATTATATTTGGGATTCGGAATAGGAACTATAGCCACCGCGGGTGCTGTTTACGGCGGCTATAAATTATTTAAGTTACTGAAGTAACTTAATTTTTAAATGTTGGTTTGAATTCTGCTCCTTTTTCTTTAGAAGTATCAAATTCAGGGACATCCATAATAGGAGATCCTGCCACTTCAAGTCTATTTATATCAAACCAGTTTTGATCTCTTAATTTTCCTTCATTATCAATTCCAGGATTTAAAAGTGCTTGATTGCATCCATATAAATCAAAAGCTATAGATGTAATCACCCCTTGAAAATTTGTAACCTTATCTTTGGCATGTCTTCCTAATAGATTAAGCTTTTCTTTTACATTTATTATCATACATCCTCCTTTTAATTTAAAAGCTTCTTAGCTTTTTTATAATCTCCTAATTCTTTATAACATAAGGCCAGTTTAGTATTCACAGCATTGTCAGCCGGAAAACATTTCTTATATTCTTCATAGGCTTTCTTTGCTTCCGCATAATTAGCAATCTCATAATAAAGATGTCCCAGGTCTTTCAGGAAATGATTAAATTCACTCGTTCCCACCATTGCTTCAGATACATATTTTAATCCCTCTTTTATATCATTGGGATTATCCTCAATGAGTGCCAATCCGTATTCAAATTTGATTCTGGGAAACTCCGGGAAGTCCGTATGAAGTTTCTTATAATATTTAATACTCTTATCTAGTTCCCTTTCATGGAAGTATGCAGAAGCCAATCCCCAACGGGCATCAAACTTTTCCGGGAATAATTTTTCTGCTTTCTTAAATAGCTTTATAGCTTCCGGAAATTTCTTTTCTTCCCTTCCTAGTTTTTGTCCATCTTCCATGTATCGGAGATAATCAAAGATGTCCTGCCGTCTTTCCTCTTTAGCTTTCTTGTCTGCTTCATCTATATCTGTCTGACACATTTGTTTGGCTTTTGCAAATACATTAGAAATATTCAAATAAGGACTTTCTGGATAATTAGAAATCTTTTTACAATCTACTAACACATGTGCCCAGTTCCCGGCAGCCAGATATTTTTCAGCATCTGACAAGTCAATCTCCTGTTCAATCATGCTTACAAATAAAGATTCATCTTTTGTTTCCTGATATGTTTCAAATATTTTTAAAACATCTTCATACATCGGAATAAGTTTTTCTGAAGCATCCCGCGCTGCTTCCATTATCATTTTACTTTTCCCGATAGCTGCTATCCGGTATTCTACATTTTTAAATAGATAATTTTCTACATACTCTTTTCTTTCTTCTACGGAATTAAACTTTCTTTTATTCACAGCATCCAGAATATATTCCTTGCTGTATATCTTTCGGCTGGCATGAAATATAGCAATCCCAACTATAGGATTCTGCTTTGCCAGTTCATGTGCAGCATTAGCAAACTTTTCATTTAGTTTGCTTGATTCAGAAAACTCTTTTTTATCCATATCAAGACTAGTCATTGTTTCCGCTACTTTTATTCCCTCATTACAATTGAAGATCAGTTCATTCAGGTTATGAATTTCTTTTTTGAGAAGATCAATTGTCTTAAATATTTTATCTTCATAATCCGGGGACAAAGAAAGAAAAGGATTCAAAACAGTTTTATCAATTTTCTTTTTGCAGTAAGTTTCTATATACTTTTCCAGTGTTAATAATTCTGTTCCTTTCTTTTTTGAACCACCTTCCGTGGAATCAAATATCATTTTTTCTTTATCCGTATTATGAATCATTTCATATATCTTTTCAAAGGAAGTAATAAAAGTGGCCAGGCCTACATTAGTGGGAACCATTCCCCCGAATTGATCCGGGGCATACGTGATATAACCCATGCAATGATCCTTATCTTTTAATGTACTGCGGGGATCTTTTATTTTCCACTGGATCATTCCATTCTCATCTACCTTTACAGCTCCCCCCGCATCCACCTGAGGAATATGGGATTTAAAGTCAGGGCTATAAGCCAGATCAAGGCCGATAGTTGTAATCGGGTTGCATCCAAGATGATAAGCAATACCGAATGCCAGGTGAGATACACTACCGCCAGTTTCAACACTTCCTTTATCATATAAGACCCCTGCAACCGTATTTTCCGATCCGGGACTGGGACTGACTGTAATGAATTTCGGACCCTGCCATTCTTTTAGTATCGGGGCATAAGTCCGGTTCAATGCTACTAAAGGAACATCAGTGTCCATCAGTCCGTTAAAATGCTCATAATTGACTTCCCCATAATCTACTGTACAAATAAAATCTGGTTTAATATCATAAGCCAGTAACACTCTCAGGGCCTGAGCCACTGCCACAATAATTACTTTGTCCTGAACTTCTTTAAGCAGGTGAATATTCTTAGTAAGGCTAGGCCCTGTGTTTACTGTCACCGCTGGCTTTCCTTTGTATAAATCCTTTATGTCAGTAATGCCCCGGTGACGGATACAATAGGGAAGATTTTTAATATCATTCTCTGCTATGATTGCCCCGGCTCCCATGACTGTTCCTGTTCCACATCTTTCCTGATTCAGCATTTCTATTGTATGAGGAATTATATCCGCGTACTCTTCACAGAGCATTGTATATTTATCGGTTAAGGTTATCCAGTTTTGAATTACAAAAATCCCATCCATTTCCCCGATAGCAATACTGACTTCATTCTTATCCGTGGCAATCATTATCCTTCCAGCTTCAATAAACTCAGTAAAATTATACCGGCAGAAAGCTTCCTGAATAAATTTCAGGACTGGTTCTACTACAATTATTTTATGTCCGAATTCTGAATTTTTTAAAATGTGGTAAGCCATGTGGCCCAGTCCCATTCCTATCAATACTGTGCATCCGTCTTTCGGGTAAATATTTTGTTTGCTTATAGCAATGCATTCCTTCTTTGGAAACTTTAAAGGATATGCCGGGACAATTCTATTTCCTTTTTTAATCAGGAAATTATCTCCTTTTATTTCTGCCCAGTCCAGGTTCCTGGCATTTTGTATCCTGAGAAGTACTTCAGAATTGGCCCAATACTTCTTTAATGTTTCTACATTCTTTTTGAGTAGTATGTTAATCATTTAGCAAGCTCCTTACTTAGTTTATTTATTTCTGAATCGTTATGACAAATATCTTTGAATATTATTCTTGATTCTTCCGGGGCATATTTAAAAGCGATTTGTAAAAGATTCATCCAGGCAATATTATTTCTTGCCCTGATTTTTTGAATTTTATTTATTATCTGTTTATCTGTTTCCAATGATCCTCCATTATAGAATAACAATTTATATTTCTATATTTTCCATTTAAGAAAATCCCATCATAGAAGATTCCCTCTAAAGTCATTCCGAGTTTCATACAAAGTTTATTCATACCTTCATTACTGGATGCCGTTCCTGTCCAGATGCGGTGTAGGTTCAATTTATCAAATCCATGCTTGAATAGTATTGTTAAAGCCTCAAATCCAATACCGGATTTCCAATAATCTTTTTCTCCGATAATGATTGCAAATTCGGCACTTCGATATATCCAATTGATTCTTTGTAGGGAAATATTTCCTATGTGCTGTTCCCAATACCTTTTTCGCTTTTTATCTACATATTCTATTTTTTTATAAACTATCCCCCAAACAATATCTTCTTTCCCTGATTCACACATATCAAGATA
>JALNXG010000135.1 GCA_023230485.1 Melioribacteraceae bacterium
ATGAAAAATTCGATGAAAAAACAGGGACCCGTATTTAATACCTCCCGAATGGTCGAACAATATGCTCAAAAATTCTATTTCCCTGCAATCGAGAAACGGACTCATCTTCAAGCAAAAGAATGGGAAAAGGGGAAAGAATTCTCCGCATGGCGCGATAAAGTACATCGCAATTGGGATGCCGTCCGATTCAATAAAATCGAAGAAGAAAAGAAAAATGGCGAACTAAAAGTAGGTAAGAAATTCTCCGTATCCGCCGAAATCTCTCTGGGCGAACTTACTCCCGATGATGTGGATGTGCAAATCTATTATACTAAAACCGATACTAATGAGGTAATAAATAAATCCGTAAAAATGATCTATAAGCCGAATAAATCGAAAGATAATTTGTATTTTTATATAGGCGAAATAGAACTCGATGAAACGGGATTATTCGGATACACACTTCGTATAATGCCCGATAATTATATACTCACAAATAATTTTGAACTCGGTCTCGTAAGGTGGGCATAAATGCTGCTTGAAACACTCGATCTAAGAAATAACGATATTCTGATCTATTCGCAGAATTCCTTCAATTTTAATGACAATTTTAAGATTGTCTTTAAGAACGAAAAGATCAAACGCCCTCGAGCTGTTTCTTATTTCGATGTCTGTAATTACGTTAAAGACCCTGCGCCAAAAAATCTTATAGTATATCGGCTATTGACTAATGTACCCAAGCTTGATGCATATAGCACCAAGTTTGGGTATTTTATCCGCCTCAATGATAAAATGGAATTGGTTTATTTCGACCCGATTTATGCAATAAAAGATCTTAGGCACTTGCGTTTTGAGTTAGATCCTGATAAATTTAGATTCAAGATTCAGCAAGTTGGGTTAACTTCGCTTACGCGTAAAGAAAATGAAGCAGATTTCGCAGAGGTTTATTCATTTGATATGAAAGCAATAGAAGCACAGAATCAGAATGATAAAATATTTTCAGATGCCATCTTCGCATTCGATGAGAACTATATCGATGAAGAATATATTGATGATGGTTCATCATCAAAAGAGAAAATAAAAATTTCGGAAGATAGCGGGGCAGAAAGACAGCAGTATGAGAGACCCGTTTCGAATGATCAGGAAAAGATTCAGATAGTACGTGAAGAGTTGGTTACTCTTCTCAAAGAAGCACTCGGAATAGAAAAAATCAATCAGTCAAATCCGCCGCCCTCCGGTTTCTCTGATTTCATTAAAAAAGCAAAAGACCAGAACGCAATGGACTTATTTAAATCGACAATGAAATCAAACGAGCTTATGAACAGATCAGTAGTACTAAAATTAGACGAAACGACAAAAGAGACAAAATAAATTAATTAAATTAATTATAGCATTTTGTAGTTAGTAAAATAATAGTATATTTAGAATTGCAATAAAATACACCGTATCCTGTTTACAAGAGGGCTTTACAATCACATACAAAATATTCGCAATTACAGAACTTAGTGGTAAGTGGCAATGGGACTTACGGAGCGGAGCTTTAAATAAAATTGGGTATTTCAAATAAAAAATGAATAATAACTTTGTTTTATTAATTACCGGTGGTACCGGTTCTTTTGGAAATGCTGTTTTAAAACGTTTCCTAAAAGAAGAAGAAGGTATAAAAGAAATTCGCATATTTAGCCGTGATGAAAAAAAGCAAGATGATATGCGGAAATTCTATAATGATTCACGTATCAAGTTCTATCTTGGTGATGTTCGTAGTTATGATTCTATCGAACGTGCTTTAGATGGAGTTGACTATGTTTTTCATGCAGCAGCATTAAAACAAGTCCCTTCATGCGAATTTTTCCCTATGGAAGCTGCTTTTACAAATGTTCTAGGTACTGAAAATATGCTGAACGCCTCCATTAAAATGGGTGTGAAAAAAGTAATCTGCCTTAGTACGGATAAAGCAGTTTATCCAATTAATGCTATGGGTATTTCTAAAGCTTTAATGGAAAAGCTTTATGTCGCTAAATCACGCTTGACTGACAAAACCACTTTTATTGGTACACGCTATGGTAATGTAATGGCTTCAAGAGGTTCAGTTATCCCTCTATTTATCGAGCAAATGAAAGCTGGAAAACCATTAACTATTACTAATCCCGATATGACCCGCTTTATGATGTCTTTGGATAATGCAGTAGAATTAGTTTTATATGCTTTTGAAAATGGCAATTCTGGTGACCTTTTTGTTCAAAAAGCTCCCGCCTCAACTATTCAAGAACTTGCAGAAATAATGATAGAAATTTTTGAAGCAGATAGTAAAATAGAATTAATTGGGACTCGCCATGGAGAAAAACTATTTGAATCACTTTTAACTGATGAAGAATGTCTTGCCGCTCAAGATATGGGGGATTATTTTAGAATTAAGCCGGATGATAGAGATCTCAATTACGGAAAATACTTTAATGAAGGTGTGATTCCAAATAATGGATTAAAAACTTATAACTCACATAATACTAAACGACTAACCAAACCGGAATTAAAAGAGCTTATACTATCTTTAGATTATGTTCAAAATGAATTACTTTCTTGGAACAATTCTAAATTAGTCCGTGATCTGAAAAAATGAAAAAAGTTTTAATAACAGGCTCAAAAGGATTTGTTGGCAGAAATCTTATTGAAAAATTAAGCCAGTATAATTGTTTTTCTATTTCAGAATTTGATACTGATAATGATATTTCTGAATTAGAAGAAAAGGTAATCAAATCCGATATCATTATTCATCTTGCAGGTGTTAATCGACCGAAAAATAAAGATGAATTCGCAAATGTTAATACGGGTCTTACAAAACAAATAATAAATATCATTAACGATAATAATTTACATCCCAAAATAATACTTTCCTCATCTACGCAAGCAGTTCTTGATAATCCTTATGGTAAAAGTAAAAGAGAAGCAGAAGATATTTTGATAGAGCAAAGTAAAGTGTATGGAATGTATATTAAAATATTTCGTTTTCCCGGATTATTTGGCAAATATTGCAGACCTAATTACAATTCAGTTGTTGCAACATTTTGTTATAATATTTCTCATGATATACCAATCCAGGTTAGTAATCCCGAAAATGTAATCACCTTAGCATATATCGATGATGTATGTAGTGCAATTATAAATGAAATGAAAAATATATCGGAAGAATTATATCCTGATATAAATCCAAAATATGATATTAAACTTGGAGAATTAGTAAATGTGCTTACATCATTTAAAAACGGGAAAGCAGATAATAATATGGATGTTTTTAATAATAAGTTATATCATACATACAGATATTATGTTACAGCCCAATTCTAAATTATGAAAAAATTAAAAGTTATTTCAGTAGTTGGCACACGCCCTGAGATTATCCGCCTCTCTCGCGTATTAGCAAAACTTGATGAATCAAGTTCGATTGAGCATGTTCTTATTCATACCGGACAAAATTATGATTATGAATTAAATCAGATTTTCTTTGAGGATTTAGAATTAAGAAAACCTGATTATTTTTTAGATGCGGCGGGAGCAAATGCAGTTGAAACAATAGGTAACGTAATTATAAAAATTGACCCGATTCTTGAGAAAGAAAATCCGGATGCGTTTTTAGTTCTTGGCGATACAAATAGCTGCCTCTGTGCTATCCCTGCAAAGAAAAGGAAAATTCCGATTTTCCATATGGAAGCAGGAAATCGTTGTTTCGATCAGCGAGTCCCTGAAGAAACCAATAGAAAGATAGTCGATCATATAAGTGATATTAATATGCCCTATTCATCGATCGCTCGGGAGTATCTTCTAAAGGAAGGAATCCCAAGCGATAGAATAATAAAAACAGGCAGTCCAATGTTTGAAGTAATTCATTACTTCAAAAAGAAAATTGAAAATTCAAAAATACTCTCGGAATTAGAATTAGAATTAGAAAAACAGAAATATTTTATTGTTTCCTCTCATAGAGAAGAGAATATTAATTCGGATAATTTTGAGAAGTTTGTAATATTACTAAATAGATTATGTGATACTTATAACTATCCTGTAATCGTTTCTACTCATCCTCGTACAAGAAATATGATCGACAAGAATAATAGTAAATTCAGTCCATTAGTGAAATTAATGAAACCGATGGGGTTTGTTGACTATAATAATTTACAGATGAATTCTTTTATTGCTATTTCAGATAGCGGAACGATATCAGAAGAATCCTCAATTCTTAATTTCCCTGCACTTAATATTAGAGAAGCACACGAAAGACCCGAAGCAATGGAAGAAACTCCGGCAATTCTAACAGGTTTTAATATTGAGAGAATATTGCAATCTATCGAATTGATTAAAAACCAGAAAAGGGGAGAAGAGAGGGACTTGCGTTTAGTGGCTGATTATTCGATGCCAAATGTTTCGGATAAAGTATTGCGGATTATTCTTTCTTATACAGATTACGTTAATAGAGTAGTTTGGTCTAAATAGGAAATTCAATGAAAAAGAAAATATTAGTACTCGGTGCAACAGGTATGATCGGAAGTGCAATTTTTA
>JALNXG010000136.1 GCA_023230485.1 Melioribacteraceae bacterium
TCCGGAAGCCTTTAATGTGTTAATTAAAGAACTTCAAGGTCTCGGTCTTGATATCAAAATTAACTAGTTAAAAGTTAGTCTTAAGGAGACTCTTATGAGATTAAAAGTTCAAGAAAATAGAATAAAGCAGTTAGAAAAAATTACTATCGGTTTAGCTAGCCCTGATGATATTCTTTCGAGATCACATGGTGAAGTAACTAAACCGGAAACAATTAATTATCGCTCATTCCGACCGGAGAAAGATGGTTTATTTTGTGAAAAAATATTCGGACCCGTAAAAGATTGGGAATGCGCATGCGGAAAATATAAAGGTATTAGATATAAAGGCATCGTTTGCGATCGATGCGGTGTGGAAGTAACCCTTAAAAGTGTTCGCCGTGAAAGAATGGGGCATCTTGCTCTTGCTGTTCCGGTTGTTCATATCTGGTTTTTCAAGGCATTACCTTCTAAAATCGGTAATATTATAGGTATGACCACTAAAGAATTAGAAAAAATAATTTATTATGAATCGTATGTTGTTATTAATCAAGGCACTACGGGTCTTAAATACAAGGATTTAATTTCCGAAGACCAGTATTATGAGATTGTATCTTCACTGCCTCACGAAAATGATTCTTTAGAAAATGACGATCCTAACAAATTCGTAGCCAAAATTGGCGGCGAAGCGATTAAAGAATTATTAAAAAGAACTGATATTGATGGCGAATTTGTTCGCTTAAAAGATCTATTAAAAGATGAAACCTCACAGCAGAAACGTGCCGATCATCTTAAAAGATTAAGAGTTCTCGAAGCATTCAAAGAATACGAAGGGAAAGTACCTAATAAACCTGAATGGATGGTTCTTAGTGCTGTCCCTGTTATTCCACCTGAATTAAGACCTTTAGTTCCTCTTGAAGGTGGTCGTTTTGCTACATCCGATCTGAATGATCTATATAGACGTGTAATTATTCGTAATAATAGATTAAAAAGATTAATGGATATTAAAGCTCCAGAAGTAATCTTAAGAAACGAAAAAAGAATGCTTCAGGAGGCAGTAGATGCTTTATTTGATAATTCAAGAAGAGCAAGTGCAGTAAGAAGTGATGGCAATAGACCACTAAAATCATTAAGCGATATGCTTAAAGGTAAACAGGGAAGATTCCGTCAAAACTTACTCGGAAAAAGAGTTGACTATTCCGGTCGTTCTGTAATTGTAGTTGGTCCGGAATTAAAACTCCATCAATGCGGTTTGCCTAAAGATATGGGCGTTGAGTTATTCAAGCCTTTTATTATTAGGAAATTGATTGAAAGAGGTCATTATAAAACAGTAAAGAGTGCTCGTAAAGCAGTAGATAGAAAAGATCCGATTATATGGGAAATTTTAGAGAGATTAATTGATGGTCATCCTATTATGCTTAACCGTGCACCTACTTTGCATAGATTAGGTATCCAGGCATTCCAACCGATATTAATCGATGGTAAAGCTATTCAGCTTCATCCTATGGTATGTACGGCATTCAATGCGGATTTCGATGGCGATCAAATGGCTGTTCACGTTCCATTATCTTATGAAGCTCAATTAGAAGCTTCTGTATTAATGCTTAGCAGTCATAACATTTTATCACCTCAAAATGGATTACCGATTGTAGTTCCTACTCAAGATATAGTTCTTGGCTGTTATTACTTAACAAAAGTAAAACCAAAAGATGGTATTGGAGAAGGTAAAATTTTTGGTTCAATGGAAGAAGCTATTATTGCTTATGACTTCAAGGTAATTGAACTCCACGCAAAAATAAAAGTTATGATTGATGGTGTGTTAGTTGATACTACTGTTGGAAGAGTAATATTCAATAAGATAGTCCCTAACGAAATGGGATACATTAATGAATTACTTATAAAGAAACTTTTCAGCGGTTTAATTTACAGAATGTTTATTAAGTTAGGCAACGTTGTAACAGCTAAATTCTTAGATGACGTAAAAGAATTAGGATATAGATATGCTACTGCTGCCGGTATTTCAATCAGCTTTAGTGATATGATTATTCCTGATGAAAAAGTAGAACTTATCAAATCATCGAATGAAAAAGTAAATGCAATTTTAAATGAACATGAACAAGGTTTAATTACAGATGCCGAGCGTTACAATAAGATTATAGACGTTTGGACGCACACAACCACTAATGTTTCTGCTCATTTAATGAATAGAATTAAAGCTGATAAGATGGGATTCAATTCATTATTTATGATGGTTGATTCTGGTGCTAGAGGTAATACCGAGCAGGTAAGACAGTTAGCAGGAATGAGAGGTCTTATGCAGAAGCCGCAGAAGAGCTTAACCGGTCAATCCGGTGAAATTATTGAAAACCCGATTATTGCTAACTTCAAAGAAGGTCTTTCTGTATTAGAGTATTTTATTTCTACTCACGGTGCTCGTAAAGGACTTGCAGATACAGCTCTTAAAACTGCTGATGCTGGATATCTTACAAGAAGACTTTGCGATGTGGCACAGGATATTATAATTTCTGAATTGGATTGCGGTACTATTAGAGGTGTTTATATTACTGCTCTTAAAGAAATTGAAATGGAAAGAGAACCACTTGCAGAAAGAATTACCGGTCGTGTTGCCCAAGAAGATATTTATGATCCTAAAACTGATGAACTATTAATTGAAGCCGGTTCTGTTATTGAAGAAGAGATTGCTAAAAAAATAGATGAATTAAATATTGATCAAGTATATATCAGAACAGTATTAACTTGTGAATCTAAACGTGGGGTTTGCTCTAAGTGCTACGGAAGAAACTTAACCACCGGTCTATTAGTAGAGAATGGTGAAGCGGTTGGTATTATTGCAGCACAATCAATCGGTGAGCCTGGTACACAGCTTACATTGCGTACTTTCCACTTAGGTGGTACTTCATCACGTATTGCAAGTCAATCCGTAGTGGAATCTTCTTCAGAAGGTATTTTGAAATATGATAGAATTTCATTTGTAGAAAAAACCGATTTCTTTGGTAAAGCCAAAGTGGTTATTGGCAGAAGAGGCTCTATTGGATTGTTTGATACCGATAATCGACAGATCAAAAAATATGAAATACCTTATGGTGCTGAATTAATGGTAGATGATGGAAAAGAGATTAAAAAAGGGCAAGCTCTTTATAATCACGATCCTTATAACACCGTTATTCTTTCCGATATCGCAGGTACTGTTAAGTATGAGGGATTAATTGATACTGTTACCCTTCAGCAGATTGCAGATGAACAAACGGGACACGTTCAGAAAGTAGTTATTGAATCTAAAAATAAAGATTTAACGCCAAGTATTAAAATTATCGACAAGAGTGGTAATGAAAAAACATTCAATATCCCCACTCGTGCAAACTTATCGGTAGAAGAAGGACAGGAAATTCAAGCAGGAACAATCTTGGCTAAGATATCGAAACAATCATCAAAATCAAGAGATATTACTGGTGGTCTTCCTAGAGTAACCGAATTATTCGAAGCTAGAAGTCCTCATGATCCAGCTGTTGTTTCCGAAATTGAAGGTATCGTTAAGTTTGGTGTTAAGAAGAAAGGTTCTAAAGAAATTATTGTTGAATCTTTTGATGGAACAATACAGAGAGTATATAGTGTTGCTTATGGTAAGCATGTCCTTGTTCAAGAGGGAGATGAAATACCTGCAGGCGAAAAAATAACTGATGGACCGATTGATCCTCGAGATATTTTGAAGATCAAAGGTACTAATGCAGTTCAAGAGTATTTAGTTAATGAAATTCAGGAAGTTTATCGTCTTCAGGGCGTTAAGATTAATGATAAACATATTGAAGTAATCGTTAAACAGATGCTTCAGAAACTCAAAGTTATTTCTTCAGGTGATACTAAATTTATTGAAGAAGATTTAGTGGACAGAAATAAATTAGTTGAAGAAAATGAAAAAATGAATAATATGGTATATATAATTGATCCGGGTGCGGCAAAGATCAAACAGGATACTTTAATTACAAAAACCAAATATCGTGAGATAGTAGCTGATCTAGCAAGAAAAAATAAAAAAGAAATTATTGTTAGAGATGCAGAACCTGCTACGTTCGATAATATATTATTAGGAATAACACAAGCAGCACTTTCAACAGAGAGCTTCCTATCGGCAGCATCATTCCAAGAAACAACTAAAGTATTAACTAATGCGGCTACTGAAGCAAGAGTTGATAACCTCATTGGTTTAAAGGAGAATGTTATCATGGGACATTTAATTCCGGCTGGAACTGGTCTTAAGAAATACAAAAATATTATCTTAACCGAAGAAGAAATAGCAGCGCAGGAAGAAAAAGCTAAAGCAGAAGAAGTAATTGCCGAAGAAAAGGAAACGGTTTAGGCACTTAACTTCATTTTTTCTATAGACTTAGCTTGACAAATAAAAAAAATATATCTAAATTGAAA
>JALNXG010000137.1 GCA_023230485.1 Melioribacteraceae bacterium
TAGCCCTTTAATATAGGCTATATTATTATCGATGAATTTGGAAGTAAGAAACCTGCCAACAAAAAAGAATACAAGTACGAATAGAAATGGAACAGCAATAATACCAATTATGGTTTTTTTCATTAGTTCTTAAACCTCATTTCGGGAATGTAAGTCTGCAACGTATAAAATTATTTTCAAAATTAAAAGAAAGTTATAGAAATAACTTGTCTACAGCGAGATTTTCTGTTCCAGGAATAGATTTTATATTCCATACTTCTTTAATTCTCTGATTTGATTGCGAGGATTATTTAATTAGATTTGTATAAGAAAACTTTTTATAGGTTTTTATGCCACGTAAAATGTTGCTAATATTACTAATCATTACCGCTCTATTATTTCAATCATGCTCCTCTATGATTTATGATTCTGCATACCCAGCACTTAAAGATGGGAAATACGACAGCGAATTCCCATATAGAAGCTCCTCCGAACAATTAGAAAAAATTTCTAATAGTATTAAACTCCTTAATTGTATTGTCTTTTACAAGAGTTACATTTTTTCTGAATCTACTAAATTGACGAAGTATGATCTTGATAATGTCGATTATTTAAATAAGGCAGTAACTCTAATTCACTATAACCGGACTGCATCCGGAACTGCAACAATTATTTATTCATTGAATAATAAAGTGGTTCTGCTTAGTACTGCACATATAATTGATTTTCCTGATACGGTAATCAGCTATTTCCAAACTCCCGAAGGTAAACCAACAAATTTAATTGAAAGTATCTCATTTAAGGATAAACAAAGTAATTACATACCGGATTTTCCCGAAGGAGGAGAGCTTGATATTTTGGCAAAAGACTCCTCAAAAGATTTAGTCTTACTCGGCAAAACTTATTCTTCGGAGTCATTTAATCCACCTATTTTTAGTTATCCATTCGGTAGAGCAGATGATTTGGAATGGGGTTCATTTATCTACGTTTTCGGATATCCACTCAATCAAAAAATGCTTACAAAAGGAATTGTTTCTAATCCTAATCGAGAAAGGCATACTTTTTATGTCGATGCCGTTTTTAATAAAGGATTCAGTGGCGGTATTGTTCTTGCAATTCGTGATGGTGTGCCCAATTTTGAACTTGTCGGTTTGATTAAATCCGTTCCTGGAGAATATGAATTTGCCTTGCGTCCAGAATTTAAACCGGGAGAAACTGATTACTCTCCATTAATTCCATATCAAGGAAGAGTGTATGTCGATAAAACTCAACCAATGCGTCTCGGAGTTACCCGTGTAATTGGAGCAGAAACCGTAGTAGAATTTATTAATACATATAAGTCCATTCTGAATTTGAAAGGGTATGAGGACCAAAACACTCCAAAATGAGTTCATAAATAATTCTAAAAATATTTATATAATTTAGAACCTAATGAATACACGTACGTCTAATTTATCAGAGATGGATAAGATAAAGAAAATTTTTAAGGCAATTGAGTGGGAAGGGGTCTTTTGGTTAGTGGGTTTCATTTACCTTTTTTCGATTAATCCATACCAAGAACAACATTTGACATTATGTCTCTATAAATTAATGGGAATCGATTTTTGTCCCGGCTGTGGTTTGGGCAGGTCAATCTCATTTTGCAGCCGATTGGATTTTGTTAGTTCATTTAAAACCCATCCGCTCGGTATTGCTGCCTTAATTATTATCTCTTTTAGAATAGGTAAACTATTTTTAAAAACAAAAATGCAGTTAAAACAAATATAAGAGGTCCGCTATGGCAAATGTATTAAACATTTTACCGGAATTAACATATGAAGAGCAGTTATTCATTCAGAATATTGTGAAAGATATGGATGATTCCAAAGCACTTCAGTTTGCTACAATTTACCGTTCACGCCGCCGCGATCCATTGCTAATTCTTATTCTTACTGTTGTAGGGTTTTTTGGTATTGCCGGACTTCAACGCTTTTTCGTGGATCAAATCGGTATGGGTATTCTTTATCTTCTTACCGGCGGTATCTGCTTTATAGGTACTATTATCGATCTGGTAAATTACAAACAGCTCGCAATTGAATATAATCAGAAGCAGGCAATGCAGATTATCGGGTTTATGAGATAAAATTAATTCCTAATTTGAGATTAAGGTGTTATAAATCCATTCGATTATAAGTGGATTATTCGTTCTACGTGAGTCTATAAAACAATTTAATAACCGGCTGTCTCCTGTATCGGGACAGCCTTTTAGTTTGATTATAGAGTTTATATTCAAAATTATTTAAAATATATCTATTTCTTTATACTATTTTAACAAGATCATTTTTCTAATTTGAGAAAAACTATTTGTTTTGATTCTATAGAAATAAATTCCGCTCGCAACCGAGTTTCCAAAAGAATCCTTTCCATTCCAAGTAATTCTTTGTTTTCCAGCACTTTGTTCCCCTTCTACTAATACATTAATCAGTTGTCCGAGTGAATTATATACCTCAAGTTTTACATTATCCTCTGTTGGAAGATTGTATTCAATAGTTGTTGTTGGGTTAAAGGGATTTGGATAATTCGAGATAATTATTTCTTCGTTATTATTTACAGATTCTGATTTTATTTCAGGATTTGGTAATATTAACTTTTTATTACCTACATAACTTTCACCCATTTTTTTTATTATTTCTATTTGACTTGTTAAGTAATCTTCAGGGTATTTTGTTTTTAAGGAATTGAAATAATTATCTGCATCTCTCTTATTCTCTGTGAAGAGTGTATAAAAACTTCCAAGTGTAAATAATGTATTTTTTTCTATATACTCATTCAAATTATATTTGGTTAAGATGGTGGTGAGATTATTAATTGCTTTTGAATACTCACCAGCATTTATCATCTGATGTGCTTCTAATTCAAGAGCAATTACATAAGTTTCGTTTCCTTTAGTAATATTTGGCTTTATCTCTTTCTCAGAAAATGCAAAATAATCTTTCCTGCGCGATTGAGTAAAGCACTCTTCGATTTTTGTAAGGGCATATTTACCAATTAGTTCTTCTTTGTTTTTATTAAATACTTCAAGGAAAAGAGGAATGGCTTCGTCAAATCTTTTTTGCCTCTGCAATTCTAATGCTTGTGATAGATTCTCTTTCGGCTCTTCGGTGTTAATAGTTTCAATTTTGCTTAGTATATTAACTGGTTTAGTTTGTTCAGCTATAGATTGAAAAGGATTTGGATTATACTGAAGTGGATTTGTATTTGTGACTGTTGATGAATATGTAAATATTGTTGCACCATTACCCCAAAATACTTTGTCAGCATTTATTGTACAATAATATGTAGCTTCTATTTCATTTCCTGTGTTATCAAAAATGCTATTACCATAAACCATGTATCCATGTAAATCAGGATTCGAATTATAAGATGTCTTTAAACCAATTAAATTATTTCTAATTGCATTTGAACCTGAATTTTCATCTTCGCCTAAGTCCGGAGAACTATTGCTATAACAACTTATTCCATTAATAGAATTATACCTAAAACTATTGAGTCTCAAAACCGGACTTGAGTAATAACTGCAGCTAAGCCCCGTAGTGTTATATTCAAGTATCGAATTTCTTATCGTTGGAGAAGAATTATAACAATAAATACCGTTAGTTGCATTTGTGATTATGCAGTTATAAATATTTCCTGAGCTACCGCTATTAAATTGTATTCCTCCCCATGTTCCACTACTAGTTAATTCACCACCATTAATTACTAATTCTCCATTTACTATTAATGAAGCTCCATTAGCGAAATTAATTACAGCATTAGGCTCTATGGTGAGTTTTACTCCTGAATTTACAGTTACATTTCCGGTTATATTTAATGTACCTCTCCACCATTCATTTACTGAGATTGTTCCCGATGTGGTATATCTTGGCTGAAACGCTGCTATTGTAGATGAATAATCATCGATGGCGTAAGCCGCATAATTATATGTTAGTGTCCCCATTTGATTAAGAGTATCATCATATACATACGGATTTGAAAAATAAGGAACTCTAAGGTCTGAGCCCTCTTTTATGGACATAATCGTTTTATATTTTTTAAGGTTATTGCTATATTCTAATAGTTTACCAAACCAATTATATCCTCTTGCATTGCTATAAGGAAGTATATCAATATCATTGTCATGCCTGCATCCTAATAAATGTCCAAGTTCATGTGGAAAACTTAAATCATCAAAAGCAGCAGAAGCTGTTACAACAAAAAAAGCTGTGGAATATTCTGCTCCAATTGAAGCTGCAAGACCATTTACCCCCAAAAGGGAATCTACAATTAACACGCATACATCTGCTTGATATTCATTGCGTAAACTATGTATTTCATCTAAATATCCATCA
>JALNXG010000138.1 GCA_023230485.1 Melioribacteraceae bacterium
GGGTGAAAGCCGGAGAAATTGTGGCCTGGTTAAAAGAAGATTTTGATTTGGGACATGGACATTCAATGGCGATTTTTGCCCTTTTTAAAGGATATAAAAAAGCTGGCGATCATTAAAATAGTGAAATTAAAATGACCTTTAAAAAAGCCGTGCAGACAGGTGGAGAGGTATTCAATTATACTACTTGCTGGCTTCGCTGTTCATAACCCCAATGTATAACCAATAAAATTAATTCCTAGATTTACACCACCAATAACACGATGATTCATTTACGATGAAAAATGATACCGATTTAACTAATAGTTATCGGTTATAATTGTATAATTTAGTGATAATGAGATTAAATGAATACTGAAAGGATTTTTCGCAACAAAGTCAATATAATAGGCATGGCGACAATTGGCTGTATGCGGGTGTTGCCAACCATATTGAAAGAAATAATCCGGTTAACTGCTATATAAAAAACAATCGAATGAAAAATTTAGTAAAAATTGCAGGCTTTCTAACACTAATAGGTGTTTCGAATGTAACACTCAGTCAAACGACTGAGATAAAAATTAGGTTTATTGGAAATTGCGGTCTCTATATGACGGATGGAAATTCCAATATCTACATTGATTTTCCATACAAATCAGGTGCTCACAATTATATGGAATATGATTTATCTGAACTTGACAGCGTAAAGGGCAATCCAATTTTTATTTATACACATAAGCATTCAGATCATTTTGCAGGTAGATTGGTTAAAAAACTGGCGAAAAAGCTTGGTGGAAAAATTTATAGCCCTTGGAATGTGAAAGAACTTTTAAAACTCAATGATGAATTAAAAGACTTCAAAATAGAAGTTTATAAAACGAAACACCGGTTTTCTATTAATCACTATTCATATCTGATTACCTGGCACAACAAGAAAATTTTTATTTCCGGAGATACCGAACACGCAGAAACCATTTCCACCTTAAAGGATATTGATTGGGCGTTTATTCCGGTTTGGCTTTTAATGGATGCAAATGAAAAAGGGATTAAACTTAAAGAAGTGAGTAAACTGTTTGCCATTTACCACATTGGACCAGGTGATAAAATAACAAATGATAATAATGATCATAGAATTAAGTTGTTAGACAAACAGGGAGAGATTATTACAATCCCCTATAATTAATTGAACAGCAGTTAACACTACCTGTCCGCAAGCAGGGGGTTCGTGCTTCGCAGGACAGGAAAGTAATAAATTGAAATGCAATGCTTCATAGAAAGTTTTTTTGGGAAACCCCCTAACTGGCGCGCGTTTAGCGATAGCGTAACGCGTGACAAAACACTCCAACTCATCTCTTCATTTGAGAATCATCAGCCCATTTTAATATGTTCTTTCCCACCCCCAATTTAAAACCAATAAAATAATTTACTAGATTTACCCCAACAAACACCCGATGATCCATTTACAATGAAGAAGAAAGAAACCGATATAACTTATTATAAACGGTTGAAATTGAATAATATATTGATAACGAAATTAAATAAATACCAGAGGAATTTTATCAACAAAGCCAATATAATAGTCATAGCGATAATTGGCGGTATGCGAATGTTAGTAACCATTAAATCAAATTCAAAAAAAAATGAACGTAAAAGACAAATTATTAGAAAAACAGATTATGAAACAAAAAGACAGATTCAAAATCAATAGAATTGAAAATTTTATGAAGACACTTATATTGTTTTCTGTTTTTACATTTATTATCAGTTGTGAAAAACCCTCTGATTGCACTGAACATTATTTTTCAGACAAATACAAAACGTATATCTATTCTAATTCAGGTTCTTATTGGGTTTTTGAAGATACTATTCTTGGAATACGTGATAGCGTGAGTTTAATATCACAATCAATTCTGTTTGACGATAATTGTACTCCATCTCATAGACCTGAAGAAAAATTACAGCAGCAATTGACATCATCATATTTCAAAGGAGAAAACAATTACAACTGGACTGCTTATGGAAATGCTGAATTAAATGAATATGATGCAGGATATATTTTAGGGTGGTACTCTGACAATGGTGGGAATGCCATAGATTCCATGTTGATTAATGGGATTTGGTTTAAAGATATATTAGAATTCACAACTACGAATAGTAAATACTATAGAGCCAAAGGAATTGGTTTGATAAAAAAAGAATTTTCAATGATAGGTTCAAACGATACGACATATAACTTTGACTTAATAAAATATCACTTAAATGAATAATGGTTGCTAACAATGCATAATACTTTATGGCGGGGTTAGTCTGAACCTGCCTGCCGCAGGCATGAAATATAAATCTGTGTGGGCAGAAAGATTTTTCTTTTGAAGTCCGCTGCAAAATATCCGCTGTCCGTCACCAACAAGCTGATAAAACAGTATTCTTCATGATAATATAACAAAACAACAATTCATTCTGTGACTGAAGAAGTAAAACAATTTACATTATATTTCAATTATGTTTGAAGAAATGCGTATCTTTGCACGAAACATAAAACATAAATGAATTATGATTGAGTACATCGAAAGACCTCTGTATATAGATAGATTAAAACCATTTATTGGGAAATCTTTGATTAAGGTATTAATTGGACAGCGAAGAGTGGGCAAAAGCTACCTACTACTGCAATTGAGAGACCTGATAAAAAAACAGAGTCCTGATACTCAAATTATCTACATCAATAAGGAACAACATGCATTTTCCTCAATTGCGAACTCGGATGACCTGTTTTTATATTTGAAGGAAAACGTAAAGGAAAATAGCCAGGTAGCACTATTTATCGATGAGATACAAGATATTGAATCATTTGAGCTTACATTAAGAGACCTTGTCACGCGAGGCAATTTCGATATCTATTGCACCGGAAGTAATGCTAATTTGCTTTCGAGCGAACTGGCTACCTTTTTAAGTGGTCGATATATTGAAATAAAGGTATTTGGACTTAGCTATTCTGAGTTTTTAATGTTTTATAAATTACAAGATTCAGTAGTTGCCTTTCAGAATTATTTGAAGTTTGGCGGACTTCCCTATTTAATTAATTTGAATACTGAAATACAAATTGCCTATGAGTATTTGACAAGTATTTACAATACAATATTGCTCAAAGATGTAGTTGCCCGGTTTAAAGTTAGAAATGTAAAATTTTTAGAAAATTTGGTCTCGTTTTTGGCTGATAATATGGGTAGTATCGTTTCCTCTAAAAAAATCAGTGAATACCTAAAATCTCAAAAAATAAATATTTCAACTCAAGTGGTAATAGACTATCTCGGTTATCTTGAAGCCTCATTTTTGATTTTCAAAGTAAAACGGACAGGAATAGAAGGAAAAAAAGTTTTCGAAATAGGTGAAAAGTATTTTTTTGAAGATATTGGTATTCGCAATGCGATTGTTGGTTATAAAACCAGTGACATTCATAAACTCTTAGAAAATGTTGTTTATCTGCATTTAAGAATGGCCGGGTATTCGGTAACAGTAGGCTTAGAAGGGAAAAAGGAGGTTGATTTTATAGCACAAAAAGCAGGAGAAAAGATTTATGTACAAGTAGCTTACTTATTAACGAATCAAGAAACGATAAATCGGGAATATGGGAATTTACTTGAAATACCAGATAATTTTCCAAAATACGTTGTAACAATGGATGAATTGTCCGAAATATCAACACATAAAGGCATTAATAGAATGCACGTAAAAGACTTTTGTTTAAAAATAGTATGATGCTTTCAACCTGCTCCTTTATTCCATCTCCATAACTCGCCTAACTGGCGCGCGTTTAGCGATAGCGTAACGCGTGACAAAACACTCCAACTCATCTCTTCATTTGAGAATCATCAGCCTATTTTAATATGTTCTTTCTCACCCCCAATTTAAAACCAATAAAATATTTTCCTAGATTTACCACACCAAACACCCGATGATCCAATTATAATGAAGAAGAAAGAAAACGATATAACTAATTATAAACGGTTTAAATTGAATAATATATATGAACGTCCAGGAACAAATTAAAAAGTATATTACCAGCCAACCCGAGCCAAAACGTAGTGAAATGCAAGCGTTACACGAGTTAACACTTCAAGTGTTACCAGCATGTAAATTATGGTTCAGCGATGGCAGAAACAGCGAAGGTAAAACTATTGCTAACCCTAATATAGGATATGGATTTTATACCATAAAATATGCTGATGGAACAACCAGAGAATTTTATCAAATTGGTTTGAGTGCAAATAAAACTGGAATCTCTGTCTATATTCTTGGTATCAAAGATAAGACATACTTAGCCAAAACTTATGGAAATAA
>JALNXG010000139.1 GCA_023230485.1 Melioribacteraceae bacterium
ACTTCGTGGTACATTAAAAGTTGCAGCAGTAAAAGCTCCCGGATTCGGCGATAGAAGAAAAGCTATGTTGGAAGATATTGCTACACTTACAGCAGGTACTGTAATCAGCGAAGAAAGAGGATTTAAATTAGAGAATGCAACAATCGAATATTTAGGTCAAGCTAAACGTGTGAATATCGATAAAGACAATACTGTAATCGTAGAAGGTGCAGGACAGACAGACGATATCAAGAAAAGAATCAATGAAATCAAGGCTCAGATCGATAAGACAACATCAGATTACGATAAAGAAAAATTACAGGAAAGATTAGCAAAATTATCAGGTGGTGTAGCGGTATTAAAAATCGGTGCAGCAACTGAGATTGAGCTTAAAGAAAAGAAAGCAAGAGTGGAAGATGCATTACATGCTACGAGAGCTGCTGTGGAAGAAGGAATTGTTCCTGGCGGTGGTGTTGCATTAGTAAGAGCAATCGCAGCCCTTAAAGATGTTAAGGGTGAAAATCTTGATCAGAATACAGGTATCAAGATAATCATGAAAGCATTAGAAGAGCCATTAAAACAGATTGCAGCTAATTCCGGAATGGAAGGTGCGGTAATATTGAATAAAGTGCTTGAAGGAAAAGATGATTATGGATTCAATGCAGCTACTGAAGAGTATGAAAACTTAATTAAAGCAGGTGTAATTGATCCTACAAAGGTAACAAGAACTGCTTTAGAGAATGCAGCTTCGGTATCAGCATTATTGCTTACAACAGAAGCAGTAGTTTACGAGAAAAAAGAAGATGAAAAACCAATGCCTCCAATGCCGGGCGGCGGAATGGACGGAATGTATTAGCAAACTCCCCTACCCCGACTGTGGTGAAAGTTCGTATTAACGAGCTGCTCAATCCAAACGGCGGCAGGACGATTTATTAATAGACTCCCCGATCTCGACTGTGGCGTTTGCGAAAGCAGCGGTATTTATGGGATGGGATCTAACGATAAGAAGTTCATATATATTTATAAGCCCCTTTCGAGGGGCTTTTTTTTATTATTCTGGAAAATAATACAATTTTGGTGCAAGTTTGTAACTATTCTGGAAAAAAATTACGTAATTCTTATACTTTTGCGCGTCTCCCATTTTACGAATCTGATTCCGGAAGACGTTTATTGATGGACTAAATAAAAAGAGATTTTTTTATCACCTGCAGAGTAAGTTCAGCTCAATGATTCCCTGACTGCCAAAAATTTATTGGAGAGTATGTTGGAAATTATTTGATTATATTACTCGTAATTATTTGTGATTATTTATGAATGAAGAAGAAAAAAATATCGATCCGGTGAAATCGCGTTACAAGAATTTTTCTGGTGAGAAAAAGCTTCAGATTGCTATGGAGTTATATAATACTGCATGGGAATTGAAGAGAGTGAGCATTAAACATTTCTACCCGGAACTATCCGATAAAGAAGTAGAAGATAAAGTAAGAGAGATATTCCTCTATGCAAGAAGTTAATACATTCACAATCTATACCGACCTCCTCAATAAAATTAACATCAGCTATTTTATTACCGGATCGATTGCTTCAATTATTTATGGCGAACCGCGCTTGACGCATGATGTAGATTTGATATTAAACATCCGAGCAAATGATATTGATAAATTCATTTCAGTTTTTCCATTAGAAGAATTTTACTGTCCCCCGAAAGAAGTTATAAAAGTAGAGATGCTCCGCAGTTCAAGGGGACATTTTAATTTGATTCATCACAATTCCGGATTCAAAGCGGATATTTATCTTGCAGGTAATGATCGTTTGCAAGCTTGGGGGATGAAGAACCGGAAAGAATTTGAGTTCTTGGGACATAAGATATTTTTAGCACCTGTTGAATATGTGATTATTAAGAAGCTCGAGTTCTACAAAGAAGGTAATGAACAGAAGCACCTCAATGATATTGCTAATATTTTGGTTATTTCAAATGAATTTATAGATTTTGATTTCCTAAACAAGAAAATAAATGAATTGGGCTTGAACTCACAGTGGGATTTGATTACCCCTAAAATTTAGGTAGATTTTTTTATTGCTGCCTAACGCAATCTGTGGGAGATGGTTTTTTTAATTTCTCCGAAGACTTGCTTCTCCGATACTTCAAAACCGGGTTGGAAACTAATCGGCGTAATATCAATATCATCAAAACTTAGTAATGCTTTTATATACATTGCCTCATTAAAATCAGGATATTTTAATTTTGTCAGCAGGAGAATCTCCTTTATATCAATCTCTTTCAATAAGTAGTACAAATCAATATAGTCTTTATATTCGGCTCTAAGGAGTGCTAATATTTTAAAAATAGCAATCTCCTTTTTATTAAATATTTTGAAATATTCTGTATCGATTAATTCAATTAGCGGAGGTTCTTTTAAATAAAAAAAAGATAGTTTTACTTGGTCAACTAAAACAGTGAGAGTGTCAATTTCATTTTGGACTTGAGTTATAGAATTGTTTTGAAAGGAATTTTTCAGAGATTCAATTAATTTTTCATTTTGAAATTTTGTATTAGTAAAGAAATCGAAATCTTCTGAAATGCGATGCCCGATTTGGAGAGCCAGACCGGTACCGCCCGCAAGTATAAATGATTCCTTAAATTGAGCCAGAATGGGAAGCATTTCCTTTCTTTTATCATCAAGTATTTCGTATTTCAATTCTTCCATAGATCATTCTCATCAATAATTTTTGACCAAAAGAGATAGCTTCTGCGGTCGAGTTTTGTGTTTCCGTATTTATTTACAAAATTGGTAATCTCTTTTTGAGGCAGGTTTTTTAATATCCATTGAATCGCTTCGATCTCGCCATAGGTCATAAGTTTGCTAAGTATATATTTGGGATGCTCTTTGAAGTTCAGTTTAGTAAACTCAGCGTCCCAAAAATATTTCTTAAATTCTTGAGGGATTATTAAATCAATATCCATTTATAACTTTACTCCCTAGATAACGAGATAAATAAGATAATAATATAGTAAATATTTCTCTCACCTGCCGAGCAAGATTAGAAAAGAAAAAGGCTGCTTGATTGGGCAGCCTTGAACAAAATATATTTATTAAACTACTCTCTTCTTCGAGCCGACTACAAATAACACGCCTCCGAGTGATTTAACTGCCATAATTACCTCCTAATAAAAGATTTTTAATAAATTTTAATTACTAAGCGAATGAAAAAAGAATTAAAAAACGAGACCTATTTAATGGACAAATGCCATAAACAAGCCCCGTTATCTAATTAAGAATATTATTAGCGGTTCTGCGATATATAAAACGTACAAGTCATAAATAAATTCCGTTTTCTAATTATTTTAATTAGCTTTCTTTGGAATTACAATTTCAACACGGCGGTTATTTGCACGACCTTCGGGACTTGTATTATCGGCAATTGGACGGCTCTCGCCGATTCCTTTTGCATCAATTAAATCAGCCGAATATCCGCGTGAAATTATGAATGATCTAACAGATTCAGCACGCTGCTGTGATAAGGTAAGATTATGTGAATCAGAACCTTGCGAATCGGTATGTCCTTCTACAATTAATCTTCGCTCTTTTGAAGCCAATAGAGCGTCAGCTACTTCATTAAGTTTAGTTTGGGCTTGTGGAAGTAATTTTGATTTATTGGATTCAAAAAGTACACTACCTGAGAGAGTAATTACAAGACCACGTTCTTCCTCTTTAGCTTGGAGTTTTTCTAGGTCAGCTTTAGCTTTAGCAGCCATTGCCTCAGCTTCCATTCTTGCTCTTTGTTCAGCGGCTAATTTTTCTGATTTAACTGCATCACTTTTTTCTAAGTCAGATACTTTGTCTTTAGTTTTTTCTAATAACGCTGATTGAAGTTTATTATATTCTTCTTTCGCTTTGGCTAATTTTTCTTTTTCCATTGCAATTTCAGCTTCAGCCACAGTAAATTTCGCTTTTCTATCAGCGATATAAGCTAAATCCTTAGTAGTATAAGAATCCGCATCATCCTTAAAAGAATTTTCAGCTGCATTAAGAGCATCTTTAGCTTTATGAAGTTCGGCCGGAACATATTTTTCTGCCTGACTAGCTTCTGCTTTCATATATGCTGCGCGTGCATCGACTAATTCTTTTGGAGGTTGACTTGCAGAGCATGCAATTGCAAATCCGGCGAATAATAGTATTGCGATATAATTAAATTTTTTCATAGATTAATTCCCTCCCTGTGATTTCTGATTTTCCGAACGAAGTTTTTGAACTTTATCCAAAGCATCT
>JALNXG010000140.1 GCA_023230485.1 Melioribacteraceae bacterium
TACCATCACTATATTTAAAACTACTAAGAACACCATTGTTACAGGAAGCAGTGATAGCATAATCAGAACAGTGGTCTGCACCAGATGGATCTAATGGGTCGTAGTATTGCAAGGTTGTGTTGGATTCGTAATATGTTAGGTTTTGTCCGCTTTGAATGGTTTCACCTTGAGGGCCGGTGCAGGATAATTCTGTTATGGGAATGTCAAGTTGCCAAAGATCACTACCCCCCTGACTACCAGGATAGTAATCTGCTATTATGCCATTTTTTTCATATCCACCCTCATCAGGATTGAGCCAAACCAGAAAACCTTCTGTATCACGAAAAGGATCAGAATAATAAGGTTCAGCATAATAAGGATCAGGAACATCTGGATTCACTAGACTTAAGAGTTTTAATGGGGATTGAACATTTTTATTTATGAAAGCATAATTCCCTGTGTTGACCATATTATAATCATTAATTTCTTCATTCCACTCACCAGGTCCCTTTTCTGGTGCAATACACCATTTTTGAGAATCGTCAGAAGAATTATAATCTTTCTTTTTTATTTTATATCCAATTGTAAATTCTCCGTATTGTTCATCGTACCAATTCGGATTCGGCAGATATTCACCTTTATATGTATAAATATTTTCATAACCTTTTATATATCCAGGAAATGAAGGTCCTTCATACGTCATCGATAAAAGTGAGTAGAGAGATTCCCCAAAATGAGTCCAGCTCCAATCAATATAGCCGTCTGTTGATAAAGCTTTTCCGTCTTGTTTAGAAACAAGAATCGCATATTTATTTTCATTACTTGGTTTTATATACCATTCCTGTTCCGTACTTGAAGCATTATATGTATATTGTCCTAATTCATTATCTGCATTATTCCAACCAAGCACTTTACTAGTACCGAGAAAATCATTACTAAGCAGAACATTTTTAATTGTGAAAATTTCATTTGGATCAATGGTATTTGGATCTATACAATCATTCAAACAGGTCGGTAATGGTTGAGTCCAAGAAAATTCAACTGGCCAGGATTCTGCACCATATTGATTAACTGCTGTTACACGATAATGAACATCTACATAATATTCTGCTGTTTCTGGTGGTGGTACATAATTTTTATTAAATTCCACTAAATTATATCCAGTTCTTGGTTGTGTAAGTGTGTAGTCTGTTGTTGGCACTTTTTCAAAAGTACATATGTCACCTGTATATAACCAGTCTTTACCCCTAGTACAGACTTCTCTATAGAAATTAAAACCAACGGAACCAGTTTTGTAAATTTTATAACCCCTATATGCCCAATTCCAACCCCAATTATAATTCATAGGCTGTCTTTCTTTTGAAACATTCTCAAATTTATCACTACTAAAACCATACATTTTAATAATATCAAATTTATCATCGGAACTACCTGGATTTTCCTCAAACCAGCCCGTAGTCGAATTTTTAAAAGCGTATTTTTCACTACAGGTTAAATCAGAAATTTTACTTCCCCACGGTTCTCTAAGTGTAAAATCGTACCAACCCATCAAATTATCACCCGGAACTTGAACAAACGGACAGGAATTTGAAAATTCATTTCCATAGTTCACTAAATTTTCACCGTAAGATATATCAGTTTGTGTCAGCATTGGGTAATTAGGATCTGTCCAAACAATAGGATCAACATTATAACCACGAGTATTATAATATCTTAAATCAGATCTTTGAAAATCAATATTACCATCAGAATAATCAGAATAATTATTGGTATCGTATTCATAAATTCTATAATAATATTTATTACCTGGAACGGCAGTTAAATCTGTGTATGATGAACGGAAGTCTGTATAAGATCCTGAACCCGTACTGTAATTATATCCTCCGTAATTATATTCATAATAATCATCATTACCGGAAGAATCATAATGTGTACTGTAACTTGTCGGCACCGAAGAAACATCACCAGAAAAAATCAATTGATTATTATATCTATCGTAAGATGTCCCTCCTGTACTACGATAAACAGATATTTTTGATTTATTTACAGACTGAGTTACACAATAGTCTATCCATTCTCCCCAGCGCCAAAAAGAATCAGTAACCAAACAAGTGGTCTTTGGAAAAGTCGGTTTCCAAGTTAATCTCACCCCACAAGGTGTACTAGTGGCATTGATAAATGTATATGCCTTGGCAGAATTAGTAAAAGAGAAACTTACTAAAACAATAACAACTAAAATAAATACTTTTATCATTCTACTCATGCTCATGGATTAAAATTAATCAAGGTCTTTCTATATTTTTCATCAAACTCAGACCACTTCTCCTCGGGTGCAGTAGCTGTAACTACATATAATTTTTCATCTTTAATAGTTATCAAAGAAAGATTTTTGTATTTAGAAATTTTTGGTTGTCTGGGAGTAGGGGTGGCAAGATTTTTAGCATTAATTATTTCATTTATGTCTTTTGGTTGAGTGTCCGCTGTTTCAAAATAAGTGCCCACGAGATAAGCAGAGATATTGTCAGCCGTGGTAGTGGAAACCTCTTCTATAATTTTGTAATTATGCACATCATTACTAAGTGGTCCTGGAACAAGTTTTGGTTTAAGTTGTTCAACATATTCTTGTAAAGTCGTTGTTCCTGAATCTCTACTGACAACATAAATCATGGGTTCATTTATTTTGAAAACATCTCTATTGGCCTTCAGTTTTTTATTAGGTGAAATAACAGTAAAGTCTTTATAGATAGCGCTAGTGGTAGCCACGCTCCATCCTTCTGGCACTTCAATTTCAAAAGTAGAACCTTTATATACTTGAGGTGATATTTGTGGTTTTTTATTAAAGAAAAAATAAAGGCTGAGCAACAATCCAAGGATAATAATAAAGACTACTGCGATATAGATTAATTTTTTATCAAAGAAAATATTTTTAATTTTCACCTTTTAATTATAGCAAAGGAAATGATTTATCAAACCTTATTCCTGTATACAAGGTCGTCTCTCTATATCCAGGGAAACATTCAAAAATCTAGTGGAAATAATGCCATCTTTATTTAAAATCATTTCCACTACCCCGCCTTTTTGGACTTCTGGTGAAAAATATTGATCGAAGAGAAAATTACCGAGTGAGTAAGCAATAAATTTATTTTGATAAGTTTCAGTTTCTTGAACGACGTGAGGATGCATGCCAATAATAAGATCGGCGCCATTATCAATAAACACGTGCGCCCAATTTTTCACTCGGTCTGGCGTTGGCACATATTCATCTCCCCAATGAGAAAAAATAATTATAGGTTCGTTGCTGTTGGCTTTTTCAATATTTTTTAAAGTTTTATCCACTGAACCAAAAAATTCATTGTAAGAAACCAAATTAAAAGCGATGCCGTTTTTTTCTAAACGCAAATTATAATAATTAGAATCAATTGGATCACCAAAATAATTCAAACCGCGGGCTAGAATATTTTGTCTAGTTAAATCAACTCCTTCTTTGCCGTGGTCATAAATGTGATTATTATCTACCCCCACAACATTAATGCCGGCATTTTTTAGAGCCACTAATGCCACCGGATCAACCGTAAATTTAAAATTATTATAATTCGGAAGAGTTTTATCAAAACTAACCGAAGGATAATTTGTGACGGTGCTTTCAAAATTAGCCACCACAAAATCATATTTTTTAAAAGTTGGCGCCGCACAAGCAAAATGAAAATCGTAACCAAATCTTTCTCCTTGTTTACGAATATAGCGATCCATCATAATATCGCCCACAAATAAAACCTTAATTTCATTTAGAGAAAGATCTTTTGAGGTGGCGGTTTCTTTTTTATCAATAAAAAATCTTTTAGTTTGTTCAATTAAATTATTTGAGACGGCAACCTCATTATCTGAGTTCTTAATACTTTTTTCTACAAAAAGATTATCTTTTTTAAAATAAGAATTTGTTTGAAAGAAAAAAGAAAGTCCGCTTGCGGTGATAAATACCAGGATAGCAATTATCAAAAATTTATTATGTGTCATAAAAATTATTTACCCAGCATTCTCAGAAGCTTCTTTGACTTCTTTTCCATTTCGGCCACGTATTCCTTGAAATCTCCAATTTTATTCAAAACTGCATTATCCAAAACATACAAAGTGTCTGTTCTATTCTTCTCTACA
>JALNXG010000141.1 GCA_023230485.1 Melioribacteraceae bacterium
ACCTGCTTGATAAGCTGCTTCGGTTGTTAAATTGAAATATTCACTAATTGGAAGCTTAACTCTAGCGCCAATTGTATAAATATTTGATTTAGGAACAATTTTCTTACCATCATCAATTATAGCTTTCCAAATCGCATAGGATTGAATATTAATAAGATCAAAGTTACCATTATAATAAAGAGCAGCGGCTTTTTCAGATTGCTCAATTAATTGATAAGAATTATCTCCTTGAAATGAAGGATCGATATCTTTTCCATTAATCACAGGGAGAAAATCTTCTTCAGGCTGATATGCAAAAAATCCGGTAAGAGTATGTTTAGGATTAATATTCCAATCATATCTAATAGCATTAAAGTAAGCGGATCTGGAACCATCACCAGGATGACCATCAAGTATTACAAATCCCTCACCAAGAAAAATATTCTGACGACCAAGAGTAAGTACTCCATTAAGGAGTTCCTTGTTTGTCAATTTCAGATTAAGTTGGTCTATAATTATTTCGTTTAAGTGAAAATCGGCAGCAGCCGGAGTGAAATATTTTCTAAATTCATTAACGAGTGCAAAATTGAGTTCCAGGTTTTGATCTGGTTTATACTGTAAAGCTAAAGTAGTTCTTAAACGGGAAAAATTCTGGTTATTACCGCCTTTATCATTCAGATCAATTGCGTTATCCCACATAACCAAACGGTATCTTTCAGAAAAACTAAATCTAAAATCTGACTTTTGTTCTTGAGCTATTAGTAAATTATTAACCGAAAAAACGATCATTAAAAATAGTAGTGCTTTCGAAATCATTTTCATTTTTGTATCCCTTATTTAACAATAAACGGACAGATAAAAAGTCCTAACACAAAATAAATCAGGTAATTAAATATCTATTAAAAAGGTGTTTCGTAACCCACGAAGCAGACTAAACCTTCGTCCTCAATCAATTTTTTAACTCTGTCCATATTTTCTTTTGTTGGAGGTAATTGGTCTGCAAATTTATATACATGACCTATTTGTCTATATTTAGATTCACCAAGTCTATGGAAGGGAAGTATATTTATTACTTCCAAACCGATTCTTTTAACGAATTTAGCAGTTTCTATGATATTTTCATCAGAATCATTAAGTCCCGGAATTACGGGTATTCTTGGGACTATAAAACCGTTCCAATCTTCTTTAGCTGCTAATGTTTCAATATTTTTTAGGATTAATTTATTATCAACTCCGGTGAGCTCTCTATGTTTATCAGGGTCCATGTGTTTAATGTCAGTAAAAACCCATTCGATATAATTCATAACTTCCATGTAATAATTTGTAGCAAGGCAGGAAGTAGTTTCAACAGCTACATGTATATAAGCTTTTTGGCATTCTTTTAGAATAGCGAGCATAAAGTTTTTTTGCATTAAAGGTTCACCACCACTAAAAGTAACTCCGCCTTTACTGCCCCAGAACTGTCGGTCTCTCTTAAATATTTGCATCAAATCATTAACTGAATAATATTTTCCACTTGTTTCGGTAGCTTCTTGAAGGCAGGCACCAACACATTCCATAGTTTCGCAGACATCACATTTAGTTCTATCATGAACTAACTTTCCATCGATAACTGAAATTGCACCATAGGGGCAAGCTTTGATGCATCTTCCGCACTTGACACATTTAGACTCTTTATAAAGCATAACAGGGTGATGGAATAATCCTTCAGGATTGCAGCACCAGATACAATTCAATGGGCATCCGCTCAAAAAAACAGTTGTCCTAGTTCCAGGACCATCATGCACTGAATGACCCTGAACGTCAAAAACTAATCCTTTTAATTCTTCCTTTGGCGGGGTAGTTTGAGCGACATCTGAATCAAGTTTAACATTTCCATTTTTCATTTCGTCTCCTTATCAAAAGCCAACGGTTTTACAACTCTGACTAAAAACCAATCTGCTTCTATTAATAAACTTTCTAATTAAAAAAATCCCTCTCCACAAATACAGGTTTGAGGGATTTAAAAGAATATTTTTATTTTGATACAGTAGCTGCGGGAGAAACATATTCTGATTCAACCGGTTCTTTAATCTTAGCAGCAAGAGGTAATGTAGATGCTAATAAAATAGAAACAACAAATGAACCCAAAGCGTAATATATTGAGTAAGTATAACTGCCTGTAAAATCTTTTAGCCAGCCACCGATAAAAGATCCTAAGAAAGGTCCGATACCCATTACAATTAAAGTAGCGAGACCCCAAATTTTACCTAATGTTTTACGTCCATAGATAGCACCTGTATAACCAACAACCCCGCCGGGAACGATAGCCCAATAGATTGCGAAAATAACGCAAGCTACATAAGCCCAAACCATCGAAGCACCAGATGCGAGTAAGAATGCACATGCAATCACGCCGGTTAGAGGACCAATAATTAGCATAATTTTCCTTCCCTTAGCTTCATGACCAACTTTTTGAACTACTTTATCTGCGACAATACCAAGAAGAGGCATACTAAAAATGCCTACTAAACCAATAATTGCATAGACGTTAATTGCAGTATCTCTAGTCCATCCCAAATCAGCAGTCCAATAGCTAACTACTTGAGTCCAGATTAAAAATTCGCCCATCATTGCTGTAAGGAATGTCAAAATGGCAGCCCAAATAGCATATTGCGAATAAGCTTCTTTTGTAGTCCAATTATACTCAGCTTTAGCAACTCCACCTTTAGGAGCAGGTAATTCACCAAAAGCTTTCATACCATATTTTTCAGGAGATTGTTTAGCAAGTATTACTGCTAAAATTAAAGCGATAAACATAATAACAGAAAGAAGTACCATAGCACCTCTCCAAGCATCTACTCCACCACCTGCTAATGCACCTTTGGTAACATAAGCTAATAAAAATTGAGCCATAGGAGCACCTGCAAAAGCAATTCCCCACATAGTAGCGTATGATTTACCAACATACCATTTACGAACTGATACTGTGGATGTAACCCAAAGCATACCGGTAGCAACACCGGCAATAAGTCCAAATGTAAATAGATAAGCAAGATGAGAATGGACCATACTTGTAAGCCAAAATCCTAATGCACCAAAAACTGCGGCAACTAAATAAACGGGTCTAGTACCCCATTTATCAAGGATCATACCTGCAAAGAAAGCTGTTATAGCATAAAACACCATCATAAGTGAATAACCTAAAGTAACCTGAGCTTGAGACCAACCTAATTCAACGCTCATAGGACCTTTAAGAATAGCGAAAGTAGCACGATAACCGAACAAGCAGAAAACTGCAAGCCAAGAAGCAGCCACAACGGACCAGCCGTATTTTTTTGCTTTACTATCTTCCATATTTTTATCCTTTCTAAATAAAATTAAAACATATATTTATGAATTAAATAAAACAAGGGGTGCAAAAGCACCCCTTTAAAGAATAAATCAATTAATTGATTTGTTTGTACATTCCGCATGTGCAGGAATCCATATCGCCATAAGCGAAGAACTTAGGTTCACTCATAGAAGCTTCGCAAGTTCCGTTGAATTCATTTTCAACTGTGTAATTTGAGCAGAATTTACATTTAGGTCTTAGTTCGTAATTTTCAGGAGCTACATTATCAGCCATGACAATTTTACCTGTTAAAAGGTCAACACCTTTAGTAACATCAATTGGTGAATAATTACGAGTGTCTTTATAAATTAGATTTTTCATTATTTTATACTCCTTCGTATTCTGTTCTTGAAATTAGTTCGTCTTGTACTGATTTACCGATTTC
>JALNXG010000142.1 GCA_023230485.1 Melioribacteraceae bacterium
ATCTCCACCAATTTTATTACAAAAAACTTCGCAACCTCTAGCACCGCCAGCATTTGAGTGTATAGCAAAGTGTATAGTAGGATTGCAAGCATTGCTATCCTGTACAATCTGTTTTAATGACATGGTTGCATTATTCCTAAAAGTTACTACACCATGCCTTTTTAGCTCTCTATCTACTACATCACAGACTTGATTCATTCTATACTCTTCTGTTCCATAATTGCCTGTGCCTATATTTTTTTCCTGAGCTGATGGGCTTAAATATACACTTTTCATTTTTTACTCTCCCCACTAACTTGTTTTAAAATGGATTTCAACTTTTCTGGGATAGGTAAATCCATCTTTGCAACATTTTCTAAAATACTAATACCTTCATTACTTATATAGAATAGTATTACCGCTCCACGAATAGCATTTCCATTACTTATTATGTTTATATCTATTACGTTTGCTATTCCTACAAGTGCAAAGATGGCAACTTTTTTAGCTATTCCCCTAGAACCTATCTTGCTACTTATTTTCTTTTCTATTATGGCAAGCATTACGCCTGTTACATAGTCTATTATCACGAAAACTATTAGGGACAATAGTAAACCATCAAGACCGCCTAAAAACCAGCCAAGAACACTCCCTAAAAGCGCTGAAAATACACTTAATCCGTTGAATATTTTGTTGTTCATATTGACCTCTTTTGTATTTTAATCTATTTTTCTTGCAATTACATATGATTGTGTCTCGACTATGGTATCGCTTGCATTTGCTGTATATTGTCCTCGTCTCAAAGTAACCGTACCACTAGCACCTAATACCTGAATTATTGCTTTTTCTGTAATATTAACATATTCCGAGGTAACACCATATCCAATGCCCAACGAAGTAGCTACCCTCCTTGATTGCATAGTTGTATCATCTCCATCAGTAATAGCTCTTGCAGGGCCTGAGCAACTTCTCATTGTTATAGCTGTTGCGCCTGTTAAACTCCAATCCGTTTTGAAGTCTGGAGTGTTGGAAGTTGCATTATAAACACCTAAATTGACTTCTACTTCCCAAAGACCTCTCGGTAATATTAAAAATAACTCAGGGTCAGCGGTATAGGCATCTGAATTATTTATTGTTGAAGCTGTTTGTTTTACTTTGTAATATACGTTTTTCTCAGGTAATCTGTGTCCTGGAGTAGAACTTATCAAAAAATCTGTTAATAGCCCATAACTACTAGTTCCGACACTTCCAAGATAAATATAACCAACACTATCATCTGCAATTGTAGTTTCTTTTGTTAAGATTTTTAAAGATTCTTTCCTTGTATTTAATATTACTTTTATCGAGTCCCCATCTTTTTCGAAATATAATTCAACGCTCTCATTTAAAAGCAAATTGACAGATAATGCCGAAGTCTGACTTGCTAATACTCCACCCTCAACCACGTCTAAGTATAATACATTTGCTGATATATAAGCCTCAGCGTAATTATTAGCGTCCACACGCCATACAATCGAATTTATGTAACCAGCTTTTTTGCAGAAAAATTCCCATTTTGAAATAAAACTAGTGTATTCTTGAGAGCCTAAATATAAATTATCTTCATTGTCGGTAGGATCAACTTTTAAAATGCCTAGCCTGCTAATAGCCTCATCTACATACAAAACAAAATAATCGACAGTGATGGGAAAATAATTTACCCAGCTAGTAGTTGCTCCATAATATTTTTGAAACATATTATAGTAATTGGCATATGTGGCATCTTCCCTATATAAAGAGCAGTATTGAAAAGTTATATAGGCATTTTGAGAATTAACTTTGCTATACCACTGAAAAACAATGTATGTAATATTATCCCATCCGGCAGGCGCTCCTGTTGTTGAGAAATCTGACTTTTTAGGTCTTTTTACATTCCACCCAGTCGCACATGTAGCAGCTGCATATGTAATATTATAGTTGTTTGCATTGTCTGTCCCTAATTTAAATGAGATAGTATCTACTTTACTGACATCTGAAATATAGAATACACACATAACAATATCGCTTGTGTCGGATGCTGCGTTTGGAAAGTTAGTCAAATCCAAAGCGGTTATATTTTTCCACATTCCGACATAACTTGCTGTATTATCAGATTCAAGCGTTTTAACTGCATTTTTACCCATGCAGTTATTTGTAGTATCGTTAGATAGCGTAGTTGATGTCCACGCCGTATATTCCGCGTAATCCGTAAAATTATCTACTTCTTTGCAGTTGACATTAAAAAAATACTCTAACAAATCTTTTGCATTAAGGGTCTGACTTCTCCTTAATTCATTATCAACAGCCTCTATAGCGTCCCAGGCTGATTGTAAATTGACTTCGTTGATGGCTGGCGCTCCACCATTAGCCCATGTAAGATTAGGAAAATTACCGAATCCAGCCATTAATTAACACCTTCTTTTGATATTACCTGAGATAAGTTATCATTTGTCTTTTTCCCACCAGTATATTTTTTTGATACATTTCTTTTTGCCATCAAAACTACATTAGCTATATATTTTGTCTCTTTTTCAGATTCATCTATCTCAACCGAATCGATCATATAGAAAGTGTTTTTTAGTTCTTTAATTAAATCTTCAAGGAATGTCAAATCAGTAGATTTATTAATTTCATTCTTATATGTTTTTTCATACTTAAGCATTTTTTTATCTCCTTAACTAAGTGTTACTGTATATCTAATTAATAACTCAACAGCACTTGTTTTTGTGTAATTCCACAAAACATGACTAATCATACTTCCTGAACCAGCAGCCAGTGAAGAAGTACTTCCGCCAAAAACGCCTAACTCTTCTATTGTTACATTGCCATCTCCTGATGTTAGGTAGAAATCTGTCACAATTTCGCCATAAGTTGGAGGAGGTGTTAAACTCCTATCTATATAAAAATATCTTTCCTCTTCATCATTAAGACTGGTATCACCCACGGCAGGTGCAGGAGCAGGGTCTAAGCCAATTGCTAGATATCTGATATCTATATCCGGAATATATCCAGCAAGTATCCCGATCATTTCATCAAGCAAAATATTTGTTATCAAATTATTAAATTCTTTTATTTTACGGCCATTCTCAAATATTTCAAATCTTCCAACAGCCTTAATTTTATTATTTATATTCAATCGCTAGCACCACCCAAAGCGTTTATATTATTATTGTTAGGAAATAAATTGTCTGCTGGAAATAGTAAATCAGCCGGAAATAATAAATCGTCGTATTCAGTAGCTGCATAAGTACCAGCATGACTAATTGTTTCATCAATTTCCTCAAGTACGACAATCAATTCCCCTGCACCTGTCTCAACGTATTCAGGTTTAAATTGTTTCTTGAAAAATTCTTCCCAACCTCCAAGAGCTGCACCATCCAATACTTTATACTGATAGACGATATTATTTTCATCAATCTGAGAAGTATTCCAAGTTATTGACTCTACTAAAAACATTTCGTCTATCCCTAAAACGCTATGTTTTAAACTAAATTGTTCCATAGTATTATATGTTTTTTCGTATAGGTCAAAACTGCAATAGTCGGCGGAATTACTATATTTATTTAAAAGTTCCTGAGTAAAAAGCATTGCATCAGGAATAGAATTTAAATTATCGTTCTTTACATAATGCTCATATATCCCATTAGATGCAATTTCAACAGGATTTTTGGATCCAACTAATATTGGCACCAGCCCA
>JALNXG010000143.1 GCA_023230485.1 Melioribacteraceae bacterium
AATATGGATACCTCGTTTTGCTAAATGGAGCGAACCGTTAGAGAATTATTTTAATTATAGTGAAAGACAAAATTTTGTACCCGCAGGACTTGAAGCCTGTATTGATGAACAGCATCTGGTTGCTATACCTCTTTTTATTGATATTGCTGTTATGTATTACCGAGATGATCTTTTAAAATATTATACAGACTATGCAAAAATTCGCAAAAAACTTGAAAGTTCAATAACATGGGAAGATTTCATTAATCTTGGATTGGAACTACAAAAATATAATAAACCGTTTTATACATTCCAAGCTAAAGCATACGAAGGATTGATGTGCAGCTTTGTAGAGGTAATGGCTTCACAAGGTATGACTCTTTATAAAAATAATACTATTCAATTGAATACAAAGGAAGCAAGAGGAGCACTGCAATTATTAGTTGATCTTGTTAATAAAAATAAACTTTCTACTAATCGTGTTCTTGAATTTGAGGAGAATCAGAGTTATGATTATTTCATTAAACACGATGGGCTTTTCTTACGCGGCTGGCCAAATCTAGGTTGGCATTTTAACCCTGATTCATCCGAATCAATAAAAATATCAAATCTTAAAAAAACATTACCTCCGCATTTTGCAGGTATGAATAAAGCCGCAGTTCTTGGCGGTTGGAATCTTATGGTCTCTGCATTTTCCAATCATAAACTTGAAGCTATTGAATTTTTGAAATATTGTGCAGGTGAAGAAGCACAAAAAATAATGTATGAAGTCGGTGGATATTTGCCCTCAAATAAAAGTTTATATGGAGAAGATGATTATGCGAAAATGTATCCGGAACTTTTATTTTATAAAGAGATTATTCCAAAAGGGGTTCATCGTCCGTTTTTAAAAAATTACACAAAAATATCGGTAATTATATCTGGGTATGTTAATATGGCTATCGCTAATAAGATAAGTGTTGCAGATGCTCTTAGATTGGCTGAGGAAAAGATCAATTCAGATTTGAAAATGATACAATGAAAAAAAACAATTTTAAGATCGATTTCCGGTTTATACTCATATTGCTGGTCGTAATAATCGGCGCACAGCTTGTTTTAACATTTTATTCGAAGAATGCTTTTCATTCTTTTCTGATTAACACTCAAGAATGGTATCAAAATTTTTCTGTGAAAAGAATTGCAAATCTTACTTCCACTTCACTTGAATTAATAGTAGAATCACAAATAACTCAAAAACAGTTGGATACCGCACAAAAAAATAAAGTTATTAAAAACTTCGATATTATTTTAAGTCAGCATATTATGGAAAAAAATGCAGACGAAATATGTATCTTCGTGTTTTATAAAAATGATTTTATTCCCGTTGATGATGGTCAAACACTTCTATCAATATTGACGGATGAAGTACCTGCAAATATTAATATAAATCGTTATGCTAAAGCTAATGAACTTTTCGCAACCATAAAGTATGATCTTATAAATTCAGAAAAATTGCAAGTAATTGTAAAAAATGAAAATGAGTTTTACATATTTGTCCCTTTTGCTCCGAACGGTGAGTTAATTGGGGCTCTTTATATGAAAGTAATCCCGGATTTTAACCCTATAACAAATGAATTTATAACTAGTTATAATGATGTTGCTTTGATATATGTATTGTTAGTCTCAAGTATATTGATATTAATCTATATAGTATTTTCTTATACTCTGAAAGAAAAAGAGAAAGCGCAGCAAACCGCTAATAATGAACATGAAAAACTCGTTGAGGAAAGGGTAGATAGAGAGAAAGAAAATACCTTTACAAAACGAATTTATCATGCATACCATAAAGCCGAAAAAGTAATCGGATTTATTAATATGGATTTAGAATTATTAAAAAGCGAAAACGTAAATGAAATTAAAAACAGGGTAGGGAAATATTCTAATTTTATTGGACGAGTTATTTATGATATGAAATATTATGATCCCCCGATCAATACTATTATTAACCCAATTTTCAAAACCGATATTAACGAAGTATGCAGATTTATTGTAGATAATTTATTTCTTCGGATTTACAAATCCTCGCGTATGTTCAATTTTATATATGATTTCGATGATCGAATTCCAATTATTAATGTAAATGAATATATTATTTGGGAAGTTGTTGAACCTATTTTACAGAATAGTATTACTCACAATTCCGAACAAATTATTACAATTAAAATTACTACTAAATATGATGAGTTAAATAAGAAAATATCTCTTTTAATTTCAGATGATGGAAAAGGAATATCACTTGAACTTCTTAAAATAAATTCACAAGGAATTCAAAAAATATTTTTAGAGAATGTTTCGACTAAAAACTTTACCAGTGGTCAAAATGGATTTGGATGTTATATTGCACATACTTTAGCTGTAAAATATTGCGGTTGGAAAATGAGTGTGAAAAATCTTTCTCCAAAAGGTTGTATGTTTGTAATCGAAATATCCACTAACTAAAAACTTAATTTTATGCCAAAGATAAAAATCTTATTAATTGAAGACGAAGAATTCGATGTATTACGGGTAAAGAAAACTATTTCATTGCAAGATGATTTGCTTGAGATTTGTGAGATCGTATCAGACGGTAGAAGTGCAATGGATTTAATTGAAGCTTCTCCGGAACGATTTGATGTTGTTATAATGGATTTTCAGATTGCAGGTGGATTGATGGGCGAAGATTTAATTAGTGAGATGAAAAATATTAGCCCTTGTATTCAAATAATAGTTATAACAAAACTAACGCTTAATGATAATAAATTCGAGTTCGCTAATAAATTGTTAAAAATTGGGGCGTTTTGGTATTGTACTAAATACCCAACTCACATCACAGAATATATCTATCAGCCTACTGATTTTTTGATAAGTATTCACAATGCCTACCAGAAAAGAATTCTTGAACTTGAAAAATATGAATATGATAAGAAGATGAACGGCAATATTGATATTATTATGCAATCAAAAATAATTATCGGTTCATCTGAACAGATCACATCATTAAACTCAAAAATAAAAAAATATGCTTCGCATGAAGTCAATGTGCTGATCTATGGTGAATCCGGCACAGGAAAAGAACTTGTTGCGTATAATATACATTATAATAGTCCCAGGAAATTTGAAAAATTCGTGCGAATTAATTGCGGCAGTATTCCTGCTGATTTGATTGAGAGTGAACTTTTCGGATATGAAAAATACGCTTTCACAGGTGCGAATAAAAATAAAAAAGGTTTATTTGAATTAGCTAATAATGGTACTGTTTTTCTTGATGAAATTGCTGATTTGCCTTTGAATGCTCAAGCAAAATTACTTAGATTTTTACAAGAAGGAGAGATTGAAAAAATAGGTCGCTCTAAATCTTTCAATGTCGATGTTCGAGTTGTTGCTGCTTCAAATAAAAATCTTGAAGATGAAGTCTTAGCAAAAAGATTTCGAGAAGATCTATTTTATCGATTAAATATTATTCCAATTACTATCCCTCCACTTCGTAATCGGAAGGAAGATATTAAAGAATTATTACATTTCTTTATTAATAAATATAGCAACTCTCTTCGATTTGATAAACCTTCATTTACTGATGAAGCATTTGAAGAGATATTAAATTACGATTGGCCCGGAAATGTACGGGAACTTAAAAGTTTCGTTCAAAGGATTTTATTTATTGATACT
>JALNXG010000144.1 GCA_023230485.1 Melioribacteraceae bacterium
GACTAAAGATATTGAGAAAGCGGGGGTTCAAGCTGATCAGGGACTTAATAAGATGACTAAATCATTCAAGGATGCCATTAAAGAACAAAAAGAATTAATTAAAACACTTGAGAATGAAGTCAAGAAATTACAAAAAGCTTACGATGATGCAGCTGCCGGGCAAAGAAAAAGCAATTTAGCAGTAGACCTTCGTTCTGCGAAATCATCACTGGCATTACAGAACGATAAATTACTTAAACTACAACAGGCTCAAATAGATGCAAATAAAGCAGAAGAAGGGTCTATAAATAGTTTAATCGGGGGATTAGGTAAGTGGGTAATGGGTCTTGTATCAGTCGGTGCAGCATTAAAAATTGCAAAAGGAATAATTGATTCATCTACTGAATCTGCATTAAAATTTCATCAAATTACCGCCGGAGCAACGGCAGGTGTTCAATATTTCTTTAAGGCTATATCCTCTGATGATTGGAGTAATTTTTTTGGAGGATTAGAACGGGCTATTGAGGGAGCTACTGATTTTGTTGAAAGAATGGAAGAACTTGAAAATCTTCAAAACGAGATACGTGTAAGAGGATCAAAATATGATATCGAGATAGCAAAATATAGAGAAGATACTTTTGATAAAGAAGATTTAAACAATGATAAAAGATTAAATGCTTTAACTGAAATAATCCGATTAACAAAATTGAAATATTCTGAAGAAGCAGATTATCAAACCAAATTATATGCAGCACAATTAAAAAATGCTGCCGACATGAGTGGGTTGGAGGAAGATAAAATTGAACAGTTTATTACAGAATATTCTTCGCTTGAAGAAATGTTAAAATTAGGCAAGGAATATAATAAACTAACAAAATTATCTCGCGCACCAGGAATGGAGGGGACTTTTCTACAGGATATATTAAATGAAAGGGATGCTCTCGGAGAAAATGCAAAACAAGCTGGGGAATACGCAAAACAAATAAGTAAAGTGACAATGGAGGTAAGAAAAGGTTTATCTACAACTCTTACCGCCAAGCAGGAAGCAGAATCAAAAACTGTAATTGGTTCCAGACGGGATGAGATGCAAAAAGCTCAATTAGAAAACGAAATTGCTAATGATAAAATTGAGAATGCGAAAATTGAAAATAAAATTAAGAAAGAGCAAGAACTTATTGATAAGGCAATTAAAGAAAATAATCAGGTTGAAATAAAAATTACTGGGGAAAGGATAAGGATTTTACAGGAGGAACTTGTCGTAAGAAAAAGGATTGCAGAATATGCCATTGCTGCAACAATGACAAGAGAAACACCTATCTCTAAAATCACAGGATTAAAAGCACCGACACTTTTACCTGAAGGTCTTAAAATACCAAATACATTAGCGGGTGCGCCAACAAAGGATTCAGGTGATTACATAAAAGGAACTGCAATGCTTTCTAAGCAAGGATGGACTAATCAGAAAAAAGAATCTAAAGAATATGATAAGGATGCAGAAGAATCACTTAAAAAACAACTCGAATTAAGAAATAATATTTTACAGGCGGCCACAAGTTTAGTTAATCAAATTGGTCAGCAGGTCGGACTGGACGAAAAATCCATGTCCTTATTAAATGCTGGCATGAACGCTTTAACGGCACTTGAAACAGGTGATTTGCCGGGTGCTGCATTGGCTTTGCTTTCTGGTGTTATATCTCAAATACCTTCATCGGCTGCAAAATTTGAGGCGCAGATTGAACATATTAACCAATTACTCGAAGAACAGGCACGTCTAATTGAATTATCTGAGCAAACCGGAGGTCAGGAAAAGGAACGGAAAGAGGAAATCGATTTATTGGAAAAAGAAAAAGAAGCATTAATAGCACGCAGAGATCATATACAAAAATACGGAGGTGGTATATTTTGGACAAATGCAAAGACACAAAGAGAGATTGAAAACCTAAATAATCAGATTAAAGAGACAGAAAATTTAATAGAGGATGCAGGTTCGGCATATAATGAATTTATTACAGGAACCACGGCATTGGCGGTTGCGGATGCTATTTCTCAGGGTTTTCAAAATGGTGAAACCTCAATAGCAGACTTCGCAGATACATTTAACGAATTTATGGTTCAGGCTATTAATTCTGCTCTTACAGAAATGTCTAAACCAGAAATTGCTGCATGGTACAAGCAGTTTGCAATAGACATGGAAAGTGGAGGGGGGCTGACTAAGGAAGAGATTGCAGCCTTAAAAATAGATTGGGATAAGATAATTACAGAGGGTAAGGCGAATAGAGATGCAGTTGCTGAGGCTACCGGTCTTAATTTATACGGAGAAACGGATTCCGGTATTTCAGGACAAATACAAAGGTCGATCACTGAACAGACTGGTACGGAATTAGCAGGACTTTTCAGAAGATTTGCTGATGATAACAGGACAACAAAAGATTATACTCTTTTAGGATTAAATAATTTGACAAAAATTGAAGCGAATACTTATGGTAGTTGGCAGGAACTTATAATAGTTAATACAAAATTAGATTCTGTTATAGCAAATACTAGATCACAATATACTTCACCCATTCCTTAATAGTAAAACAATCATGGGTAAAAATATATGGAGTAAAGGTAATTCTAATTGGAAACACAGAAAGAATAATAAAATTGCGTAATGAGCTATTTACTGAACTCGGTCGATTTAAACACATACGGAATTACCGCCGGACATGCACCGCAAAGCAATATAGCTATGCAAGGTTGCTTCGATATGCCTTCAAGAACAGGAGATTGCTATCGTGAATGGGGTGACGAAAATGGAATAGAACCATATGTTTTAGCGGATGAGATATTTTATGCAGGCAGGGATATAACATTTAAAGGGTCAATATTTGGCACCGTATCTGGACTGAATGGGAATCTGAATAGTCTTTATAATGCCATAAATGCAGCAACGGGGTTAAGTGTATTCGAGACTCCATATCACAGTGCTTCAGGTTATGTGAAATCAGTAATCCCTGAATACATGAACGGGGCCTGTTCCTTAGTGATGACTTTCCGGGAGCCAGTTGTTGATTTATCTGGTTCACTTCCGGCATCAGGGATAAGTGCTTATACTATTGATTCAATTCCTTTCTTATCTTTTGGACTATATTTGTCCAAAGCAGAAGCCTTACATGATTTACCGGAACTTAAAGAACAACAGTTTACTAAATACGGATCTGAAGGATATCAGATTGTAAAACGTAAAAATAACACACTTGATATTGACGGTTTTATTATCGGGTCATCGTTATCGGATTTTCAAAGTAAAATACAATCTCTTTATAAAATTTTCTCATCAGCAGGGACAAGAACGATAATTCTGAATAATACAACAACGGTAGTTTGTTTCGCAACTGATGGATTTACAGTTGACAATATTATCCTTTACAATCAAGGTATGATTGCAAAGTTTAAAATTAGTTTAATAGCCATTTCAGTGACGTATTCATGACAACGATAGATATATATAGACTCGGAAGAGAAACTCCAGTAACCGTAGAGATTGACGATAAGACTGTGTTTTTAAAAAAGTTACAAGGTGAACATAAAATAACCTCGGAGTTCTTTCATAATTCGGCTTCTGCTCTTGACGTGACTATTGGTGATTATATTACTTATCCTGCCAGCGGCGGAGCTGCGACTGGGGAGAATTATA
>JALNXG010000145.1 GCA_023230485.1 Melioribacteraceae bacterium
GACTTCCACTGCTTGCATCCCATTCTTTTCCACAGATTTAGCTAAGTTTATCAATGTCATAAAATCATCGTTTGTCGAACCTTCTCTTATGTCCAATTTTTGTATCTTTTTCAAATAATCACTTAATATCTTACCATTGGAGTTTTCTATCAAAACTTGATATATTGGATAAAAATCATCATCTTCACTCATAGTAGATAAGTCTAAAATTCGTGTAGTTGGTTCGTCTTTTTTCTCACCATATCTGCCATTGAATTGTCCATTCATAATCAATAGACAGTGATACCAAAATTCTTGATAAAACAATTCTTTAATTTGTTTAACTTCAAATTTATCAGACAATATAGATGTAACCGCTTCTTCAAAAAACTTAACAGAATCTCTCCAATATTCCCCATTAATCAAATCCCATAAAGTTGTCTTGACAAAAGAGAAAGACCTTATGGGATTATCTCTTTGAAAAGCCATGGACAAACATTCAATTCTTTTAATCTTACCAGATAAAACACACAAAGAACATGGAATTAATTCATTGCCAATATAATTACTTTTAGCTAAATGTGAATAAGAATAATACTTCTTCCAATTTTCTGTCCTATGCACATAATATGTAGTAGCTACTCCACATCTTAGATATTCTTGCCATCTTTTAATCGGATCGTCTTCATTTGTCCAATCATAACCAGGATGAGAATCTAAAGCTATGACATTTCCATTTACCGTATCATCTATTGTAAAATTTAATCTATGACCATGTGCCGCAACATAATCTGGCGAATAATTAAGAAATTCAGTACACATTTTGAGGCCATTAGGTATTTGAAAATCATCATCGCCAGCAAAAGTTATATATGGTGTTTTAATTTTATCTAACAATAAATTCGTTTTTAATGCGTCATGGTGATCTGATGGAAGTTTCAAATGGTGATAGTCGATATTCAAATCTGGATATTTATTTATCACTTCTTTATTTAACTTTTTTTCTTCTTTGTTACTGCTGTCGCCAATGAGAATTGTTCCGTCGAATTTTACATTATTGTAGTATTTTAATGAACGATTTAGAAATTGACTTCTGTTGTACGTCGGGATATAAATCGTAAGTTCATCTCTAAGCATTTAATGCCTCTCTTAGTAAAATTTTCCAATATTCTTCTCTTGGTTTTGCTTCACAGAAATTGTCAAAACCAATCTTAGTTACATTTGGAAGAAAAGACAATGAATCACCTAAACCTCCTATTTTGTACCCTTCTTCAACTGAGACAACTTTCATATTCATAATATCATATTTTAAATCTAATTCATTAAATGGGAATTGAAATACTTCTATTAAGCCTATTCCTGGTTTTAGTTGTTCTGCTAAATAATTTGTTATAGCCCCTGTTGAGATAATAATAGGTTTATCATTGTTCCAAGGCCATTTACGGAATATATATCCAGCCTCTTTGTCTATTGGTTGTTTATAAGAATAAGTCTTCTTGTCCATCCTGACATATAACGGCGTTTTACATCCCAGTGAATAATTTGCATAATATTCCACCATTTCTAAAGAAGAACCATTGCAAATAGTTAGATTTGGCATACAACGCATCAATCCTAAATCACATATCCCATGATGAGTACAACCAGCGAGGTCATAAGATAAAGCAGAGCCACTTCCTACAATAGTAACAGGCAGATTTTGTGAACAAATACTCACCATTATTTGTTCCAAACACCTGCCTGTTATAAAAGGAACAATACCATATAGATATGCTTTTTTACCTTGCAGAGATAGACCTGCTGATATACAAGCCCCTAGCTGCTCAGCAGGCCCGATGTTAATTAAAAAATTAGGATCGTCTTTAAATTCATTTAATGAAGCCGCACCCATGTCAGCAGTTAGAATTACTAAATCATCACGACCATTTTTATATGCGTTACCTATCGTTTGGAAAAATCTATCTCTCTGAGTAGTCATTTAATTCCTTTCTAAATTCTTCTATGTTGTCATCATTAGGGGTTAAATAATGAATCATATTCCAATTTATTAAATTTATATCATGTATTCTATGAAGCCCAAAACATTTTGTTGTATCACATACAATTACTTTTTCATCTGTTTGTAAAGCATCGTATATTTGTTCTACATCATGTCCATTTATCATTGTTTTTAATACCGTTCCAAACAATAAAGAACCCGGTTGTCTTTCGGAAGCATACCAATTTTTATCTATCAATACTTTAATAGGTAAATCCAAATCGTAAATAGAATGGATGGCTTCTTGAGTGAGACCTTCCATCATTTCGCCATCACCAACTAAAACATAAACTTTTTCATTAGAATTATTAATTTTATTAGCTAAAGCAATTCCAACTGCTATTCCAAGACCTTGACCAAGACTGCCTGTTGTTGTTTCGATTCCAACATTTCCAAATTCTGGATGGTCAGTATGTCTTACTCTTTGCATCCCCATCATTTCTAAAATAGTGGATAAAGTTTCATTGGCATGACCTTTACTTAACACAAACTTTCCAACTCCCTCTCCTATAAAACCACCAAAGTATAGTGTCGAAATAATGTCAACGGCGGATAAACACGATGACAGGTGGCTATTTTTATATTTATAACAATTCTCCAAGACCTTTCTTCTAACTTCATTTGCTTTTTGTTGTAGTTGTTTAATCATTTTAGATACCTTTCGATAATATTTAATATCTGTTCTTTCTCATAACTAATACAAGTATGTCTTCCATGTATTTCAAAACTACCATTTATCTTACAAAAACAATCTCCTATAACTCTATAATCTATGAAGTTTTTAATTCTTTGTAAATCTTCTTTATTTACATAGGCAGACATCTTTTTTCACCTATTGCTGTATCAAATTTAACCCTCCAATCTTTTAATTCTTCTAATGTCATTTTATAAGGTCGCAAATAAAAAGAATTATGATTGTCATTGTAATCAAGTCTTTTTTCCTTCCATAAATTCTTTAAATCTACATCCTCAAAAAACAAATTATCTCTAACCGCTTGTTCAAATACCTTCGTCTTAGGAAATGGCATAATATTAGCAACACTATCAGTATCAGTTTGCAAGCTATTTATCATGTCCAAAGAGTCTTGCAGTGTTGTTCCATCGTCCTCAGCCATACCCATTATGTAGAGGCCACGAAGATATACATGAGGATGTGCAGATTTAATATATTCCACCGCTTTATAAATATCTTTATCAGAAGTTTTCTTGCCCATCACTTCATTTCTGATATAACTATTCCCAGATTCAATCGCAATCATTGACCGATACCACCCGCTATCCACCATCAAATCAATCACTTCTGGTGTTAATGTCCTTATCATCAACCCGTTTGGCGTTTGCCAAGATATATCCAATTTTCTTTTTATAATTTCTTTACAAATAGTTGTGATATGTGATTTAATTAAAGTGATGTTGTCGTCCATCATGGTGAACATTTTAACATCATGTTCTTTATACAACCATTCTATTTCGTTGACCACTATATATGGATTTCTCAATCTTATTTTTGGTCCCATCACCAAAAACATAGAACAAAAATTACACCTGTTTGGACAACTTCTGCTAGTTAAAATCGGTACTTCGACAGAATGTGTTAAATCA
>JALNXG010000146.1 GCA_023230485.1 Melioribacteraceae bacterium
ACCGGATGAAAGGACATAAGTACCGAGCATAATTCTTCGTTTTACTTCTTCACCAAATCCTTCACTGCGCGAATTACGATAAAGATTTTCTAAGTTATTCGATTCTTTGCTTCGATATCCATACTTAGCTCCATCATAACGAGCTAAGTTTGATGATGCTTCTGCGGTAATAAGAATATAATATGTCGAGATTGTGTATTCGCTGTGTGGAAGAGATATCTCTTTAATCTCGAAACCATTATCTTTGAGTTGTGATATTAAATTATTAATCGATTCCCTTATTTCTCTTTGAAGTCCTTCACCAAAATATTCTTTCGGTATCCCGATACGTTTAATTGTATCGGTATCATTTTTAATTTTGCTGAATTGAGGGACATCGAGTGGACTTGATGTGGAATCTTTTTCGTCATGACCGGAAAGAACTTCGAGTAGCAAGGAAAGATCATAACTATTATTTGCAAATGGACCGATGGAATCGAAAGAGGACGCAAATGCAGTTAAACCATATCGAGATACTCTTCCATAAGTTGGTTTGAGTCCATAGATACCAGTAAAAGATGCGGGTTGGCGAATAGAACCGCCTGTATCTGTACCAAGAGATGTATCGCATAAGCCTGCAGCTACTGCCGCCGCTGAACCGCCACTTGAACCACCCGGCACTTTAGATTTATTTACCGGATTTTTTACTGCTCCGAAATAAGAGTTTTCATTCGAAGAACCCATTGCAAATTCATCGCAATTCGTTTTGCCGATAATAATTCCATCTTCTTTTTTAATCTTCTCTATTACAAAAGCATCATATACTGCATTAAAATTTTCTAACATCTTGGAGGAGCAGGTAAGGGGTTTATCCTTAATCGAAATAACATCTTTAACGGCTATAACCATTCCGGCTAACTTGCCGAAAGTGCCCGATTTAATTTTCTCTTCAATCCTATTAGCATCGAGAAGGCAATCTTCAAAAACAAAATTGAACGCATTGAGATCTTTTTGAGACTTAATTCTATCAATAAAATAAAGCACATTCTCACGCAACGAGAGTGTGCCATTTTTTATCTGTTCAATCTTTTCTGAATGGTTTTTGTATGAAAGCAAATTTATACCGATTAGCTTTTTTTATCTTTTTCTGATGAATCGTCCTTATCGCTAATTTTTATATCTTCTTCTACATCTCTTAAAGCTTTCTTAAATTCCTTCATTCCTTTGCCAATACCTTGAGCTAATTCAGGGATTTTCTTTGCCCCGAATAAGATTATTATTGCCAATACAATTAAAACTATTTCTCCGGCGCCTAAATTACCGAACATAAATACCTCTTATTTTAATAAATTACTAATTACTGAATTAAAAATTTCACTGCCTTCGCCGTTACTTATTATTGTATCTGCACATCGTTCGGGATGCGGCATCATTCCCAAAACGTTTCCTTCTTTATTTATTATACCGGCAATATTCTTAATTGATCCATTAGGGTTAGTATCTTGATACCTGAAAACTATTTGATTATTCTTTTCTAATTCTTCGATTGTTTTATCATCAGCAAAATAATTTCCATCGCCATGAGCAATCGGTATTGTTAAAAATTCTTTATCTATTTTATTAGTGAAGATTGTATTCTTATTTTCTACCTTTAGAAGAGTATCTTCACATACGAATTTTAGTGATTCGTTTTGAAGTAGAACTCCTGGCAGTAAACCCGATTCGCAAAGCACTTGAAAACCGTTACATATACCGATTACAATTCCACCTGTTGATGCAAATTCTTTTACTTTTTCCATAATTGGTGAGAGTTGAGCAATTGCACCTGTCCTTAAATAATCGCCATAACTGAATCCACCCGGGAGAATAACTACATCAGAACCTTTTAGATCAAGCTCTTTATGCCAAAGAAATTCGGCATCCTGCTTCATAATTTTCTTAGTGGCATAGTAAGCATCGTGATCGCAATTTGATCCGGGGAATACTACTACACCGAATTTTATCTTCCTCATTCTCTCTCTAACCTATATTCGTAGTCTTCCATAATCGGATTCGATAGTAATTTCTCGCAAAATTCTTTCACTTCCTTTGTAGCATCTTCTTCTGAATCGGTATTGATATTAAACTCAATATATTTTCCGATCCTAGTATTAAGTACATTATTAAAACCTAATAATTTTGCGCCTTGTTCTACTGCCTTACCCTGAGGGTCTAATATTTTTGGTCTTCTTTTTACTATAACAGTTACTTTAAACAAGTTTTCCTCTACTTCGATTTATTCACTAAAATATTATAAAAACTTCTCATCAATCCGCTTAATATAACGGCAAAAAAGATGTAAAACAAAACTTGCCCGCGGGTTATAAAAGAAACTATTAAACTTAACGCCAATACAATTGCTATAACAGATTTTCTCTTAATACTTTGATTTTTTAATTTTGGAAAAGAATTATATTTAATATTACTAACCATCAGAAAAGAGAACAAAATTATCAATGGAATCAAGAAATCATCGTATGGTTTTAATAACATTCCATTTCTATGAAATGATATAATAAAGAATGCGAGTGTGATAGCAGAGAGGGGAATAGGAAGACCTCTAAAATCACCCTTAGTTTCTATATTCTCTAATTGTACATTGAATCGAGCCAATCTAAAAGCACCAAAAACCAAAATCATTGAACTTATTGCTATCCCTAAGAAGCCAAATTGATAGAGATAAGCCTTATATAATAAGAAAGAGGGAGCGGCTCCAAAACTTACAACATCGGAAAGTGAATCTAATTCCACTCCGAACTTGCTCGATGTTTTTAATAAGCGTGCTACAATTCCATCCAGGCTGTCAAATATTCCTGCCGCAATGATAAATATAGCAGCTAAAAAATAGTGCGCTTCACTTGCGAGAACTATTGATACAAAACCGCAAAACACATTTAGCGCCGTAACTAAATTTGCAACATAAGATCTGTAATTTAATTTAGTTGTCATTCCCTTTCTCGAATAATATTGTTTCGCCTGCGGTTACTTTATCACCAAGCTTCACTTTTAAGTTCCAGTCGCTTCCTACAATTACATCCGAGCGGCTGCCGAATTTTATCATTCCGAATCTATTGCCTGCTGTAACAGAATCACCCTCGGATAGGTAATAAACTATTCTTCTTGCGATTGTTCCTGCTACTTGAGTGAAAAGCACTTTACCCCATTGGCTTGTGATTCCGATTTCCGATCTCTCGTTTCTTTCATCTGCTTTCTCATAAAAGGCAACTAAATATTCCCCTTTTATATATCGGAGATAATCCACTCTGCCTGTAATCGGTATCCTATTAACATGAACATCGAGAGGGGACATAAATATTGAAATCTGTTTTGCCTTACCGTTAATAAATCTTTTATCCTCGATATCCTTAACGATAATAATTTTTCCATCTGCAGGCGAAAAAACAGAAGCATCTTTTGCCGGAGTAACTCGTTCAGGGTCTCTGAAAAAATTACTAGTAAAAAGCGCTAATGCTATTCCTGCGATTATTAATATATATTTTAATATATTGTTGCCCACAAATATGCCAGAGGCAATAATAATTAAAGCCACTAAAAGTGTTATATAGAAAGTACTTAATCCGTATTTAGTTATC
>JALNXG010000147.1 GCA_023230485.1 Melioribacteraceae bacterium
CGACGACCCGGGTTACATCCGGGTGATCGATCGCAGCATACTGGTTTTCAATACCATTACCGGAAGCGAGACCAATGTGGAAAAAACATACAACAGCTCAGGACATCTCACCGATTACAATGTGTCAGGACATAATTTGTATGTCAGCAGACCTGTGGAGACGACACCTGTTCCTTAAAGGAAAAAGTATTTGAGGATCTCCTGTTACATATATAATTGGCAAGATGGTATTGTAGCAAGCGGACTTTAAAAGACAAATCTTTCTATCCACGATGATTTTTATTTCATCAGTCAAAATAGCATATTCCAAACCTTTTTTAACTCCTCGCAGATCCCACTCATCCGTTAGTTCCTTTCTGACCTCAATACTTTTAAGTCGTTGGTTAATCCATTTTTCAGAATAGCCTTTCTTTAAGTAGGTTTCAATTGCCCGGTCAAAAGCTTTCTCATGGTCTTCTGTTTCTTCGATTCTTTCGTAACCAACTTTTGCCAGCCAAACCTTAAAGGGTTCAGCTTTAGGTGAAGGGATTGATTGTATGAGTCTTAATAATTGTTCTGTGTCAGCAATGTCTGTCAGTCTCATTTTGCCATCACCGGCTACTAATTTCAAACGGCTACAATTTGTAGCCACTTCACTTCCTTCCTGTTTCAATCTTGTTTTTAAAACACTCCAATACTTTCTTGGATTACTACTATCAGTTAGAACCCCAATAACATCAATTATTGAAAAGTACCATTTTTCTTGTTCGTCGTTCCAATGAACCCTAACTCTTTGGTCTTGAAATAGTTTTATTGCATTCTCTTTTGTCATAATTGTGTATTATTCAATCTCAAAGAAAGGAATCTTATTACAGTTAATTTTCTTTTGCAATGTGTTTTTTACTGCAATGCACGTCGATGTTCCGCAAATATATGCAGGGCGGGAGTTAACCGATGAACTTCCTACTAAGATTTGCATTCCAAAATTTCAATTTCCTGTCAACGAAGCACTGAACCCCGGCTTGCGCGTATTTTGGTGTTAGCGGCAGGCATTGGTTTCCAATTGTCAATTATTGTTTTGTTCAAGTTCAAAATATGAGATAATATCTTGTGATAATGAACCTCCTTTATAGTAACCATTCCAATTTGTCTCAACGATTTGTTGGCCGGTCCCTTTGTCAAATATTTTTCGAAAAAAGTTAGTATTATGTACTTGGTTTCTAGCAAAACTTTCAAAGTCAGACCATTTAGGTAAAACTATTTCTAAATTGCTCTGAATAACTTCGTCAAAGTTCTCTGTCTTAATCGTATCAATGAAATTGCGGGTAACAACTGAGGTAACTGCGTATCTACCATAGTTAATAGCGTTCCCAAATGACCCAATAATTTGAGGGATTTTTTCATAAACCTTATAGGCAAAAACAAATTTTCGATAGGAACTGCTATTGGGTAAAATATTATCAAAAGTACTTTTTATAAATAATACTCCTTGTCCACTTCGCCTGGCAGCGCCAGGACTATCTTGAGCAGATAGGCACATTCTCAAGAATAGATCGCGGTCTATGATTTTACTTCGATCAATATACCCCATTCGTAAGCCGTCACCATACTCTCCACGTTTTCTCTCATAGTAAAGGCCAAATTCTTCAAAAATTAATTTCTGTAATTCAACTTGAACCTTATCATTCGCTCTTCTATCAGCCTCTGTAACTGGAGATTGTTGATTTGTTGCTATTGAAATGTCTTCTATTAGCTTTAGCTTATTTCCATTAAGATTATCTAAGTTGGCATTCTCTTCATTGAATGTAATGATTTTCAATAGAACTTCTTTGTTATTGAAAATATCTAATGGTTTATTGTTTCTTATGCAATCATCATAAATAACACTCAAAGTGTAAGTAGTCTGGCCTCCATTAATAATTTGTGGATTTGTAACTATTAATTCGGCTCTGTTTTTCCTACCAACTTTATCGCTATAATTTGTGTTGTCGGACAACATTGTAATTCCATTATTAAACAAAGCAAATTCGTTTGTTGATATTTCTGTTATGGATTTAGCAATTTGAGCATTAACGCTACCTGTGGCTAAGTCAAGATAACTTCTTGGATTAAAATATAATATCGAATTTTTATATTTAGATATGATTTTTGCAATTTCAAGTGTTGGAACAAATAGAGCATTAACGTTACATTCATAAAATTTTGTTTTCACATAATAATCAATTCTGTGACCTGCACTATTGCTGTCAACATTAATGGTTATTTTAAGTTCGGAGATATTATAGTAAGTCCCAGAAACGAGAGGAAAGATTAGTTCATTGTAACATTTATCGTAATTATAAATTTCTGCATTAAATCCTCCAGTAAGTTTTTTAAGTTTAGGATGCAATGAATTCTTAATATTTGCCAATAGGATTACTTTGTATTCATATTTTGGAAGGTCAGAATGATCTTGAAGTTCTCTGATGAATTTTTGAATTTTGTTGTTATATTTTTTCCCTTCTTCATTAATCGTTTCGCCCTTTGCAATTCTTTCAACATCCATTGATAATAATTCTTCAAAAGTTATTTCCTTATTTTCGAAATTATTCTCAGTGGCTCTGAATTTTGATTGAATAAAATAAAGTTTTTTATTTTCATTATCAATATAATAGCCATCAATTCCTCCATCTTCAGGGTCATCTGTAATAAAATTCTCTCTCACGAGAAAATCAATCATTCCAAATTTCACTTTTAAAAATAGGTGAATAAATGCTCTAGCTCTTGCTTGATTTACCTTTTCAATATCTTCCTCTGCAGGATGATAACGTTTATATTCGAGGGGGGCATCTCCTCTAATCTTGTCAAGGATGTTAATTAGGTTCTTGTATTTACTCATAATATGACAATTAATTATGATGCAGCCAATTCATGTTTGCCGCTAACGTATTTGTAATCCCTAGTATAGTTATTATTCCCTTATTATTCACACTCCAATTTCCACTGACATTCTTCATAAACAATCCCCTCTTTATTTTAATTTCCAAAAATTAGGTTCGCTGTATGAGTTATCGTGGCAGTGATGTGATTCAGTCTCAAAGGTATCAAAAATAATCAGACAAACCATTTCCGGGAGATTTTGCTCCAAAAAGATGAAGTATTACTGCATCCATCAAGGAAGTAATGAAGAATAGCCGACAAAATCGCAGTCCATTCAATTGGCTACACTGGGTAAATTCCATCCATTTTTAACCTTCATGCATAATCAATACAACAACCCTGCATGTAAACCGTTTCATTTTCATATAGATGAATCCACCAATTGAAATATAACCTCACTTTGAAAAGCAAGTGTTATAAAAAGCCTCCAATTAAGAAGCAACCTTTCCACCATTGCTGCATCATTGTAATTGAATAAGAAGTATGCAATCAGAAAAAGAATTAATAACAGCGTGTTTGAGGAGCAATCGAAAAGCTCAAAAACGCTTGTTTGAAAAATTTGCTCCTGAAATGAAACAGATTTGTTTAAGATATTGCAATAATCAATTTATAGCAGAAGAGGCTTTGCAGGAAGGGTTTATGAGTGTTTTTAATCACCTTGATCAACTAA
>JALNXG010000148.1 GCA_023230485.1 Melioribacteraceae bacterium
AGTTAATGAGAAACGAATATTTGTAGAAGGATTAAAAGGATTAGGATAATTTTGTGAAAGAGAATAATCCTGAGGAATTTGTTCTGAGTAATACTTGTTTTCTTCCACATCACTTATAATCGGTTTAGCCGTAAAGAATCTTATCTGCCTGTTTGCATCAGGAAGTTTTGCATTTGCTGTATATAAAACAAAAAGAGCATAATTCAGGTAAGGATACATAAATTCACCGGTAGATTCACCCCAATAAGTATTAGCAGACTTAAAAAGATTATCATCCTCAATATATTTATCCTCAATTGCAGGTTCGTAACTTATTTCATTGCCATCTGCATCATATCCCTGCCAAGCGAATATATTTTCGTAATGTGGTTTATGCCAAAGAATATCCTCACTTCCTACAGAATCAATTGACCAAACTCCATCATAATCACGATCTCGGAAACCTGCAAACAATCTAATTTTTTCCTTTGTAGGATATTTGATACGATAGACAGAGAATGGAAGATATGTTACTTCACCCGAAGCCCTAATCTTATAGATAAATTCATCAAGATAGCTATAAGCCAGAGATTTCTCACCGAAATCAATAATAACGTCATCGTTCTTCCAATAATCAAATCGATCATAATCATTAGCAGGTTTTGGTAAGTTAACAGCTCCTGCACGATTGCTCAATATATACCCATTTGGTCCTACATTAACCGCGGTAGTATCTATTCCAACCTGTGGACAAATCATAAAATCTCCTTCCATTTCTGCTATTTGCAAAATAATAGAATGAGGTCCACTAAAATTTGCTACAAAATTTCTATTTTGAGTTATTACAAATTGATATAGAGGATTAGTTGAGATAACCGAATCATTTTCAACCCAATTAGAAAACGTATAGCCATAATGATTTTTTGCGGATAGATTTACATTATCTCCATATTTGTATTTCCCGCTTCCGAAAATTATTCCGGCAACATTAAGATTTATTAATATAGTAACTTCATATTCTGCAATGTTTTGATTGATCTCTATTATTCGGGGACTTCCTGTTGTGCCCGCCGATGTTATAGTTATAGTTCCTGATCTTTTCTCTTTTTTATTTCCCGAAATCATTACTTTCATTGTTCCCGAATTTGTCCCGCTTGAACCGGAAATTATCTTTATCCAATTTGTATCACTTGAGACTGCATTCCAATTCATTGTGCCAATACTTGTATTTGTAACTTCAAAATTAATTCCACCTCCTTTGAAATTGACGTCTGCCGATATGGGAGAAACCGCAAGAGTCGGTTTTGTAGAGTCTGCTTGTGTAGTAAATGAAAACACTTTTGAAAAATAAGAGCTTCCATAATTATCCTTTAGACTTAACCTCCAGAAATATTCAGTCGAATTTAATAACCCGGATATTTGATAAGAAGTATCAGCAATTTCATTTTTTGTGATGATTATATTATTAAATTCTTTTTCAGTTGCTACTTGTAAAGAATAAGATTCTGCTCCAATAACTGAATTCCAAATAAGAATTGGATCGATAACAATGTTTTCGCTTTTATCGTTTGGGAATAACGGTATTGGAGGAAAGATTGTATAGAATGAATTATCATAATGTACTTGAGCAAATTGTGAATATTCTTTAAGGAGAGTAATTGCTTGCAACCTATCAACACCTTCAGTGGCTCCGGCAAGAATTTCTGCAAAAACCACTTCTTGAGTATCGCCATAAGCCATATTAAAAGGACCGGAAACTGAACCAATGCGGAGGTCTCTAGGAGTATACAATAAGCCGTCTATCCATCCTTCCCCTGTTATAGGGTCGCCGGCTAAAAAATATTTTGTTAGCTGATTTGTAAGAGGGTTCTTAATAGGTTGACCGCCAGATGAGTGCAATCCTTGTAAAATGTTATAAAAATATGGTGTCCATGTATTATGAAACCCTTTAAAAGGATCGAAATAAGGGCAGTCGCAATCAAATAAACTATAAAATGATGTCATCCCCAAGTTTTTCATACCGGCAAAATACTTACCTCTAAATGTAGCGGTATCGGAAAGTACGCCTTGAACTAAAGGTCCTTGAATGAGCTTAAATCCGGCGGCAGGAGGAGTTGCTCCATAAATAGCATCATTAGAGCCACCATTATAGGAATAACCCAAATCAAGTGTAGTATCACATCCTGCAAAATTATCACCAATATTACCTATGCTTGGATGAGACCACATCGAGACATACATATCAGTAAATGTTTTTTGTTCAACGTTTTTATTGATGAGTGTATATTTTCTAAATACCATATTGCCCAAGGGACTTTCTGAATTATATCCCCAAATAATTACTTGTTCTTCGATTCCCATTGGTAATGAATTTGATAGGTATTTGGTTGTAGCAGAATCGAAATCATTACAGACAAACCAGATAGTTTGATCAGCACCGGGGACACCGGGAATATCAATCTCCGGTTCGTAATGACCATTTGCATTGAGGTCTTCATAAGGAGCACCTTGTGCGGAGGGCCATTCATACCAATCTTTTTGGTACTGCTCTCTTATTTCTTGCGCATTAGTGCCGGCACCATCAATTGCTTCGGACAAAAGATCATTTGTAAGGAAATCGCGTCTGACTCTATAAATTCTTACATCAGGGTCTTTTGGATTAACTGCAGCACCATTTACAACTCTGCCCGGAAGAGTACCTTGACGATACATAGAACCTCCCGCATGTAATTCATCATCAATTTTTCCACCCCATAAGAAACCTGATTGGAGAACGGCTGTTTTATAACTTCCTATTGGATAAACTAATCCCGCCGAACCATCCGGGGTAATATCAGAATTGCCATCATTTCTTATCCACGTTGAAATTTTATTTATATTAAATTTTGCGTAAGAAGATTTGTTGTAAACCGGATTTGCATAAGAAGATTTTGTGGAAGAAAGTTCGCCTATAGCGCTTTGAGATAATGATGTATTATCATCTTCGACCTTCTGAGCATTCGTGCTCATTGAAAGAAGAACTAAAATAATAAAAGAGATGAAAGCTAATTTGTAAATTTTATTCATATCGCCCGCCTCATAATACTCTTATCTTTGGAGAAATGTATCCAATTATTAATCAAAAAAACATACCAAAAATTTTGGTATGAAATATCTATTTATATTAGATATCCCACTTTAGAAAAATATTAATTATAGTGTTACAGTCTATTTTGATATACAAATTTCTGTCTTTATTAGATACTCAACTTTCAAAAATCCTCAAATTTTTGGAGCAAACTATTTTATCAGCAGCATCTTTCTTGTTTGAGTAAATTCACCTGTTTGTAACCGGTAGAAATAGATACCGCTTGCTAGTCTGCTTCCATCAAATTCATAAGTATGTCTTCCTGCCGATAGCTCCTTATTAATCAATGTTGCTACCTCCCTTCCAAGTATATCATAAACCTTTAGCGTTGTGAAACTAAGTTTAGTTAATGAGAAACGAATATTTGTAGAAGGATTAAAAGGATTAGGATAATTTTGTGAAAGAGAATAATCCTGAGGAATTTGTTCTGAGTAA
>JALNXG010000149.1 GCA_023230485.1 Melioribacteraceae bacterium
AATAACTATTGCTAAGGTTAGTAGTATAAATCCTATTACTGTGGAATTAAATGTAAGTCTTTGAAGTATTTCTAAACTCGGCAACCTTTCAAAAATTAGTCCGAATTTATTCTCCTTCAAATTCTTGTAAAGCAATATATATAGAACTCCGTAAACCGCTGAAATAGTTATTCCCGAATATCCAAGAAGCGCACTTATTACATGAATACCAAGTAACCTGTTTCTTAGTACATCCGGCACTTGATAGGTATGAGATATAAATGCTGATGATACTGCCTGAAATATTAACGAGAACAATATTATAAATGCACCCGTACCTCTTATATCGGTGGACAATTCTAAAATGAAATAAGAGAAGCTAATAGAAAATGCAATTATAGAAAATATCTCAAACTTATTGGTAATAGGAGTATGGTCATATTCTATCGTTCTTGCTAGTAAATAAAAGCAATGCACTAATAGAGTAATAAATAATACAATCCTTTTTGAATTATTTATTAGCTTTTTTTCGTTTATAAAATCATAAACATAAAAAGCCATAACTAATAAGTACAAAAAGGGAAGTAATGTATTAAAAAATGTTATTGTTTCTGCCATTCCTAATTAAACCAATTATTGTATCAAAGCTTCTAAAGTTATAAAATAAATTAATCAAAATCCTTTCAAATAATTTTGACAAAAATTAGCACGGTTAGCCTAAACTAGGATTTATTAATTTTTTTTTGATGAAGAAAAAGAACATTCACTATCTGCTCTAGGAGTGAGTCATTTGGATTTAATTTCCGAGCTTCAATAAAGTACTGAAGTGAATTATCGGCATCACAATAAAGCCATATAATTCCAAGCGCAACGTGATATTCATAAGAACCTTTATTTGCGATCAAATCATTTTCTAAACGTGCTATCAAATCAGGGCAGGGACAATCATCGACTATTGGGTCGGTATTAATTACTATATTTATATCGTTTCTAATTAAATCAAAAAAAAGTTCTTTCGCCTTTATTATTTTTCCAGTTTGAGTATAACAGACAACCAATTTCTTCTTTATATTCAGATTATTCTCATCTGATAATAAAGCTTTTTCAAACTCCTCAAAGGCAAGTGAATATTTTCTTGTCATAAAGTATTGATTACCTAACATTTCATTCATATTAACTCTTAAGTTGTTAATCCGAGCAATTTCATTTTACGCCATAATGTTGTTCTACTAATTTGCAATTCTTCGGCAGTTTTGTTTTTATTCCAATGATGCTTTTCTAAAGAAGAAATTAATTCTGTTCTTTCTCTTAGTTCGGAGCTGTTCTTATAACTATATGGTTCCTCTTTTAAAGGAATGGAAGAAGAGATTATATTTTTTGGTAATTTATTTACTTCAATTTTTTTCTCTTTTGTAGTTCTAACAAATGCATATTCTAAAATATTTTCAAGTTCTCTTACATTCCCGGGATAATTATGATTAATTAATAGATCGAAAACACCCGATTGAAATTCGGTAATCTCTTTTTTATAGTAATTAGAAAATTTCTTTAGGAAATGATTTGATAATGGAATTATATCCTCTTTTCGATTTCGCAATGGAGGAAGTTCTATTGGGATTACATTTAAACGATAGAAAAGATCTTCTCTAAATTTCCCACCGTCTAATGCCTCGTCAATATTTATATTTGTAGCTGCTATAATTCTGACATCTGATGTTCGAGTAATCGATTCGCCAACTCTTTCAAAAGTACCTTCTTGCAAAATGCGTAGTAAATGGATTTGTGTTTGAAGCGGCATCTCAGCCACTTCATCTAAAAAGATGGTGCCTTTATCTGCAAGTTCAAATCGCCCAGGTCGATCTTTTATCGCATCTGTAAAAGAACCTTTAGCATGACCAAATAATTCACTTGCTAATAAGTTAGCAGGGAGTACTGAGCAATTAATTTTTATAAATGGATTGTTGTTTCTCTTACTTGTTTTTTGAATTGCATTTGCAACTAATTCTTTGCCAGTTCCCGATTCGCCTGTTATTAGAACGGGAGCGTTAGAATCCGCAATTTCACTAATTAGGTCGTAAATATCTTCCATTTGCTTAGAATGACCAATAATACCGTGAAAATGAGAATCTGAAAGATAATTGATATTCGAACATTTGATTTTATTTAAATCTCTAAAGGTAGCAATTCCTCCAACAGGAGAATTCCCTTCAAATATAAGGGAAGCATTTATCTTTATTGATTTCATATCATTTGAAGCAGTACATATTCTTGTTTCAAGATCGAAAATATTCTTTTTAGTTTTTAATACGGTAGCGATAGGACAATCTGAAAAGCACGATTCCGAACGAAATACATGCTTACAATATTTCCCAATCACATCTTCTCGCCTAAAACCTGTTATCTCTTCGGCTGCACTATTGAACAAATTTATCTTAAAATCTTTATCGATGGCGAAAACACCTTCGGGTATAGAATCTAATATTTTATTTCTTAATAATTCTTTCATTAGCCTAAAATAATAAAAAAAAAGCCGCTAAATAGCGGCTCTTAAAAAATAATTTACTTAATTAATTACCAAAAACATTTATAACGCCATTAATATGTTTTTCGGTATTTATAATATGACCAGTAGCATCAACAATTCCGATATGGCAAGTAGCACATTTATCTAAAGTAGAAGGAATATGTCCGGCAGGTGGTAAACCATGGCAAGTATTACATGCTTTTTGAGTGCCGTCAACCTTATTCCACATAGGTGAAAAATTCTTTCCTGTCATCTTATCTGCTGTATATGCGAACTTAAATCTTGAAGTCTCTTTCGCAAATGCAAAATTACCATGGCAATATGTATTATTACATTTAATTGCTGCTTTATCGTAGTTAGAAGCGGAAGGTCCCATATTGCTTAATGTACCGAAAATTAATTCAGCACCCGCACTAATATCAATATGACCAGGAGAATTATAATGAGTCGGTATTGTATGACATTCCTGACATGCAACTGCTGAACCTAATGTTCCTTCATTTAAGTGAGCTTTATGTGCACCCACTGATGCGTATGAAGTCTCCATATGATTCTCAAGATCTTGAGGCGGAGCAATGAGTGTAGGATTAGTAAAATCTCCATGACAAGTATTACAAGCTTCAGGTCCAGTTTCTTGATTATGACAACCAGAACTTAAACATGAAACTTCTGTTGGTCCTCCTGCATAATTAGAAGCATGACATTTCTGACATTGAACTAAATCCCAATTATTGTTTCTGATAAAATTACCATGAAAATTCGCCGAACTTTTTTGTAAAAATTCAAGCGAATGAACATTAACTTTCTGAGGAGTTGTAATATCATCTTTTAATTCACTGCATGCAAATGCAGCGAGAGCTAATACAACGAATAAATAAACTTTGATATATTTCATAATTAACCTGTATAAATAACTTTTCTAATTATGACAGTAACCGCAGAAACCAATATTTCTATTTCCACCCGGTCTGGCATT
>JALNXG010000150.1 GCA_023230485.1 Melioribacteraceae bacterium
AAAGACCCCAGTTTCCCAGAGTCTTTGTATATTTTACACGCTCTGAGTATCTTATTTTATATAAAATGTCCTCTTGTTGGGACCGTTTTATAACTTATGGCAATGCCATTATCTTGGAGCATTGCTGCCTTTGATTCCGGTTGATTACATAAGGATTTTATTTTTAGATTTTCCATAACAAAATATAAACAATTAAATTCCTATTTTTTTCAAACCTTTTGACATTAAGAACACAATAAAGCAAATTACTTTTCCAATCATGAACATTGCATCGCTTATTTTATCAATTCGGCTTCCAATGTATTCTGACATAATTGCTCCTTGTTATCAATAATATAACTAACTTCGCCTGATTTGTCAACAATTATTTTTATTAAAAGTAAAAACTAATTCTTCTGTTTTTGGATTATGGTTTAGAGTGATGTCAGAATCATAATCTAAAAGTGTTTTTGCTTCTTCAATAGTCATTAATCCAGTGACTAAACATCCTTCGATATTTTGTGATATGAGTTTATCGAATAAAGTAAAAAATTCTTCTTTATTTAATTTCATAATTTTTAACCCCTCAGATTGGAACAAATTCTTCTACAATTATAACAAGCCACGTACGATTTCAATCTTGCTGGACATATTTCTGGCATCTGCGACATTCCAGCCATTATTCAACTTAATAGTTTTCTTGCCAATTTCTTCTTCTGTAATATTATAGTTCTTTTGCATCTGAAAACATTTTTTCTGTTTGAGCATCACATTCTAATATATTTACATTAGGATATATACCCATCATTTTTTCTATTTCACAAATTAAATTTCCAAGTATTGCGCCAGGATCTATATTATTGAAATCAATTTTGTAAATATCATTATATCTCCATGTATTTGTTTCTACTTTAGTACAAAGAAATTTATCTTCTTTTTGTTTATCAAGTAAAAATTGAGTTGGAATTAAATTTCCATTTTTATCTTTTCCTTTTTCCCAGTCCCAACATTTTAAAAAATTATCAGATACTTTAAGATATTCATCATCTACAGAAGCAGTTAACATTGCTTTAACAAGACAGTCTTTAATATCTCTCATTGTTAAATCTTTAACTTCTGTCTTTCCTCTAATGCCATCATCGGTATGAATTTGTCCATCATAGGGTCTTTCTCTATCATTTCTATAATCTGAACAACTATGAGTTGACCAAATATTAAAAGCTAATTCATCTTTAAATGATTTAGATGTAGCATCAATTATTGGAATATCTTTTGGCATTTTAAATTTCTCCAGTTCCTATCTCAGTTTGATAACCTGCATATCCCATTAAACTTGCTAAAGTATAATAATGACTATCTGTCATCTTGAAACAAAATACATAGCCAAATAATTCTTTTCTTGTTTTTGCGAGTTCTTTAAATGGAATTTTTAAATCTAAACATATTGTATAGAAGACTTTTCTGTCGTCCCATGGAATCCAATATGATTCAAACTTCATTCACTTTCCTTGTATTCTTTAACAATCAGTTCCCAAATTTCTTTTGACTTATCAAATCCAATAACAAATACACTTTCAGGATGTTCACAATGATAATGAAGTACAACCCTTTTATCATCTGGAATGTCTATCTTATAGACATCCTCGCCGCTTGCGGTTTTAATTTCTTTTACTTTAACACTTTTAAAATCTTCTTCTTTTTTATCGGGCAATTTGCAACCTTCGAGAATTCTATCACCTGGTGCACTTCTCGAATTATTTTTATCTTGCCATCGATAAAGTGGTAAACATTGATGTGGACCGATGGGACAGTCGCTGCAATCATTTACTTCAATATTTTTCATGGTATCGCCCTTCTCGCTGTTTCTTGTATATCCTCAAGCGCATCAGCCATCTCTTTATTTTCTGTCTCGAGATTGTCAATTTCTATTTCAAGTTCATTCATTCTTTTGACATCAACATAAAACATTTCTGCAATTGACTCCATGGCTTGTGCAAAAATTTCTGGAGTTACTCCATTCTCTAACAAATATAATAACTTCTGTTTGACTTTATCGTCTTCAAAATTAAAACGATAAATTAATTTTTGATAGTCATTAGTCATTGTTAGGTCCTAACCAATCACCTTCAGGCCAGACTGGATGGGGAGCTGCAGCCACGACCATCTCACCACATAACGGACAATGAAACATTCCCATTGGCTCATCAACAATAAGCTCTGGTTCAAAGGGACATTTGTTATTGTTTATAAGCTTGTCTAATTCTTCATCCTGCATGGTGTTAATTTTGTCCACCATAGAGTTGTAATCTTTTAACTGCTTATCGTTCATCCTTTACTTCCCTCTTGTAATATTTTTATAAACTGCAACTTTCCCAATTTAATAACATATCTAAGTTATGTAAAATACTTTTAGAATCCTGTTTCCACTAATCTTCCCAAACATAAATGACTCTGTAATTTAATGAACCCTATAACTTTTTACATCTCTACTCATCTTTTCGCCAAATTTCTTTTGCGGTTCTTCCTTTTATAATGGCATCCTATTTATGCATTCTAGGATTTGCATGCCAATAATTTCCATTGAACTATAATATTATATGCTATTTTGGAAGAAGAACATCTGCAAATAACCACTTTCCGTCCTATAATTTTATTGTTTCATTTAATAATGCATCGGGAAATAACTATTTGATTTTCTAATAAAATTCTTTTTGAACTTTACTTATGCTTGAATGTACATGATTTCCCTTAACTATATTTCCTTCTTTCCAATCTTTTGTCATTTGATCACTTCTAAGATTTCTTAACTAATCGTTATTGTCATAGCTTGCTTTAACACCTTTTGAAATATTTTTCTTGCCTTGCTAACTTCTTGGCTTTGAAGAATTTTTTATAACTTTCTACCTATATTCAATATCTTTCCACTTCTATTTTAAAGCAATTGATCCCTTTAATGCAATTTGCTACATCTTCCATTTAGGATGTTGCTTCCCAAAGAAAGGATTATTTGCCCCAGACCTATTTCTGTGCTTATTGCAAAAGCCTGATTTGTTATTGTCAAACAATTTTAATCCGCAAGTGGGACAAATTTTATTTAGTTTATGAGATTTTGACATATAATATTAATCAAGCAGTTTATAGGTATTTATTCTTTATTTCTACCGCTCTACAAAGCCTTAAAATCGGCTTTAATGGCTTTAATTATATTGCCTGTTACTATCGACTTAAGCCGTTTAAAAGCCCTTATTTAAATCCGCCAAACAATTGTTCAAATCCCTCAGGCAAGTCATATTTAGGTTTGCTTGCCACATTCAATTTCTTTCCTTCTTCAATTGCTGCTTGCCATGTTTGGTCAAAAAACTTTTTTAAGCCTTGTACAGTAAGCGTAATTTGAGTATCTGGAAAGTCACCAAACTTTGGATTCCTTTCGCAGTAAATATTCCA
>JALNXG010000151.1 GCA_023230485.1 Melioribacteraceae bacterium
CTCCCAAATCAGCATATATATTACTCTCCCTCCAAGTTTTTCCATCGTAATGCCATATTAATCCTCTAGCTACATCACTATAACATACTAACCATACATCCTTTGGAGAAAATGCTAAAAAATGTTCGGGTATTAATTGAAGGCTTTAGTGTATCGGCAGTCCAGGTCATCTCATCCGGTGTTTTTATCCTTGCTTCCGGCTCTGTTGTGCTTTTATCACATGATATTATTATTACACCAACAACAAGCAGTAATAATTTCATTATATTTTTCATTTTCCCCTCAGGAATATTTTTTAGTTAGTATTATTAAATGTAATTATTTAATCAGCATCATTTTCTTTGATTCAAAATACTTGCAGGTTTTTTAATTGAGTAGATTTATTTATAAAAATAACTATGAGTCATAAATTTTGGATAACTGAACGTAATGTAAATAATATTAATTGGAAAAAGTATCGTACTTCTACGAAAAAATAGGGCAAAATTTTTGGTACTATTTTTATGATTTATTAATAGATTTTAATAAAATTAAAATCTATATTTTTACTAAGTAAATACAAAATTCGGTGTAATTTTTTTATAGCAAACATAAAAATGTAATAGAAAATCATTAAAAAAATATATTGAAAAGAAAATGAAAAAAATGATGGCAATAATATTTTTTGTAGGTGTTTTAATAGTTACATCTTGCGATAAAAGTTCAACTGAACCTGAAGCACAGATAAAAACACCGGATGAGATGATATGGATTGCTGATACTCTTAAACGTGATTATTCATCAATTTCGTTGGTTCCCCAAGATTTAAAAGTATTTTCTCCAAATGATGTTTGGCTTGTGTGTGATGGAGATATTTCAAGAGGTTTATTATGGCACTATGATGGGAAAATTTGGAAAGAAAGTAATTTATATGAAGATGTCGGAGATGTGAAAATATTCGCCATAGAAGGCAATTCGAGCAGTGATTTATGGGTAGGAGGATTAGCAGGAACAAAATCTTTTTTAGGACACTTTGATGGAACAAAATGGACAAGATATTCCAAAGAATTTAATAATTATTTAGTAGATATAACTAAGGATAATAAAGGGAATTTTTGGGCTTGTGGAATGAATGGATTAATACTTAAATATAGTAATGGGATATGGGAAGAAAACTATGTAAATTTTAATTTAAATAGTAATTTTATGGAAAAATCTGCATTTTTCAATATTTTATTTTACAATAATGAGATTCATTTATTAGGTTTGAAATTTTGGTTTGGCAGAAAGGATGTACATTATCATGTAAAAGGTAAATTTAATAATTGGGCAATAGTAGATTCTCAAACCTATAATGATTATAGAATATATAAATTCGGTTACGGAGGATTTGCCACAATTGATAATAAATTATATTCTTATGGTGTTGGGGGTATATGGAAATACACCGGGAATCAATGGCAAAATATTTTTAAATCGGATATTGAGATTATAAATATTGATGGACTTAATGAAAACTATTTATTAGCTGTTGGGTTATCGAATAAACTATATTTTTATGATGGAAATAGCTGGAGTGATAAATCAACTATTGTTAATAATGGAAATTATAGGGGATTTTTAAGATTATGCCGGACAGATGGAAAGTATTCATTTCTTGCATCTTTGTTAACTGATATTCATGAACTCATGGTGATGCGAGGAAATTAATTAAAGAGATGTAGCAATTTTGGAATAAGAAAACACTTAACAAATATTTATATAATTTTTAATCCGTATTTTATTATTTCTTTTACAAAAGGATCATCCTCTGTAAAATCTTCGGTTTTGAAAGTGTGGATTTATATAAATTCATTTATAATTTTGAATAGACTTTTCTTTGATTCAAAAAACAAAAGCTGCCCTTGTGAGGCAGCTTTTATACTCTACTAATGTAATAACAAAAAATTTATCATGTACCTGCGGAATAATCGGTAAGATATTTTTCCTGCGCTTTCGTTAGTTTATCTATCTTATATCCCATCGTACGTAACTTTATACCTGCAATCTCTTGATCCTGCTCTACTGATATATCAATTACTTCCGGATCAAGTTGAATGCCTTGTTTATCATATTCGGTAAGACGTAACTGCGACATAAACTGATTAGCAAACGACATATCCATTACTTCTGATGGATGACCCTCTGCTGCCGCAAGATTTACTAATCTACCCTGTGCAAGTAGATATACTTTTCTGCCATCTTTTAATGTATATTCTTCGTTATTTGTTCTAACGGTTCTTTTACCTTTTGCCAATTTTTCGAGCTGAGGAATATTAATTTCGCAATCATAATGTCCGGTATTACAAATAATAGCACCTTCCTTTAATGATTTGAAATGTTTTTCAATCAATACATCTTTTACGCCCGTAGCTGTAATAAATACATCGCCAACTTTTGCAGCTTCATCCATTGTCATTACTGTATGACCATCAAGAGTAGCCTTTAATGCAGCGGTTGCTTTTACTTCGGTTACTATTACATTAGCCCCAAGTCCCGCAGCTCTCATAGCAACACCCTTTCCGCAATGTCCGTAACCGGCAACTACGAAATTTTTGCCTGCAAGAAGGATCGATGTAGCTCTCAAGATACCATCTAATGATGATTGACCAGTACCATAAACATTATCGAAATCCCATTTTGTTTCGGCATCATTTACTGCAATTACAGGATATAATAATTTACCATCATCAGCCATCGCTCTTAAACGGTGAACGCCTGTTGTGGTTTCTTCTGTACCGCCAATAATATTTTCGGCTAATTTTGGATATTTATTATGAACAGTAAAAATTAAATCAGCACCATCATCAAGTGTAAGATTCGGTTTCATATCCAAAGTGCGGTCGATTGACCAATAGAAATCTTTTACCGATTGACCATGCCAAGCATAAATTTCAGTACCATTTTTAGCGAGTGCTGCTGCTATTTCATCTTGTGTCGAAAGTGGATTACATCCGCTCCAACTGATTTGAGCACCAGCGGCACTAAGAGTCTCGATTAATACTGCTGTTTCTTTTGTTACGTGAAGACAGCCAGCAATCTTATATCCTTTCAACGGTTTCGTCTTAGAATATTTTTCTCTTAAATGCATCATTACGGGCATTCTCGATTCAGCCCATTCGATTTTTTTCCTTCCTTCATCGGCTAATTTTAAGCTCTTTACCTTATATTTACCGGCTTTAGAATCCATGTTACTCCTTTGTTTTATATTTTATTTTACATATTTCTTAAATACATTTACTAAATCCAATTGTTCCCATGTAAAATCTTTATCGTTACGTCCGAAATGTCCATAAGCGGCAGTCTTGGTATAAATTGGTCTTCTTAATTTTAATCTCTCAA
>JALNXG010000152.1 GCA_023230485.1 Melioribacteraceae bacterium
GGATGATGGGTACACGTATGGTGGCAGTTGGTTGCATAGAGAATTGCCGGAAGATTTTGAAGATACTTTAGATAATCTGTTAGACGATATAGACAACTTGGAAGAAGAAAGGAAAGGCGACCCATTGACTGTTCCAAATGAAAAAAGCGATACAGAAGAAAGTTGCAATGCTTTTTGGGAAATGATTGAAGAAAAGACTGGTTTTACTGGTAGGGATGCTGAGTTGTGTGCGGCTTTTATTGAAATGTTTGGGTTGTGTGAGAACGACTTGGAAGATATTAAGATTAATGAAACTAACTGCGAGGTTCAAGGTGTATATTATCTTGCTGGTACGGATGATGAAATGGATAGTGCTTGGGATGATGAGTTAGAGAATTATCTTGACGAATGTGTACTTCCAGATTTGCCGGAAAATATGCGAAACTATTTTGATAGGGAATCGTGGATAGATGATGCAAAACAAGATGGAAGGGCGCATGTTTTAAACAGATATGATGGATGTGAGGAATCCTGTCAGATCAATGGTACTTGGTACTACTGTTATCGTCAATAATAAGATGTCTTGGTTGCATTATAACTGTAAATTTTCGTATCTTGTGTTGTCTATAATAGGAATTTATTAAATTAAAAATAATAATCCTTGTTTGAATGTGAACGTATTTCTTTTCAGAAATTCCGTTATAGACACACATTTAGGCAAGGATGTTTATTTATAGGTGCAATATGAAAAAGATTAAACTAACACAAGGAAAATTCGCATTAGTTGATGACGAAGATTTTGAATATCTAAATCAATTTAAGTGGTGCGCCCATAAGGCGTTTGATAATTATTATGCGATAAGGCATGTAACTATTGATAATAGGCAGAGAGAGTTGCAGATGCATAGAGTAATAATGAAAACTCCTAAGGGAAAAGTAACAGACCATATAGATCATAATGGTTTAAATAATCAAAAAAGTAATTTACGAATATGCACGGCACGAGAGAACTGTTGTAATAGTAAGCCTATATTAGGTGGAAGTAGCAAATATAAAGGGGTATCCTTTGATACTTGCCGTGCTAAAAGAAATTGGGCGTCTTGGAAAGTGTCAATTAGAAATGGCATTACACAAATAAGCGTAGGATATTTCAAAACAGAGAAAGAAGCGGCTTTAGTTTATAATGAAAAAGCAAAAGAATTGTTTGGAGAGTTTGCCTATTTAAATAAAATATCGTAGGTAAAATGTAGTGTCTAATAAAAAAAGTGCAAACAAAATAAATATTTTAATAACTAAAAAAGTTGGAGGATTAATTATGAAGACGATTAAAAATATTAATAGTTTAGAAATTGTAAGAGTAAGTGATGATAAGGCTGTTAAAATGGTGGAAGGTTATATGCCTAGACAGTGGATGTATGTTGGTAAACAAGAGTGGAAGAATAAAGTTCGGGATGTTGAAAAGATTGGAAGGATAACTCCAAGTAAGGAAGAGTTATTTGATGAGCAAGATAAAAAGAACAAATGGGAATTGGAGAAGTATTAATATGGGCTATAAAGAAATTAAGAAAGCATTAAAAGCTATCATAAAAAGCTATCATAAAAAGCTCCGAAGAAAGAAATGAATTTTATCAATACCAGGAAGATGGTGAAGAGTATGAACAGTTATTCTTAGGAAGTTTTATGGCTTTAGACCCTTGCGGCAAATTTCATTGTATATTAGTTCCTAACGAACCAACTAAAAAATGTGAAAGGTATTGGGATAACTTAAACAAGGCTGCCGAAGAATTAGGTGGCTGGTTTGGGGATAGTGATGGAGACTTTTGCGACATTATGTTTTATAGAATTGCAGAAAAAAAGGAGGCTGAAGAATGAAAAATATTAATAGAGTTATATTACTTAAAGATAAGAACATCTATTTAGTGGAAGGAGAAGGTATTCCGTTGCAGATGATTGAGTTTGATGATTGGGATGACTGGAATACTGTCTATGATGCTGAGGGAGAATGTGTTTTTGATGTTCAAATATATTTAGACGATGATGATGGAAAGCCACTTTTTCAATATGCTGGTTTAATTAGAAAGGACAATTATTATGATACAGATAATATTTGGCTTAATGTAGATGTAGAGATTATTCAATTAAAGGAACTTAATTATACAATTTAATAACTGCTCTTACTGGATTAATTTTCGGTAAGGGCATTTTTTATTGGGTAAAGATCCACTGTAGCTCACTTGCAGAGGCAGATTGTGTAGTTAGGCAGAGTTTATTTTCAATTCGGCACGAATTTGTAAAACTAATATTAATAGACATACTAGGCTGTGATTAATATTTTGGAGCCAAATTGTCCTAATAGGATATTTAGTCTTTTGTTTACAAAATAATTAAAAATTTATGTTTGTTATTAATCAAACTATTCTTAATTTGATATAGGAATTAAACAAAATACGCCTTTGATCTTCTTATGTGGTACAAAGGCTATTTTATCAAATATTGAACGATTGGTTATTCAAATGAAAAATCTTGAATCAACTTCTTATAATACAGAAGACTTGGAAGGTACAAGCCAGAATGGAAAAAAAGAAAGTTGAAGAGATAGAGTAAAACGAATAGCGATATGAAATAAAAACTAAAAATGAAAATTAAGTTGCACAAAATAAATTAAACTAAAAGGAGGATGTAAAATGACTATTCAAAAAACATTAACTGGAATGATAGTTATCTCGGATGTTGTGCGAGGGTATTTAATGACTGTAAAGTTTATTGGTTATTCAAAAAAAGAAGCGGTGAAAAAATTTAAGAGCAATGCTAGTAAAGATTATTTGTATGCTAAATAATATTAACTAAATAAAAAGGAGCTAAAATGAAAAATCAAATTAGTAAAGCTGATAGTATGATAATTAATCAATCTAAACCTACTTCATTATATGAGGCTATTAGGGATTATATTTCAGCAGACTTTTCTGTAAACAATTCTTTGTTGGTACTTGCTGCCACCAAGCACTTTTATAAAATGAATAAAAAGAGAGGTAGAAAATGATGTACGGAAAGGGTGAATTGGTTAATGGAAAATTGGTAGTAACAGAACAAAAAGAAATAAAGCAGTCCAATTTAAATTCGGATTGTTGGCTGATTCAATTTAATGGATTAAAGGCTTGTCAGAAATGTGATCTTAAAAATACTAAAGATTGTGGCGGAGGTAATACTCTTAAAAATTTATTAAAATTTAAGGAGGATGCAGAATGAATTTAGTAGATATTATTAGACAGAGATATGAAAGTTCTTCTTCAGTTACTTGGCAGTACACTGAAAGCAAAAAGAAGTTTGTAAAAATACTAAATAAGTATTTTGGTAAAGAAA
>JALNXG010000153.1 GCA_023230485.1 Melioribacteraceae bacterium
GCAATCGCAAGCCACGATACGCGCTTGCTAAAAATCGATATCTGTAACGATGTCATGGCCCAGTATGATGATTGGCATGACATGGAACACGGGCCGTCGAACATGGATATTGCTACGGCTGAAATGGAATATCTTTTTAACGACCTTGATCCTGATGATGCAGAAATCGATTTGAAAGCCTACATGAAGCAGCGTCATGAAGAACAGAAGGCGCGATATGGTTGATACGATTAATCGCGCTGCTGATAGTATGAATAAGCGTCCAGTAGGCAAGCATTTTACAATCCGAATTGAAGGTGACCTATGGCCCTATATTGAAATGCTTGCCTTGGATGAAAAAAAGAAACGAACAGATATCATAAATCGCGCCATACGATATTATATCAAGTACATGGTGCATACAAAATAAAAGGAGATTAAAATGGTAGTAGCAATTATCGCATTTTTTGTCGGCTCAATTTTTGGATTTTTCATCGGCGCACTGATGAATGCCGCGTCAAACTCGGATGATCCAAGAAAGGACTAACACCATGTTGCATCCAATCATGCGAATCATAAATGATAATGGAACGCGGAGAGTTAATATCGAAGTATCGCGCGCATGTAGCCAAGTAGATATTATGCTTTGCGAAAATTACTTTGATGATCCTATTGTGCTATCAAACGGCAATCTTGAATATCATGGAACATGGGCCGAGTATTTGAAATACAGAGAACAATTTAATAAGGTCTGGAATGCCATCAAAGAATATCGCGTTTCGAGATTGTATGCAAAAGCATTATAAAGTAAGATAAAAAATAATTCAAAATGTTATACAACTTTTAGTTTATGTTATTTATTTATTTATAATGTTATACAATTCTTAATAACATAAATTATTTAATAATTGTATATACAACTATGCCGATTATTTCTACGACAAGTGCCCCGCCGGCTACACACCATCCAGCAATAGCCCATCCTTCAGCCGCTTGCGCGCGCTGGACGGCCGCCAGACGATCTTTATCCATATCCATTAGTAATTTGTTATAGCCCTTTATCTGCTCGTTTTTAGCCGCTATGTCAGCTAATAGCGGACTAACCGCTTCCTTTACCGCTTCATTTGCTGCCGTTTCGGCCGTAGCTTTTATGCTATCATTTGCTATCTGTATTATCTGGCCGAGCGCGTCCCTTACGTCCGAGCCCTGAAACCACAGACTGGGATCTATCAAGGAAAGAATCGCTTCCATTTTTAACTGCGTCTCCGATTCCATCTCGGATTGCGCACGAATTGGATAATTCACTAACAACATCGGTAGCAGACATATCATTAAGGCGCTTGGTTTCTTTGTCATGAGCTTCTTTTGCCTCCTTGGCAATTTTGTTTTTAGCAGTTTCCACTTTATTATCATTTATCTTATTTATATTATCAAGATTTTTTGTCTTGAATAATACAAAGCTAATTATAATAATGCCAATTATTAGTGATATCAATACAATTAAAATCCATCCTATGATCTTAGATGCTATACCATGAGTGGATTTCCATATCTTGATTAACGCTATTTTATCAAGTAACCATTTGTAGAATTTCATTTATTTTCTCCTTTGTATTTTAGATTATATACAAATTATTTTTTCCTTGCTGTTTTCCATAGTTTGAATATAAGCGTAGATAGTCCAGAATACCATAATGTTGAAGTAAATACTGGGCCTAAAACCAAAGGCTGAGTAAAAATAAATGCGGATGCAGCTCCTAATATAATAGGCATAAGCACAATCCAGTCACCTAATTTTGTACCCAACTTAGTCAATCGGATTGCCTTTGTTAGCATGATAATACCGGCAATAACACCGGTATTTATTCCGAGATTTTTTAGATCAATTCCAAGTGTAGTCAGAATTGTTTGTATAACAATTAAATCCATATTAGCCTCCTATGCTTTATTAGATATCAATTGTCGATAATGTTTCAATAGCGTAGTTGGACTACATTTTAATTCACGAGCTAATTCGGAACGTGTAATGACATTCCAGTATTTTAAGATAGCATCATTCTCTTTTTGTGTGAAATCGCGTGCATGCGGAAGCTTCTTTTTTGCTATGGCTTCAAGTCTCTGGAATAAATCAGATTCATCAATTTCAACTTTGAGTGATTTCATTTTGGCATGCTCCTTTTTATAATGTTATCCAATTTCTTTTCCTAACAATTTCAATCGGAAGCATATGCTGCGTCTCATGCACTCGGCCGTCGGGATCTATTGTCATTTCCAGGAATCCAATGTGATACCACCACGTGGTTAATCGGCGCCCAAGAATCCCATCAGGAGCTTGTAAACATGGCGTTATGCGCGCGCGGCGTCCATCGATTCCTACTTCACAATATACATGTGCATGAGATCGTATAACCCAATCCGCTGATTCTGAGTTTTCTGCAAGTGCTTGTATTAAATCATTTATAAGTGCTTTACCTAACATGGTCGGCTGTCCGTATGGCGTTCCACTTGTTCCAACTACATGGCGCACGGAAAACTTTTTTCCATTCAATTCCAAAAACAATGTGTCATATATTTCGCATTTTAATTCCTTTGCTATCATATTTTCATATGATAGGGGGCCAACGGTATGAAATGGAGTTCCATAAGTCATCATTATTTTTTTAGCATTAAATTGACTTATACATTCAAGAGAAATATCCACCTGCTTTGAAATATCAGATGTAAGTAAATCTATTGTACCCTTTTTACCTTCACCATCTATGGCGTCTCCATTTATAATAAGCAAATCAAGAGGCCCACATTTTTTAGCTTCAGATAAAAACCAATTATACATTGGTTTTGCATATTGGGGGGAATCATCCGATTGATAACGAGGTGGTGTTAATCCTGATAATGCCCCGCAGTGTAAATCGGAAATCCATGCTATATGAATACTCTTTTTTTTAGTCTTCACTTTGTCTCCTTCTATATATTTAATCCTTATATTGTATCTGCAATTAAATCCATAACTCTACTTTGAAAACTATACAATTCATCTGGATGTTCAACAAACCATCGATGGCACGGCCCCTCCTTAGCTTCTATTCCCCATGTTCCTTTACCAGTAACCCAGTTGTGTGTTTGTATTCTTGTAAACGGATCGAGTTTGTATTCTATGCATCGCGCTGCGTACCATTCGGCAGCGCTTGATAATGTTGCATCGGTAGGCATTCCATCGGGTGAATAAAAGCACCATTCGAGTGCAAGGCAGTGACGATTAGGATATATGTCTCCCATTATATCGATGGCATCTTGCGAATAATTAGGATAATTGTCTCCGGCATGATATGCCATTTCAA
>JALNXG010000154.1 GCA_023230485.1 Melioribacteraceae bacterium
ACAGGAATATTTGGATGGTTGGCAACGCTCAAAGGCTGACTATATCAATTTAAAGAAGCGCAACGATCAAGATCGCGAAAATATTATTGGTTACGCCAAAGAAGATTTGATTTTGGAAATGATTAAAATTGGCGATAATTTTCAGTTGGCTTTCAAAGATAAAGAGGCTTGGGAAAAAGCTCCAGAAAATTGGCGACGTGGTATCGAATATATTTATAGCAATTTGAAACAAGTTTTAGCTGACCAAGGTGTAGTGGAAATTAATCCTCTTGGCGAAGAATTTAATCCTGAAAAACATGATGCCGTGGAAATGATTGAAACTACTGACAAAGTCCAGGATCATAAAATTGTGGAAGTTGTGCAATTAGGCTACTCATTAAAAGATCGAGTGATCAGACATGCGACGGTGAAAGTGGCTGATTATAAGGAAATTAATCAAATATCTTAAAATATATAACAAATCAATTTGCGATTATATTTTTTTTGCTATAATTAAAAGGTGAAAATTAAAAATATTTTCTTTGATAAAAAAATAATTTCTCTCGTTATAATTTTTCTTGTTCTCCTTGGATTATTATTTGGCATCTATTTTTTCTTTAATAAAAAGCCACAAACATCACCTCAAGTATATAAAGGTTCCACTTTTGAAATTGCTGTGCCAGAAGGATGGAGTGTCGCGACCAGCACTGCCTATTCTGATTTTACTGTTATTAGTCAAGACAAAAATCTAAAAGCTACACGTAATGTATTGAGTTCCAATGAACCTATAATTTTTTTGTCTACAAAAAATATTGGAACTACAACTTTGGAAAATTTTATTAAGGAAATAAAATACAATCTCGTGCCAGTTTCCTATAGATACTCATATAATAATTATGAGATTTTAGAAGAAGCAACAACAACGTTAATGAATAATAATCAGGCCTATATTATAGGAACCCATTTTGAGGTTATGAATTCTGGCCTTAATACTAATAAAGATATTTTTTTGAATAATTTAAAAAATAGTTCTACAACCACAATTAAAAAGCCTGAAATAATTAAATATAGAAATTTGTCTTTGATAGTTATTAAAGATGAAAAACTTTATGTGGTAACTGCTATGGCCCAAGAAGAGAAGTGGTCTAGTTTAGAAAATAAATTTAGAGAAGTTTTAATTAATTTTAATCTTTAGAGTATATGAATATTTTTTCTAAAATCATAATAATAGCCCCGGTTATTTTTCTAAGTTTTTTTGTTAGCGAAGTTTCAGCGGCTACCTACAGTCTTGGGGGAGGTATTACTGTGTATGGCGATCAATCAGGGCAATGGATAACTAGCACCAGCACCCCTTGTGGAATTGGTCTTAAGTGGGACTTAAAACTAGTTCAGGGATATCCTCCTACCCTCATGCAAGATCAATATAAAGAGGAAGCGACAGTATCCATTTATAGGAGTACTAACAGTAATGTTTCACCGTATAATGGCACCCATCTTTTTACTGGAACAGTTGTAACAGTTCCGTCCTACTCTGACTATGGAACGACTTCTGGGGGGTCTAGTATTCCTGCGTATATTTTTAAATATACCGATTTAACAGCTGTACCAGGTGTCACGTATTATTATTATATTAGTAGTAATGGCACAAGAAGTTCGTACACCACCTTCACGTCTCATCCATCATTGATAACAAATTTTCAAAGACCGTCATTACAAATAAGTGATTTAAAACCATACGAAAGCGGCAGTATTCCATTTTCATGGTCATATCGTAATGGTTATTATTATTTTTCTAATTCTTGTCCTTTTGTTAATACTCCAGGTTCGGGGGGTAGTTTTGCAACTTCCCAAGACCCATATTTAAATAGTTATAATTACATATCTTTAGTTGATTATGCTTTAGGTGATTCCCTTGGTGGACCTATTGCTAATTTACAATGTACGGAGGATAAATATGCTTTTTCAAAAGCAAGAGACACTGGGCATTTCTATGGGTTTAGACTTATTGATCACAATTACATATACAACGATCATTCAGAAATTAGAAATATTTATGGTCAAGCTAAGACCCAATCATCTGGGCAAGTTACGGGACGTTTATCTAATGTATGGAGTGATCCAGAAAAATTTGATATTACTAAGACAGGGGCTACTAGCTATGCTTTTTATAGAGAGGTGTGTGATGAGGGTGATTATTTTACCTATCATACAGGATGTTCATTAGAGAAAATTACTGACCCTAGTGAATATACTATCGAAGAAATATATGATGATGGTTTATTTTCTGTTAGCTTTAATAATGAAAATTATACTCCACCAGCAGGCAAGAATTATTATGGATATTATGTGACTTCAGTTAATCAGTACGGGGCAGAATCTTGGCCATTTGGACTAGGGGGTGTTTCTTATTTTGATGAAATACAGGGGGGTAATGGAAAACTTCCTACTTGTTATAAATGTCTTAATCCCAATACTATTAATCAATCGGAAGTCTTTCCTCTAATAAACATAGCTACTGCTAAAAATCTAAAATGGGATACTACTAATCAAAAATTAATTCAAGAATCTGCAAATCAAAATGATACAAATCAACAGTGGTATATTAGACCAAGTGGAGATCAAAATTACGTTAATATAGTTTCTGTTTCTAATAACAAAGCCCTAGCGACTAACGGTTATATCGATTGGTCATGGCAAACATTTTTTGATTCATATGAAAATGGACCAAATTTCCCTGGTTTTGTTATGAATTACGAAACTCTGGACTCAGGTTATAGTTATGGTTATATGATTGGACAAGATATAGTAGATCAAAATGATGATTCACAAAAATGGTGTATTTATAAAACTACCATTGACTCCTCTTATGGTAGTTTATCAAATGAACTTGAGCCAGGACCAACTATACTCGGATTAGATAACATTATTGTTGATGCGTATGTTTTAATTAACAAAGCAACACAGAGCACTTTAAAAGTCAGTTCATATCTTTATGCTGGTGATTATATGGCTCCAAATTTAAACAATGGCGCACTAGTTTGGCTTGATTTATATTCAAACAATAGTGCAACATATGGAGGAGGACCAAGTGGTTGGCCGCCTGTAAATTTTCTAGACGAAACATGGCTAATTAATTTACCTACAGAATCTTTATCCTGCACCGGCCCTCAAGGTGAAATCATTCAAAGCGGACAAAACCTAACATATTACGAAGCCAACACAACCTTGCAATACTACGACCCATTAGATCCATCTGGTGCAGACCACTGTTCTGATTATGCTATCACTGCTTCCTGTAACAATGGTGTTCTTAGTAGTTTTAAATATAGTGATGGTA
>JALNXG010000155.1 GCA_023230485.1 Melioribacteraceae bacterium
CCTACAAATTTGCAATAGACAAATTATATGCCATATTACTTCCAAGCACATTTCCACTTGCTCGCATTCTATTTACATAATATTTATCAAATGCTTTCTTAAGGTCTCGCCCAATTGAAAATTCTGCACTAGTTGAATTAACAATAACAGATTTTATGCTAATTTTATCCGATCCTGTATATCCATTATCCGCAAGAACAAACTAATCTCGATTAGGGTCTTCTCCCACTGATCCAATTGTATGTATATGATCAGCTTGCAAAACTGACAAAACTGCTCCCTGGATCTATGATACATTAGCTGCTATAACTCTTTGCTACACTATTGAGCCACCACCAGCTGCCTGAGCTACAGTTCCATCCTGGGATCTTCCGCCTCGACCGCGAACAGTAGTTAATATATTACCGGATTTATTAGAGAAAAATATTATCTACCCACCAAGGGAATTATCTACTGTTATATAACCAAAATTTCCAAGTTTTGTTGGAGTGTCCACCAATGATATGTCTTGTGAACCAATACCTATAGCACTACTTAATGTGGAACTAAAATTATTATTTACACTTATAAATCGATTTTTTAGGGAGTTTCTGACAGCTGCCATATTATATTGTTCCTTGCATAGTTATTATAACTATTAACAATTTAATGGGCAATGTTTTGAAGAATTAAAGTAGCTTATACGCCTCGAGACGATCTTTTATATTGTGATTCAAAAACGATAAGTATCTTTTACAATTATTACACTTCCATAAAACTAATTCGTTCTAAGTAAAAATAGTAGGTGTTATATCCATACAATAACATCTAGGTTGTGATATTGCCTATTCTATATCCAATTTATATATCTTTGGAATTTTCTATGATCGTCCATTCAACTAGGTTGCGTAAAAGTCAAGATAGTAACCAACATGATGTCTGAACTACTTCCATCGGTAGTCAGACATCATGAGATGACTGTCAAGATTTTTAGGACTTGTAAAAAACATATCTGCTAGGGATTGTAACACATCTTGAAAAGATAGAAATTTTTTCTTTGAGATAAAATTATTATCTATTGCCTATACTTTTTTAAGATTGAGTTTCCCGTGCTTCATTAGCCCCTCAAAATCTGTTTATTGTTGTCGACCATTGGGCTCTAATCGAGAACCTATTTATTTTTCTTCTATGCTGCAATCTTTAGTTTTCTTGCAGATTTTTTAGATTTAGAGGTTTCCTATTCAACCGCATCGTCAGTATCTGTTTCATACTAATCATTGTTTTCTTCTGTTTCAACTTCTTGAGCGCTCATTTCTACATTCTCCGTTATGGTTTCAACTTTTGTCTATTTTTCAACTCGTGGTTCAACATATCGTTCACCTGCAGTTTCAACAATTTGCTAAACTTTAGCTTCAACAACACCGAAGTCTCCATGTCTTACAATTCGGATATCTTTATCTCCTTGAATAAAAACATCTTCAACCGTTCCGATTCCTGGAAGTACTTCGCCAATTTTAGTTGACCCGATTGGTCTTCTTACCGAGATCTTTTCCATAGTTCTTTTTTCCTTCTTCTTTAGTTTCCTATTCTTTAACTTCTATTTTAGAATTGTCAATTACCTTACCTGTCTTTAATTTAATTATCTTTTTTCCATTCCAATTTGTCTACACAGACACAATTTCTTTTTCGACTGAAAATCCTTTGCCGTAATAAATTATCCCATTACTTCTCAATGTTGGATTAGATTTAAGAACCTACACTCTATCAAGTCGGACTATCTATTCCAAAGAACTATTCGTAATAATCTACATCATATCGACATTCTCCTTTTTGCCTACTACATTATCATCTTAAGACTTATTTGCGTATTATCCCTTAGCAGACCTAATTGTCTCATCTACAGCTGTCTTCCATATTTATTAAACAATCGAGATAGGAACTTCTTATTCTTGTTGTTTGTCAATACCCAAAATATATTGTCTATATTAAATTTATTTTCAAATAATTGATAAATTTTATTAAGCTTGTTTAAATCTGTCTAATTATATAGTGTCGTTAAACAATCAGACATATTGTTGATTGTATCTTTCTTGATATTTTCTAAGGCAGGCTTGACAATCGAAGTAATGATGTTTCCTGGTCTTTGTTTCTTATTGCCTATCCTAGTATTGACAATTTTAGTTGGTTTAACTTTTTTTGTGACTAACTTCTTTTGCATAATATAACCTCCAAGATTTTTTTCTTATTGTCGTAAGGTATTATTTTAATAACATTATGATACACATCATATAATAGATTAATGTTATTTGTTTTCTATACATATTTAGACATGCTACGTTGCTAATCAAGTTTAAAACCCTTAAACTGCTTAATAAAATTCTATCTCTATTGTTTTGTAGACTAAAAGGTTGCCATATTTAATTAATATATTAAACTGACTATTTATCTGTCTTTGGTTTTTTAGTGTTCTTTATAATGTTATATCTTGGATGTCTAACTCCAATACCTGCTGCGGATATTATGAATGCATCGGATCTGTCCATATTAGCATCTTTATTGGTAACCTATTTATACTATATTTCGTGAAGATATTTATACATCTATTTGAAAAACTAATATGCCTACTATTTTGACATTCGTTTGCCAAGAACCATTTTTCTTCGTGATCTTACATTGATATAACTAACCTATTGTAATTCCTACAATCTTTGCATAAGATAACCTGACACCATGCCATTAAACTTACGTAACTTATTGAGAGTATTGGCATTAGTCGATTTACCGAATCGTTTACACTCCTACTAAATAAAAAGTTTTGTGATTTTAATATTTCTCTACTTGAGTGCAGATTCAAAATAATTCTTAAATAGTTTTAACTTATTTATAAGATTATTTTCTAATTTCTATTTGTCACAAAGCTTTGTTAACATAACCGCATCAAGAAAGATTGGTTTATTATTTACATTCTAAAATATACTAATCCCAACTACAGCAGTTGAAATATCCATGCCCATAGAGCATTCTACTGGTTTTGTTCCTCCATGCGATATACTTAACTCAACTTTCTTTTTCTAATCAATCTAAAAATACTATTTTCCGAATACCTAATTTAACAATTCATTAACCTATTGAGACAATACCTACGGTACGTAATTCTACTATCCAAATCCAACCGTTTTCTAAAACTATTTCCTTGTAAATCCAATTATAAAACCAAATTGATCTGTTATAACAAAATATTTATCATTTGGGCTTATCTTCATTAATATGTTTTTTGCATATCGGAAGAAAATAGAACTTAAAAACTTCAAACAAAAATA
>JALNXG010000156.1 GCA_023230485.1 Melioribacteraceae bacterium
AGGTATCAAATCCTTACCGTCCGCACCGGTGAGCTCTGTTCTGTCATTCCATTCCATATTTTTTAGTGCAAATATAGCTCCTGTTGGTGAATTGCCAGATAATCTTTTTTCATACTCACATTCAACTTTTAACTTAGCCTTTTTTATAATGTTTACAAACTCAACCTTTTCAGCATAATCAATAAGTGATTTTCGAGTACTAAATCCAATTGCTAATGCTAATCCCGTTATAGTTACTGATTCTTTTTTCTCTTTGCACTCATCAAAATATTTATCACAGGCTAATTGTAATTTTTCAGGATCAGAATAAAAGGGTGGCGATCCGCCTTTATTACCAATTGCGTTTTTATTTCCTTTCGGTGCTGCCATTAGTTGCTCATTACTTTTATCCAAATATCAAAATCACTAAACTTAATACAATTAATTTTTACATATTCTGAAGGGCCATAAATAAATTGTGGCTGCATGTTCAAAATCTTACTTTTTGAAGGTGGCGAGTCAAAGAATACTTTATGTTTTACTGCGTTTTGCATTACTAATTACATAAATTTTTTTTTGAAATTTCTAATTTGTTTATAGCCTCGTTTATTCCATTCACTATTTGGCAATTCTCTTGAATGTAAATGTACTTCCCCAAACATTCTGTCTATATTAGTAACAGAATGGTCACTTATTCTTATTTTTAATGTGTTCTCTCCGCCTTTCTCATGCAATACAATATAAGATGACTGTCCATAATTGGTTTTCGATATAGACATATTTAAAGATCTACCCACTATTTTTTCAATCCTTCCCTTTATTGCAGGAAGTGTTTTGGCAGGATTAATGTAATATGGATTCTTAACTACCTTAGAAACAAAAGAAGATTTACTCATATATTGATTGGCGGTTCCTTTACTCATTTCCTTGCATTTATATATTGCTTAATATGCGTTGTCTTTTCTAATAATAAATAATTAATTTCATTATTATCAAAAGTTCCGTAAATAATATAATGATTAAAATTAAGATGTTTATCTATTTCATGTAATTCTTTATAAAATGTATATTTTTCTTCTTTATTTAGTCCAATATTTGAAATACATACTGTTTTTGCTTTACAGTATGGATCTGTGTAGATGGATGATAATTGACCTATTGGCCATGATAAATTTGGAATGACATTAATACCTTCATCTTGCCATAATCTTGTCAGAACTACATTCCGATAAAGATTATAAAGCTTTACAGGTAGTGATGTATTAGTATAAATAGAAAAATCCGAGCCGATTACCGCATAATAACTACTCAAAAACTTTAAATATCTTCGAGGGTTATTCCAAAATCTTTCAAATTGAAAATCATCTATATAAAAACAAGCAATATAATCTTCAGGATGCTTTACTTTGTGTATTATAGGTATTATTACCTTTTTATTTAATATCAAATCATCATTACTTAATATTATTGGATAATCATCAATAGTATAATCCCATTTAGGATTTAAAAAATGAAATTCATTAAGCCTTATTAATATCTTCTTCCTTATCATTATAATTTTACATGGTTAATCATTCGTTATTTCTTCAATTTTGCTTTACACAATGTAATAATTTGGGTACAATTATCTTCACATCCTCCTCCAAGCCAATATTTAAAACAAAACGATCCGCATGGTCCTTGCTTGTTATTTTTAATCCCGATTTTATGTTTTACAGTGTTTTGCATTAACTAATCTTTCGTTTTAAATTCACAGCCGACTCAGGCAGTAGGTCAAGCCGATTCGCTCTTTTCCAACCAAAATAATAAATTTATTTGCAATTCATTCATTATTCTATAGTTTCGTACTTACTGCCCGGACAGGTTAAGGCGGACTAACTATTTTCTCCTGTTTTATTCATATCCTCTCATCCGATAATCAGTCGAATGATACCTTTTGAAATATTTTTTGTCAATGAACATTCGTTTTAAAATGTCCCTGAAAGAATGGTGTTAAGCCTGATTACCTTCAGGGACTGGTTATTCATCTCAAGAATATCCAAACCCAAAGTTATAACTTTAAATTCAATACTGCAAAATTATTTTTCAGCCTCAGTTAATAACGGGAATGTGTCTCTAATTACCTTTTCATAATCAATTTTAAAAAGACTTTGCATTTTATGAGTCTCAATGGACTGTTCACTGATCCACCAGTAGAACGCCTCATATGGATCTTCAAAAAATTTACTAATACTCTTTCCGTTATCTATATTCCGCTTTATTGCTTTAACAGAAGTATAAACAAATCTCGGAAATAATTTATACTCTCTCATTCTTTGATCCTGTCTGCCTAAAGGACATCCGATACATCCAAGTCGATGAAATCCTTTGTTATAAAAATCAGAATAAGGAATATCATATTTTCTTATGTACTTCCAAATATCTGCCGTTGACCAGTGCATTATTGGATATGCGTGTATTTTATTTTTTATTCTTGTATCACAAACCTCTGGTTCCTTTAATGCTAATAATCTTCTACCTCTTTTTGATAATACAACCTTTTTGCTCCGATTAGAATATCTTATTTCTTCCTCCTTACTTTCATCAATTCTTAATCCTTCAAAAACCTTTGCCCCTTTTCCAACATACTCCTTAAGATGTTGACAACAAAATCTATTCTGCCTTGTCGGTAATCCATATTTCTCAATCAATTCCCAAAAGGAATAACGAGGTTGGATAATTTCCACGTCATGATAATTTGTTTTTATAAAAGATATATGACCTGGCGGATCAATCGTTGTATTGCAATATTTATAAACAAAAAAGATTCCAGTTCTTTGCATTAAATGTTTTAAAACAATACTATCCTTACCGCCGGAAAATGCACCAATATTTTCCCTTCTGGGATCATAAAGATTTTCAATAACCTTTAAAGATTTTGATTCTAAATCCATATTTTATTTCTTCCTCTCATCTTTTAACGGCGTGAAATCAAACTCTCATTTTCCTCCCGTATTTTATTCTGCCTAAATGTATAATAGGAACATCCATAAAGGATTCGCTGGCTTAACACACTTGCAACACGCTCATAAATCATTGCATTAGCCTTATTTCTATGCAATAATGGTGCATTTTTTCTTTCTGTCAATCCCATAACAGGAGCGATAGTTATCAATCCTGCATATTCAGGAATATCATTTTTCAAAAGTAATCCTTCTTCACAAACAAAGAAAAATCTATTTGGTATTTGGATATTCTCATAAGTATTACCGGTTCGTTTCCCGTCTTTCCATTCA
>JALNXG010000157.1 GCA_023230485.1 Melioribacteraceae bacterium
AATGTCAAACCGATAAAATAAATCTCTAGATTTACCCCACCAAACACCCGATGATCCAATTACAAGAAGAAGACCGAAACCGATTTAACTAGCTATAAACGGTTGAAAATGGATAATATAGTGATAATGAGATTAAATGAATAGCAGAATGAATGTTAACAACAAAGGTTATATATAATAGGCATAACGACAATTGGCGGTATGGGGATGTTGTGGGCAAGCGAAAAATTGAGCCGATTAGACAGTGAATATTCTTATAGCAATAAAAAACAATTAACTTTATCAAATGGTTCAAGAATGTAAAATAATAAAAGATTTACCCAGTGGTGGACAGAAAAATGTTCAACTGGCTGAACATCCTACTGAGGGGAGAGTTGTTATTAAACGCGGTGCTATTAAAAGTTTTACTTCTCTTGAAAGGATAAAACGAGAAGTCGAACTCCTTTCAGAATTGAAGTCAGAGTATTATCCACAACAACATCATTTTAATATTGATGTTAAAACGAAAGAATTTGAAATAGTTGAAAGCTATATTGAAGGAAAAACACTTAGAGATTCAATGGCTGAATTTAAAGAACCAAGAAAAATATTCAGACTATTAGATTCATTAATAAAAGGACTTTCTATTATTTGGGATAAAAATATAGTTCATCGTGACCTAAAACCTGAAAATATAATAATACATCCTTCAGGCTTGCCTTGTATTATTGATTTGGGGATAGCAAGATTTCTTGATTTAGAGACACTCACTAAAACAATTTCTCCAATAGGTCCTTGCACTCCAATATATGCTGCACCTGAACAATTAAATAATAACAAAAACCTAATTGACCCTCGTACAGATTTTTTCGCTTTAGGTATAATTTCACTTGAATTATTTCTTGGTGTTCATCCTTTTGACCCAAATATTGTTGGAAATCACTACTCAATAGTAGAGAATATATTGCAAAATAATTATGTTTTAGAAACAGGATTTGTTAAAAACAATAATTCCATTTCTGAACTTGCAAATAAAACACTAAAAACTCAACCGTATCAAAGGTTTAGAAATTATCAAATGTTAATCGATTTCATTTCACAACAAGAACAATTATGAAAGTATATCATCAAACAGGTTTTAGAGATAATTGGAATCGTGAAAGCTATTTAAATGGAACTGGAGATGGTTTGATTTTTTCTCCAATTAATATTGATGCTGATAAATTATTAGGAATTGATTCCAATTTGAAAATAAATGGATTTTTAGACCCTCAACTTTATTTGCTCAACGAAGCAAAAGGCACTCTTCATACATACCCATACTTTCCTGGAAATTTAAAACCTGACTTTTCAACACCTGACCTTGATAATAGTAATTTGCAAATAGCCCGACTTTGTGTTGATTATCAATTGGCTAATGATTTTAAATACTTGGTAATTCCTACTAGATATAACGAAGATAATCCTACATCTTATTTTATTCAAAGCACAGAATTTTTTGTGTTACCATTTTGCGATTATGTTCGGGAAAATAAAATTAAGAAGACTATTCTACTCTCCGTCATTGTTAAACCAATTATGCTGTCAGACGAAGAAAAGAGAAACGAGGTTTTAAACTGGATTACTAGCCATCAACAAGTTGATGGAGTTTATTTGATTTTTGAAAATAACTTCAATTCAAAACAAATAAAAGATTTTGATTATTTATTAAATACTTTGCGTTTCATTCGTGTGTTGAAAGAAAACCAAATGGAAGTTCATATTGGCTACACCAATACGGAAGCTATTTTATATAGTATTGCAATGCCTGATTCAATTTCAATTGGTTCGTACGAAAATCTTAGGTCTTTTGGTATTAAAAGATTTCAAGATGTAGAGAATACCCCAATGAGAGCCCCTAATGCAAGATTGTATAGTTCAAAATTATTTCAGTGGATAGATTATCAATATATAGATGCCATGAAAAGTTTGCTTCCTTCTTATGAGGACTATTTTGATGACTCAGAATTTAAACCGTTAATGTTTAAACCAGAATTTAAATGGCATTTTGCAAAACCTGAACCTTACAAACATTATTTTTATGTGTTTGACAATCAAATTAAAGCTATACCACAAGACCAGAATTACAGGATTGAGAAAATAAAAAAAGATTTCAGAACAGCGATTAATTTATTTTCTAAAATTGAAAATGTTGTATTTTTGGATGATAATAGTAACGGGTCACATTTGCCTACTTGGCTGAATGTGATTAATGCATATCAAAAAGAACTAGATAATTGATTTATGTTTAGTACAGAGTTGGAAATGTCAAAGTTGTTTGAGAAATTTCTGAAAGTAAATTTTGGAAATACATATTTCAAAGAATATCAAGGTTTATTTGGTATTCCTGATTTTGTATTCTATTCAAAATATGAAGATGAAGTTGCTGTCATTTCTTTTGAGCTTAAGCTAAAAGACTGGAAGAGAGCCGCTAAGCAAGCATTCAGATATAAAAGCTTTTCCAATATTGCTTACGTTGTATTGTCCTCGAAAAGTGTAAATTCTGCATTAAATAATATTGAACTTTTCGAAAGATATCATATTGGGCTAGCCAAATTCGATAATGAAAGTGACTTCGAAATTTTATACAAACCAGAATCCAGTAAACCATTTTCTGATATACTCAGTCAAAAACTTGTAAATAGTATTGTTAGCAATCGAAAAAGGTCAAAAAACTGTGAAATACTTTTTTAGAGTCTAGTTTTATAACAAGACATAAATCATTTGGAAGTAAAAGTCGAGTAGGTTATGATACACCCCATTCCGATAATTATCAGAACTCACAGAACTCCCGCACGTGCGGGATGAACCTCTCGATTCATACGGCTCTTCATGACAAAGACTATCAAGGCATGAAACCATGTTGCCAATGCACAAATATATTCGGATAGCTTTCGGCTATTCCCCGAAGGTATTTGTAAGCATTGTACCAATGGCGACGCCTGAATTTTCGATACTTGTTGCGCACCCATTTTACTAAACGCATATTAATGACACGGGAAAGTCCCCACCCGGGCGTAGTTTCATGCCTCCTGCCTCCGTTCCTCCATGCCTCCATGCCTCCATGCCTCCATGCCTTCGGCAGGTAAATCGGCAGGTTCACCTACCGGAGGTAGGTAAATCGGCAGGTTCACCTACCGGAGGTAGGTAAACCGGCAGACAAGTGCAACTACG
>JALNXG010000158.1 GCA_023230485.1 Melioribacteraceae bacterium
ACGGTTTTGAATGGTATTCGAAATTGTTAAAACGTTGGTATAATATAGAAGTTTATTCACCCGAAGAAGGTTATTTATCAACAGTTTATACCGATATATCATCTAGAATACCCGACTCTAAATTAAAACAATCAAAAATTAAAGAAAGTGAAGAAAAGCAAAACTTCCTTAATCAGTTTTATAAAAAACTATTCACACAGAATGCACTTGGAGTTATTTATCAATTTCAATATTTCCCGGATGGACGTAATTGTTTCCCTTATGCCAGTGAAAACATTTGGGATGTATATGAAGTAACACCGGAAGAAGTAAAAACGGATTCTGCAATAATTCTAAATAGACTGCATCCGGAGGATTATGATTCGGTTATTGAATCGATATTGAAATCATTCGAAACACTTGAAATATGGGATTACGAATTTAGAGTAAATTTGCCTAAAAAAGGTCTTAGGTGGTTACGCGGAATAGCTAAACCTGAAAAACTTGATGATGGTAGTGTCGTTTGGAATGGTTATATGTCCGATATTACCGAAAAAAAATGTGCTGATTTAGAGCTGCAAAAAAGCGAGCTTCGTTTAAAAAGTATTATAGAAGGAACACAGGTTGCAACATGGGAGTGGAATATTCAAACTCATGAAACAGTTTTTAACGAGCGTTGGGCTGAAATTATCGGTTATACTTTAGAAGAATTATCTCCTGTTAGTATTGAAACTTGGATAAAATACACACATCCTGATGACTTAAAAAATTCCAATGAACATCTAGAAAAACATTTTTCCGGTGAAATAGATTATTACGAGTTCGAATCAAGAATGAAGCATAAAGACGGTAGTTGGATCTGGATATTAGATAGAGGGAAGGTTGTATCGTGGGACAATGAAGGGAAGCCCCTCAGGATGACGGGTACTCATTCTGATATTTCAAAACGGAAAAAAGCTGAAGCCTTGTTGATACAAACCCGAGAAAATTATGAAATGTTTTTTAATTCAATCGACCATTTTCTTTTTGTTCTTGATGAAGCCGGGAATATGATTCATGTAAATAATACCGTTATCAATAGGCTGGGGTATAGTTGGGATGAACTAGATGGTAACTCTGTTTTAATGGTTCACCCACCCGAAAGAAGAGAAGAAGCCGGACGAATTGTAGGCGAAATGTTAGCCGGTACTGCTGATTTTTGCCCGGTTCCACTTCTAACTAAATCAGGCAAACAGGTACCTGTTGAAACAAAGGTTACTAAAGGTATTTGGGATGGAAAGCCTGTAATATTTGGAGTTGCAAATGATATGGCTAAGATTCAATTATCTGAAGAAAAATTCTCAAAAGTGTTTTACTTAAATCCTTCTGCTTGTGGTATTAGCGATTTAGAAACAGGGCAGTATCTTGAAGTTAATGATGCTTTTTATTCATTATTAGGGTTTAACAAAAACGAAGTTATTGGTAAATCAGCACTTGAATTAAATATTTTGACAAAAGAATCACATGAAAATATTATGAGTAATTCAAATTCCAAAGGTGGAGTATTTGAAGCTGAAGCAGAGTTAAGAGCTAAAAATGGTGAAATAAAACAAGTTCTTCTTTACGCAGAAAATATTAATGTACAAGATAAAAAATTACGATATACAGTGGTTTACGATGTTACTGAGAAAGCAATTGCTTCTAAAAAAATTAAAGAGAATGAAGTTAGATTTAAAGCATTATTTGATTCATCTTTACTACCGACTTTTTTAACTGAAAAAGGTATTTGCACCGGGCAAAATTATGCAGCAGAACAATTGTTTGGATATACTACCGAGGAAGCTATTGGGAAAAATATAAGTTATTTGATGGCGGATGAATCGAAAGAACTTATTAATAAAAACAGTTTTTCTAACATGACTCTGAGATATGAAGCGATAGCCCAAGATAAAAATGGGAGGAAAATTCCGGTTGAAATTCAAGGAAAGACTATTGAATTGGATGGTAAATCGATTAGAATTACAAGCTTGGATGATATATCAGAAAAAAAATTAGCTCAAGAAGCGATATCCAATTACATTAATGATATTAAAGTGGCACACGATACAATGGAGCAAACTGCAAATGAGTTGTTTGAGTTAAATTCAAAACTTGAAGAATCTGAAAAAAGTTTATTAGAATCAAATGCCAATAAAGATAAATTCTTCTCAATCATTTCGCATGATCTAAAAAGTCCATTTAGTGGTATTCTTGGCTTAACAGAAATGCTAGTTTCAGATTATGTTGAGCTAACTTCAGATGAAATTAAAGAAATGATTCAACTATTACGAAAATCATCTGTAAACTTTTTCGAATTTCTAGAAGATTTGCTTGAATGGGCAAGAACTCAAACTGACAGAATGGACTATGAATTTAGGATAATGGATTTCTATAAAACAAGTATTAAAACAATTGATCTTCTTAAAACAAATGCTCAGAATAAAAATATATTCTTAAAAAACGATGTTAAAGAAAACTCCATTGTTTATGCTGATGAAAAGGCTACTGAAACTGTTTTGCGTAACTTAATTACAAATGCAATCAAATTTACTCAACCTAATGGCATAATTAAAGTAAAAACCGAAGATAGAGATAATGAAATAGCTATCTCTGTTACAGATAGTGGAATAGGAATGAGTGAAGAGGATAAAAATAAATTATTCAAAATAGAAGTACACCATACTTCAGTAGGAACATACAATGAAGTTGGCACCGGTCTTGGACTTATATTATGCAAAGAACTTGTAGAAAAACTTGGTGGTAAAATATGGGTAGAAAGTGAAATCGGGAAAGGAAGTAAATTTATTTTTACATTGCCTAAAATGTTATCATGACCTTTAAAATTCAATTTAGTCTAGCTCGGGAAATATGATGAATAAGAAATCTCCAAATCTCCATTATTATATCGGCGGAATCATTCTGTTCTCCGTAATAATATTCTTCTTTTTTTCGCGAGACAATGAAATTAAAACTAACGAAGATTCGGCAAAAACGATAATAATTGCCGGGCATATCTCAGAGGCTCACCAAATACTTATTGAGAACTTCAACAAAAAACATCTCGGAAAGATTCAAGTAAAATCAGTGAATCTTAGTTTCCAAAAATTTAGCACCGATGAACAAAAGGAATTATTCGCTCGTTTTCTGAGAAGTGAAAGTGATAAAATTGAT
>JALNXG010000159.1 GCA_023230485.1 Melioribacteraceae bacterium
AACTCCTTTATTAATTTGTACCAGATTGTAAAAAGTAAACAGAGTGCTTCTTAAAAATCTTGAGTACAATTTAGGATTTATAGGGAGTGGAATTAAAGAGCGAAATATGGGTATTTGGTGTAAAGATTAAAAAACTGCAAATGAGGTGTATTTTATATAGGATTTGTAGTATTATTTACCACAAATAATACTACTTAAATATGGAAATTCCGGCATTGAAGGATCCAATGCCGGAGAGGATTTTTTATAATAGTTCTACTACATTTCTATTCAAAGTTTTTTCTGTACGAGTGGTTTTCTTCATTTTACCCGTAGAATCTTTTGCCTGCATCATAACAGTTAGTTCTAAGCCGGTGCCTGTATCAGATTTCTTTACAATACCTCTATCGATATCAAACAAAATAATCCCATCACCTGAGATTACAGGATTCTTATATTCATATTCAATACCTTCCTGGGTGCCTTTGTTCTTGCCCTCCCATGTAACGTTGAGTTTAGCGGTAATTACGGCACCTTTGTTTTCGCCAACTTTAACAAAGTCTTCCAATTTAAAATCAACTTTATTCTTCAATTGAAATACACCAATAGAGCCGGGATATTCATCAGCCCAAACAGAATCTTTATTGATCTGATGAATAGGTAATTTACGGAATACTAATTGAGTCATTGGTTTAATCGCGCCTTGTTCAAAATTTTCAATTAAGCCTTGACGTTGTTCCGGTGGTACTTTCTGACCCTTAGCTTGTACTGCTAACATTTCATCGACCATTTTCTCTAATCCGGTTACATCTTTAATCTCGCCTGATTGATCCATTACGATTTTATATGGATGATCGATCAATACGGTATATTGAAGATACTGTTGCTTTTCTTCAGGAGTATATTGTTTCTTAGAATCAAAATTAAATTTCTGACCGTTCATTTCAGCATCAATAGCAATCGCTTTGATATTTACATTAAGATCAAATTCAGCACCTTTTTTATTAAGCACTTCAAAATCGAATGTATAATTTGTAGTCTCTTTTGAATCAGCTTTGATTGTAGAATCAGCTTCTATAACAGCATTGGTAGAGGAGATAGTAGTTAGTTTGAAACTAAATTTATCACCTTTTTTGAATTTATAAAGAAGATTCATATCAGGCATATTTTCATCAACTGATTCTAAATTACCAACAACATCTTTATACTTTGCATCTACAGCAACGTTTTCTTTTTTTTCATCTTTGCCACATCCAAAAAGAAGTGCAATCATTAATACAACTAATAAATTTTTCATAATAATTAAAATCCGTTAATTTCTAAAAGTTCTTTTCTTGAAAAAAAGTGTCCTATCTCTTTTGCTGCATTTTCATCTGAATCAGAACCGTGAATAATATTTTCCTGAATGCTTTCTGCATAAAGTTTTCTTATCGTTCCTTCGTCAGCTTTTTGAGGATCGGTAGCACCAATTAATTTCCTAAAATTTTCTACTGCATTTTCTCTTTCTAAAACTATCGGCACGCAAGGACCGGAAGTCATATATTCTATCAATTCGCCAAAGAAAGGTCGTTCTTTATGAATCTCATAAAACCCACCGGCTGAATCTTTTGTTAATTTTACCATCTTGAGTGCAGTAACCTTAAACCCATCATCAGTGATTTTAGTAATTACTTCTCCAATTAATCCTTTTCTTACGCAATCCGGTTTAAGAATCGCCAAAGTTCTGTTGCTCAAATTATCCTCCAATTATTATACTATTATAAACCAAGTGCTTTTTTCATTGTAATACCGATTTCAGCAGGGGATTGCACTACATGAATACCAGCTTTTTCCATTACTTCCATTTTCTCTGCCGCAGTACCTTTTCCGCCGGAAATTATTGCGCCTGCATGACCCATTCTTCTTCCGGGAGGAGCTGTTCTACCTGCAATAAATCCCACTACGGGCTTCTTAACGTTTGCTTTAATATATTCAGCGGCTTCTTCTTCTGCTGAACCGCCAATCTCGCCAATCATTACAATCCCTTCAGTATCAGGGTCTTCATTAAATAATTTTACTATATCAATGAATTGAGAACCGATAACCGGATCGCCTCCAATGCCAACGCATGTGGATTGACCGATACCAAGATCCGATAATTGTTTCACTGCTTCATAAGTAAGAGTTCCACTGCGGGAGACAACACCCACTTTACCTTCTTTATGAATGAAGCCGGGCATGATACCGATTTTTGCTTTACCCGGAGAAATAATTCCGGGGCAGTTCGGACCGATTAATCTAACATCTTTATTTTTAATACTATTGAAAACATTAACCATATCTTTAGCCGGAATCCCTTCCGTGATACAGACAATTACTTTTATGCCTGCATTAGCAGCTTCTAAAATTGCATCTGCAGCGAATGCCGGTGGAACGAAGATAACCGATGCTTCTGCGCCTGTTGTCTTAACAGCATCTTCAACTGTATTAAATACAGGTACATTTTCAAGAACCGTAGTTCCACCTTTCCCGGGTGTTACACCTGCTACTACATTTGTCCCATATTCAATCATCTGCATAGCATGAAAGGAACCTTCGCTGCCGGTAATTCCTTGAACTGCTACCTTTGTATTTTGATCAAGTAGAATACTCATTAAATTTGCCTTGTTTATTATTATTAAAAATTATTATAAACTATTTTGATAATTCACTAATATAATTTGCTATCGCCACTAAATTTTCTTCTTTGAATTGATTAGCGAGAAATTGAATGCCAATAGGCATATTTTGTTCGTCATATCCATGAGGGATATTAATTCCCGGAATACCGGCGAGATTAGCAGAAGTAGTATAAATATCACCTAAATACATCTCCATCGGATCGCTGATTTTAGCTCCAATATCGAATGCAGTATAAGGGGATGTAGGTGTAAGTATTAAATCGACTTCCTTAAAAGCATCCATAAAGTCATTTTTAATCATTCGTCTAACTTTCTGTGCTTTTTTATAATATGCATCATAGTAACCGGATGAAAGGACATAAGTACCGAGCATAATTCTTCGTTTTACTTCTTCACCAAATCCTTCACTGCGCGAATTACGATAAAGATTTTCTAAGTTATTCGATTCTTTGCTTCGATATCCATA
>JALNXG010000160.1 GCA_023230485.1 Melioribacteraceae bacterium
GCCTAGAAGATATTATGATTATCTTCCGGAATTTGCTCAGCTCCAATTAATATCTACAATAGGATCATGGATTTTAGCAGGTTCAATATTTTTTGTAGTTGGATATTTAATTCATGCTTTATATAAAGGGAAGAAAGCCCCTGCAAATCCATGGGGTGGAGTAACATTAGAATGGCATATCGCATCGCCACCACCGATGGAAAATTTTCATGAAATCCCAACTATAACACATGAACCATACGATTTTAGCCAACTTAAGGAGATGAAATATGGCGAATAGTATTGAAGCAACTCTTCCACCAACTTCGCATCAGGCTCATAGAGATGATGTTGGTGCGCGTATGGGAATGTGGCTTTTTCTATTTACAGAGGTACTTCTTTTTGGTGGTATGTTTTTAATTTATGCAGTTTATCGTTATAAGTATCCCGATCAGTTCCATTTAGCAGGCATGGAATTAAATACGGGTATTGGTACTCTTAATACTATTATATTGCTTACAAGCAGTTTAACTATGGCTTTATCGATTGCCGCAATTCAAAAGAAGAATAAAGCATTATCGATAATTATGCTTTGCTCTACTTTATTATTTGCAATATTATTTATGGTTAATAAGTTTTTTGAATGGTCTGCAAAAATATCACATGGTATATATCCTGGTTCAAAAGAATTACTTGAAAAGCATAATGGCGAAATTCTCTTTTTTGGTCTTTATTATGTGATGACAGGGCTTCATGCTTTTCATATAATTATTGGTGTAATAATACTAACTTTTATGTTAGTCTTTTTGATTAGAAATAAAATTACAAGTGATAATTACATTAAATTAGAAAACTCTGGTCTTTATTGGCATATTGTCGATTTGATTTGGATATTTTTATTCCCGTTATTCTACTTAATTCAATAGAGGATTTGATGGAACATAATAATACATCTACTGAAAAACATGGCAGCAGTTATACTACGCTCGTATTAGTGTGGGTAGGATTATTGGCTTTAACTTCTATTACTGTAACTGTTGCGGGAATCAGTTTAGGGCAATATACTTTATTTGTCGCTCTGCTTATTGCGGCAATTAAATCGGGTTTTGTGATTAATATTTTTATGCATATTAAATTCGAAGAACCGATTTTTAAGGTGTTTATTGCTGTAAGTGGCATTACTTTATTTATAATATTTTTATTAACATTTTTCGATTATATTTATCGCTAAGAGGGAATAATGAGTTCAGCTCCTACAATTCATGTAGAAACTGTTGATTTTGTAATGCTTTATATTGTTGGTATCTCCGTGATTCTTCTTCTCGGAATTACGGTTACCATGGTCTATTTTGTTTTTAAGTACAATCGCAAGAAAGGTCATAAACCGGTTGATATACATGGCAATATAGCATTAGAAATTATTTGGATAGCAATCCCGACTTTATTAGTTCTATCTATGTTTTATTTCGGGTATACAGGTTTTATGGAAATGAGGAAAGTCGATAAAGATGCATATACAATTCAAGCTACTGCAAGAATGTGGTCTTGGGAATTTGGTTATGATAATGGTGTGAGAAGCGATACCTTGTACGTGCCTATAAATCAAACTATTACTTTAGAGCTTAAATCAGTCGATGTAAATCATTCACTATTTATACCTGCATTTAGGATCAAAGAAGATGTGGTGATGGGTAAAACAAATTTTCTTTCGTTCAAAGCAAAGGAAACTGGTGCTTTCGATATCGCATGTGCAGAGTATTGCGGACTTAATCACTCAATGATGTATAGTAAAGTAGTAGTAATGCCTAAAAAATCTTTTGATAAATGGCTTAGTAATCAACTTGAGGAATCAACATCAGGAAAGAAATAATTGATTGAATAAAGTAAAGAATTATATAGATATATTTTTAGAGTTAGCAAAAGTAAGAATAACGTTTTTTGTTTCGTTTTCGACCGGTATCGGTTATATACTTCAAAAAGGAGAATTAGATTTTAATATAATCTTTCCAATTTTGGGTGTATTTTTATTGGCGAGTGGTGCATCTGCCTTAAATCACTTTCAGGAAAGAAAGACTGATTTATTGATGGAAAGAACCAAAAATAGACCAATACCAACAAAGAAAATATCTCCTACTGGCGTAATTATTTTTGCTGCAATTTTAGTTTTAATTGGGTCGTTTTTTCTAATATATTTTACAAATGTAATTTCGCTTTTACTGGGACTGATTACATTAGTTTGGTACAATCTTATATATACACCATTAAAGCGAATTAATGCTTTGGCAGTAGTACCAGGTTCAGTGATTGGGGCGTTACCTCCTGTAATCGGATGGACTGCAGCCGGGGGTAATCCTTTTGATTATCAGGCAGTAGCATTAGCATTGTTCTTTTTTATATGGCAGATTCCTCATTTCTGGTTACTGCTTTTGATTCATGGAAAAGATTATGAAAATGCAGGCTTTCCTACACTTACACAAATTTTTTCTAATCAGCAATTGAGCAGAATTACATTTATTTGGATTGCTGCTTTAGTTGTCAGTTCTTTTTTGATACCGGTATTTGAACTCAATTCAAATAGAATTTCTGTTATAGGATTATTTTTATTTGGAGCCGGTTTACTTTTTTATACTAGAGTAATTCTTTCCAATTATTTGGAAAAGGTTACTTTTCGAAATGCTTTCTTTAGCATTAATCTTTATGTATTGATCGTTGTACTTATTCTTTCAATAGATAAATTATTTCTAACAGAATTTTAAAATGGAATAATGATGGATTTTTTAGATAATTTGGTTTTACCTCAATCAGCGCACCACATGGTTTTGCTTAAATATTTGTTGGTGCTTACCTATATAATATTTATTCCTTATGTAAGCATTCTTACAGGGTCATTGATATATTCAATCTATTTTAACCGTGAAGGTAGAAAGCATAATAATCCAGTATTTTCTTCTATCTCAAAAAGAATAATCGATCAAATTACATTTAATAAATCGATTGCATTAGGTCTTGGAGTAGTACCACTTCTTAGTGCGGCGTTCTGCTATGCTCAACTTCTGCATCTCACCGGTGTAAATGTGCCTGAATA
>JALNXG010000161.1 GCA_023230485.1 Melioribacteraceae bacterium
AAAACTTTAAAAGTAAAATATGACATCGGATTAGTAAAGCAACATTCTGATTATGAACCCATGAAGCCATTCTGTGCCGGATTATCGCCTGAAACTATGGGATTATTAAATAAATGAAATTCTACGGTTATCGTAAATACATTTTAGTCTTAATATTCTTGCTTGTTGGTAGTCTTGCTTACATCACAAGCGACAAATACAACAAGCTGGAATTGTATTTCGATTACTTGACATTTCTTGCCGGGATAGGGATTGCCGGGAGTGTAGGTTCAAAATTTGCGGATAAGGTTAAAAAAGATGAATAAGAAATATTTAATAATATTATTTGCAATTTTAGCTATATTCTTGGTGTCTACTATTTTCTTATGTTGTCAGACATATAAACCTATCTGGATAAAAGATATTCCCATCGAATATAACATGATCTTAAATACAAATAAGATGTATTTTGACAGTAAAGACAAATCCGGTGCGATGCCTCAAATAGAATTATATATTAAAAGACTTCATAGGATGGAATGTCAGGCAGAAGTATTCGGAACGAACGAAAAAGGACTGCCGAATCCTGTTAATTATGACGATTCTAAACTATATCGTAATTATAGCCAGTGCTTGCAGGAATTAAAGTAAAAAAATAGCCGTATTTCTACGGCTTAGTTGGAGTAAATCAATGTCTGATTAAGATAACGGTTTACTCTTTCCCTGTCAAGGCATTTTTATATTTCAGCAGCATTTTATAAGACGTTACTTTGTCCCGCCTGCCATTCTTGAGATTAGACATCGTAGTAACGTCCGAGCCTGTGATTCTGGCAGCCTGTGACGGTCCGACATAAGTAATTAAATGCTTTACTTCGTGCAATATTTCCGCCTTTCCCTTCTCATAGTCTGCTATAATTCTTTCGTGATCCATAGTTTCTCCTTAATATTTTATTTTCCAGTTTTTTTCTTTGCAAATAGCAATAATTAAATCGCTGTCTTTCATTTCAGGTTTTCCAGGAATCCATAATTCTCTGCTTTCTTGGAAGAAATGCAGCCTTTCTATTCCTAATTGATACGGGCAAATACCTGTAATTTGCCATTGGTCGAATAATTCGGGTTTTGGATGCGACCACGCATCGCGGCGCATCAATTCGAGCGTCAATTTATCGGACATATAGCCTAATTGCGTCCGTAATAACATAGGGAAGTAATCGAATGAGCACCGCTTCCCGAATGAGCACTGTTCCCCGAATGAGCACAACTCCCCGAATGAGCACTGTTCCCCGAATGAGCACGACTCCCCGAATGAGCACCGCTTCCCGAATGAGCACTGTTCCCCGAATGAGCACCACTCCCCGAATGAGCACCACTCCCCGAAATTTTTAATGTCTGAATAGTCCCCTGAAGGGCATTGTTTAATGCCATATTCAGAAACTTCCATTGCATCAAATTCTTTTTGTGTAAATTTTTTCATAGGTTTTTCCTCCTAATATTTTATTGATATATTTGTAATCCTTGTATCCAATTCTCAGAAAATACTTGACTTTGTGAACCTGCCATTATAAGTATTAACAGAACGCAAATTCTTTTCATTCTTTTACCTCCAAATTGACCGGGGTGAAATTCCCCGGCCTCTTTCCGATATTTGAAAACTGATTTACTTAAAATATTTAAAAGGTCTACGGGCAAACATAATACATTCGCCACGTTCAGCAGTATAAAAAGAATCTTTTCTTAATTGTGATCTTAAAGTTTTTCTTGATACCCCGAAACTTTCATGATGTTCAAGATCAATTGTGCCTACCTGTTGCCCGGATAAGATATTAATCCAGTTTACATCGTTTCTGTTTTCTTCATAAAATTTGTCTATTGCTCTCATTTTAAGCCTCCTGATAGATTGTTTCAAGTGCTAATAGTGCAAGACGTTTATTCTCGTCTGCTTTATCCATTAGTATATAACGGTCTGAATTTCTAAAGATTTGTGCTGCTTCCTGGTATTCTTGCAACCACTTGTTAAATATTTTTTTAAATACTTTTTGTTTTGGTGTTAGCATGGATTCACCCCATATAAAAAATAAGTTTTTTTACCTTCGCGGAGTTCTTTAGGGATTTCTTTTTCTGTAAAATACTTAGCATATAGTAGTTTACGTTTTTTAGGATGTTTAAAACTGGCTTGATACATAATTATTTTATTCATTCTCTTTACTCCTTTATATTTTTTTTGCTTTGCCCGGTTTACATTGGAGTCACGCCTGAAGCGTTCCGGGCTTTTGTTAATTCAGATCACAAAGAATATATTCGCCTGATGCAATCTTTTTTTCTGTTGCTGCCTTGTTTTCACCTAAAAACTGATTGCGATATTTCCCGGTTGTTGTTGAATAATCCCATTTATCCGCGTCAATATAAGTTTTCCCGGAGACATTGGCGGCAATCACTGAATTATACGACTGGAAAACCAATCCTTTGTCGGTCTGTATTTTAAGTTGGTTTTTTACTTTCCCGTTCCGACCTCCAAAATTTTCTACTGATTTAAAATTTCCTAATAGTTGTGTATTTAACATTGCTTTAACTCCTATGTGTTTTTTTAGGGCTTGTAACCTTTACTAATAAATTAGTAGCTCATTAACCGGGTTTCCCCGGCTACTCTGGATTATATAATTTAATCAGTTCCTCAAGTTCAATTTGTTCTTCTTTCGTTCTTTGTCTTTCTATTAATTCTACAAGTCGTCTTTGATCCTCAAGTAATTCTAAAGTTTCGTCTATTTCTTTTGTAAATTGAGCAGTCATATTATTTTACCCAAACTTCCTTATATTTATTTACTTCTTTCAAAGCTAACGAATAGGCACGAGCTTTAACAGCTATTGTCTTATTGCCTATTTTGAATCTCATTATTGTTGATCCGTTATGTTGTGATTTTAAGACTTTCATTGATTTGATCTCCTGTTATTTATTTATATTAAGACAATACATATATATGCTGATTATGTCAAGCATTATTTAATAAATAATTAAAAAAAAGTAAGAAAACCAGAAAAAAAGTTAAAAAGTTGTTGCATTATATTATCG
>JALNXG010000162.1 GCA_023230485.1 Melioribacteraceae bacterium
AATTGTCCTTCGAGAAAAAGTTGGGATTATTTCTGAAACTACACCCATTGCAGGAAGAATCATTATATAAACTGCGGGATGAGAATAAATCCAAAATAAATGCTGGAATAAGATTGGGTCTCCGCCTAGAGCAGGATCAAAAATCCCCACTCCAAATGCTCTTTCAATAATAACTAATAAAATCGTTATACCTATGACTGGAGTTGCAATGATTTGTATCCAAGCAGTTGCGTAAGTTGACCAGACAAATAACGGCATTCTAAACCAAGTCATCCCTGGTGCTCTTAATCTGTGCACCGTAGTAACAAAATTTATTCCTGTCAGTATAGATGAAAAACCAAGAATAAATGCAGCAAAGATTGCCATAGATACGTTAGTCGAAGTTCTAATACTGTAAGGTATATAAAAAGTCCAGCCGGTATCGATCGGACCGCCAGGCAAGAATAATGATACAAGAACTAATATAGCACCTACTACATAGATGTAGAATGACAACAAATTTAAACGTGGGAATGCGACATCTTTTGCTCCAATATGAATCGGTAAAAAGAAATTTCCAAAAATTGCAGGCAGACCAGGGATAATAAATAGAAAAATCATTATTACACCATGGAGGGTAAATAATGTATTATATGTTTGAGCTTCCATGATAGTTTTGCCCGGAAACATTAATTCCCATCTCATAAATAAGCCAATAATCACACCTACCAAAAAGAAGGATAATATTGCAATTAAATACAGTATCCCAATTCTTTTATGGTCCACAGTCAAGAGCCAGGAAAGAATACCGGTATGCTTATTTGTAGATACCTGATAAAAACTCTTTTCTTCAGGATTAGCTGCTTCATTAATCATCTATTTGTTGCTCCTTTTCTTCAATATTTTTTTTACGCTTTTTGAAAAATAAAACCCCGGCAAAGATACCTACACCCAAAAGCATCACTGTCCCAATAATTCTTGTAATATTGAGTGTGTATTGCCTGCCTGCAGGATCATAGCTAAAACAAAATTCTAATACCTTTGCAATAGTAGGATTTGTCTTCCCGCTTCCTGCATCAATTAAAGCCATCTTTGTATCAAAAGGATTATATGAAGTACCGAATAAATAACGTGAAATCATTCCTTTTGGAGAAACTGTAATTACTGTCCCTGCATGTATAAAATCTTCTTGAGTCGGTTTGAAAAAGAATCCAACTGCATCTGTAACTTTTTTAATATTTATACTGTCGCCGGTTAAGAATAACCAAGAACTATCCGGAATATCTCTTTTAATTAAGTGCATATAGTTTGGTTTCCATTTAGCAGATAATTTCACATCTTCATGGTGATCAAACGACAATGCAATTACCTTAAAATCTTTACCCGGTACTAGATCAATTTTATCGATTGTCCAAGCTAATTCGGAAAGCATAGGACTGCATAGTCCCGGACATTCAAAATATACTAAAGCCATGAGTACCGGTTCATTAATAACTTCTCCGAGTGTTATAGTATCATTCTCCGAAGTAACAAACTTAGTATCAAGTGGAAGATATGCTCCTAATTTTTCATCAATACCTACTTCAATCTGTTTTTGTGCTGAAATAGAAATTGCAGAAAATAAAATTATTACTATTATTATTCTAAAATACGTCATTAATCTATATCCGTTAATTAAGTACATTTCTTATATAACCGTACATCAATTGCCATTCATCATTAGATAGATTGACTACCCTTCCCTTATAACCCAACTCAATCGGCGATTTAGTTACTTCTCCAACATAGTAATTCATATCAGAAAAGGATTTATTAGCCAAATATGAACTAAAAACTTTTTTAAGATTACTTGAATACTCTCTTAACATTGATGCTGTCTTAGTTGTATCATTTGCTACAAATTTCATAGCATTATTTGTTTTATTAAATAATTCACTATTTTCAGACAAAATTAATTCTTCAGCTTTTTTTACAGGGATTTGATTAGGTAAAACTACACCTTGCGAAAGATTATAAGTTTGATCGGTAGAGGCTATTTGTTCTTCTGTAATTTCAGGATACTTTGTAAATGATCTGAAATGTTCAATTATAGCTATACGATCTTGTGGAGGCAAATATTCATAAGCTGCCATTCCGTTCTTTATGATTCCTTCTTGCAATGTTTTATACAGCATATCAAATGTAGTTCCATTAGTCCAACCATCAAGTGAATGGAAATTTCTTGGTTTTGGATTTAGCCCGGCACTTGCAGCTCCATCACCCATACCTGTTTCACCATGGCAGGAAGAGCAATTAGCTTTGTATAATTCTTTGCCTTTTTCCAAAAATGCCGGTGTAGGAGATTTTATTAATGCTAAATCAACAGCAGGCATTATTCCACCTTTTTTCAGGAGGACATCTTTCTTTATTAATGTTGAATCAATAAATCCAACCGGTTGAGCATTAAAAGAAACTTGCGTAAGATTTTTGACATAAAATATCCCGACCACAATTATTAGTATTAAGATATATGGATACACCCAGCCAAATAATCTAATCGGATTTTTTAGCAAATCCGAGAAACTTATTTCATCTTCAATTTTATTTTTTCTTTCCATATTATAATTTAAAGTCTATTCCACGTTTTAGTTTAGGATCGCCAATTGCTACAAAATTATTTTTTTTCGTTTTTAACGAGAATACAAGAACAACAATGCCCACTGCCAAAATTGGATATGCTAATTCAATCCATCCAAATAGAAAACCATCTTTACTAAAAGTGGGCATCGCCAACCAATATAGATCAATATAATGTGCAGCTAATATCCAGAGTGCAAAAAACTTGAGTTTCTTTCCATCTTTCTTTGATGGTTGTGATAATAAACCGAAATAAGGAACAAGGAACTGAACCATCATCAATAAAATTGAAATATATTTCCAACTTCCTTCCCACCTTTGTAAAAACCAAATTGTTTCTTCAGGAAGATTAGCATACCAAATCAAAAGAAATTGACTGAAAGCTATATAAGCCCAGAAATTAACAAATGCAAATAAAAGAGCACCCAAGCTATA
>JALNXG010000163.1 GCA_023230485.1 Melioribacteraceae bacterium
ACTATATGCATAAGCAATAGGAATACCTGATTGTATAGAATCACTAAAACTAACTTCATATTCAGCGTCTATAACCTTAGTTGGATCAACAATCAAGAAATATGGTGTTGTTTTTGAATTACCAGCAATACGAGTTAATATTTCTCCATCTTCCGGTGGTATATAACCGGCAACCGGTGCGTTAGGGACTACAATAGCACAGTTAATACTTGGTGTATAGTTTCCGCGTACATCCGCTGAAATGATATGAGAATTTTCTGCCGGGAAAATATCCTTTTCTGCAAAGCCTTTATCATAAGCACAAACAGCATAGAAATAAGTTACTCCGTTTTTAACATCTTCATCTACAAATGTATTTTGAATACCGGTATTATCACCAAGATAAAACGGTACACCATTTCTAAGTTCCATTAAATCACGACCCGGAATAAATAATCCTTTTACATCATCGATCTTATCAAACTGAACTAATGGTTTACTTCTTCTGGGATTTCCATCTCTATCGGTAATTGTCATTATATCATTAAAGTTCGGGTCTGTTGATTTATAAATTAAATATCCCTGAAAATCGTTTTCTTTAGTTACAGGATCGATAGAATTTTCAGCTACCTTATCCCAATAGAGAATGACTTTTTTATCACCTGCTGCTGCTGTAAGAGTGGGCATATTGGGTGGTTTTGGGAAATTATAATTAGCGTTATAAATTGTTTGAGCAATTTTTTTAGTTTTAATAGTTGCGGCATAATCTTCACCAAAACTAAAGGCGAGAGAAAATCTTTCAATTGCACCCGGGAGTAAAGGGAAATAGCCTGAGCCGTACATAAAATCGCCATCTTCTCCACGTGTAGCAGTATTATTTTGGACGGATGAGGGAACATCGAAAGTTCCGGGCTTAATTCTCCTCCACATATCGTTTTCATTGCCCAAATCGATATCGGTAGAAGGAACGAAATAGTGGAAACTTGTTAATCCAATTTGATCTGATTCATCAACATCAGTTTTATCAAAATTTGATTCACCCCAAGTTGGAATTCCGTCATTTTCTCCTAAATCATTAGTCTCCGGTTTACCATCTTCACCGGTATCATCAACTAAGTTTCCATTCGCATCAATTAATATTTGTCCGGTATTGTCTCTACTCCAATCATTATCATTATCGATTCCATCATCTCTTCCTTCATCAATCATTTTACTTACTTTAGCTAAACCTGACATATAGCTTGTGTATTTTAGAGGATTAAGCGTATCCAATAATACTTTTTTAGTGGATGCTTCTCTTTTATATTGGCGATAATGCAATTGGTAGTTTTCATCAATTAAACCATCGAAATCATTGTCGTATCCATCATAAGCATTTTTGTTGAGTATCTCGTTCTTATCCATATTTCCTTCGACAAGGATTGTAGAATCAGGAACTAATCGAAAAGTTTTACCTAACGATTCAACACTTACAGGATATTTTGGCATAACGAACTCAGAACGTGCATAAGTATTTTTATCAATAAGGATTAGTTTTTGACCGGCTCGTAAAGTTGTCGGATTAAAATCTTCAGCATTAAATAAGGGAGCATTGTCTCCGCTATCACCATCATTATCAATGCCATCATATTTATTACCAGGTGATTCCAAGAAAGAATATGCAACGTATCCAACATCGTTTCTTGAGTTTTGCCATGAAGGATTGGCAGCAGGATCAACATAATTATCATAATCCCATGTATAAGTGATGTTTTCTCTGATATTAAAGAAAGATGCATCATCTAAATATTCGTTTCCCGGTAGACCAACATAAGTACCAACAATAGCACCAAAAACAGCTTGATTATAAACTGTAGTTCCAACATTTTTAATTTCGTAAAGCCAGAATATTACATCCTGCGCCAAAAAATCAGACCATTGAAGACCTCTTGCGGCTACACGAATTGCCTGCCCTTTTCTTGAAGGATCAGTTGAATCGGGTAAGAATTTATAATTTGTATAAAATTTTTCATCGCAGTTATCATCCATCATAAAATAACTTTCTTGATCGGCACTAATTTGACCGCGTCCAAAATATCCATTCCATTCCGTTGCTCCATTTTCATCGCGCCAAGTCGGTTGATCGGGCCAGAATGGGGGCCAAGTATCGGGCTGGTTACTCATAGCTATTTTATTACCTGCCGCTGCAAAACCGGGAATTGGTTCAAAAGTCCAGGGAACTGCACCTCCGGGAGCCATTGCTCCTTTTCCATGACCATCAACATTTGTAACAATAACTGAATAAAGAGTATCGAGTTTTCCATCGCTGTTATAATCTTTAATTGGAAAACTTACTCCGACAACCGGTGAAACATCACCAACATATTTATTAGTTTTATATTTCCAAGCACCGGCTGGACCTTCAGTACCGGGTTGCGCAATTACACCCCAGTTGCTGAAAACCGTCATTACACGATTGCCGTCATGCGTATTACTTTTCAATTCGGATGCAGAACCCCTTCCAATACTTTGGGCATGCATACTAACCGTTGAAAATATTATTAATAAAAAAATCAGTTTACTTTTTCTCATAATAGGTTCCGCTTTTTAGAAGAAGATTGAAAGACCCATTTCCACTCTGCGAGGTTCGGAATAATAGGATGGGTTACGGTAATATTCATCAATTGAGTTTATAATTTCGGGACTTTTACTTTTTTGATAGTTGTATTCTGTAATCGTAAAATCAGCCGTACCGCTATCGCCATAAACATTCAGTTGATCTTTAATATCGAATAGATTATAAACTCTTGCAAAGAGTGATAATCTAAGGTTGTTGAACATCATTATATCATAGTACATTTTGAGATTTACATTAATTGTATATGGCTTAATTTCGCTATTACTTAGTAATTTCGAGAGCTGCATTGATTGGTTAGGAGTGTAAGGAAATCCGCTTCCATATTGAAACAAAACACTACCGCCCCACTTAGAAGGATTTGTATAGTTTAGCGATAGATTGAATGTGTGAGTTTGATCCCAATCCAA
>JALNXG010000164.1 GCA_023230485.1 Melioribacteraceae bacterium
AAATTTCTAAGAATAGAAAAATTGGATGTAGAACCAAAAGAAATGGAACAGATATGGTTAAATGGATCAGATGAAGACTTAAGAAGATTCATAGCATACTCAAGAAGAGATGCAATAATTGCACTAGAACTACTAACAACACTTAAACTAATGGAAAAATACGTGGAAATGTCTAAAGCGAGTGGGTCATTACTACAAGACATAGTAAATGGCGGGCAATCAGGAATGATTGAAAATCTGCTAATGAGAAGATTCAGAAAATACGATAGAGTAGTTTCTTCTAAACCAGATTCAGAATTAGCCGATGAAAGATTCGAGAATGCATCAGAATTAAAAGGAGGAGCTGTTTTAGTACCAGAAAAAGGATTGGTAGAAGATGTGATAATACTAGATTACAAATCTCTATATCCAACGTTGATGATGGCATATAACTTATGTTACTCGACCGTATTAAACAAAGAAAATATATCAAATAGCGAAGAAATCATAAAAGCACCATTCGGAAATGGAAAATTTGTACCAGCTACGATAAAAAAAGGAATAGTACCAGAGATCCTTGAGGAATTATTGAATCAAAGAATAGAAATCAAGAAGAAAATGAAAAAATCTAGTGGATCTGAAAGAGATCTATTGGATGCAAAACAGTATGCTATAAAAATATTACTAAATAGCTTCTATGGATATTCAGGATACCAACGAGCAAGACTTTATGACCTAAGAATAGCAAATGCTGTAACATCATTCGGAAGAGAAAATATCTTAAAAACACAAAATGTAATAAATTCAATGAATATAGAAGAAAAAGAATTACATGTGTGTTATGGGGATACGGATTCGGTATTTATATCAGTAAAATCAAATAAAAAATTATCAATTGAAAAAGCAAAAGAAATAGGAAACACAATTTCAAAAGAAGTAACAAAAAATCTACCAAAACCAATGGAATTGCTATATGAAACATTTGCAAGAAGAGGAATATTAGTAGCGAAAAAACGATATGCAATGTGGATATTTGACGAAGACAAAGATGGTTATACAGATAAACTAAAAATAAGAGGAATAGAGACAGTACGAAGAGATTGGTGTAACCTGACATCATCTACACTAAGAACGATATTAGATTTGATACTTAAAGAAGGAAAAGTAGATGAAGCAATTAGTTTAGCAAACGAAAAAGTACAAAAAATAAAAAATTTCAATATATCAACAGATACGGAAATGCTAGAAGACTTGATGTTATCAAGAAGATACACAAAAGGAATAAATTCGTATAAAAACAAACAACCACATATTCAATTAGTAGAAAGAATGAAAAATCGAGGAGATGTAACACCATCAATCGGAGATAGAATACAATATATCATAATAAAAGGAAAAAGCGGAGGACGAAAAGGAAAGAAAGATTTGTTTGTGAATAGGGCAGAAGATCCAAATTACATAAAAAAATATGGAATACCTATAGATACAGAATATTACATTAACAAACAACTACTTCCACCATTACTACGAATATTCGAAGTATTGGGAGGAAATAAAGAAATACAAGAAAAAATAGAATTGAAAGAAAAAAATCAAAAAACATTGGAGGATTGGAAATGAAACAATAAAAAAAAACAACACAAACTATTTTTTTATTTATTCATAACACATTGCTTCAAGAACTTCGTTGGAGCGCAGGGGTAGCAGAATCCCAGGAGCTTCTAGTAGGTGACCTAATTATGCACTGCACGTTACCACTTCGCACGCGCCGCCAGGGGCTTCGATAGAATCTACTCCTTTAATACCAACAGTTTTTTCAATATCATTAACATAAATCGTTGGTTCCTCAGCTAAAACATATTTACATATAACATATTTATACCTCAATAATTCCTTTCCTAAAAATTTATTATATACCGCCCACCGAAATTATTGGGGCGGAATCCATCATAAACACTTATCCAAATGATACAATTTTGATAAAATTAATTGCTCCTGATGCAATTAAAGCAAGATTTCCACCGGATGATTGATTACCATATATCTGTAAATAATCTCCGGCATTTAAATAAATTTGAGTTGAACCGGAGCACCGAACCCAAAGGGACGCACCGTTATTATTCAAATTTGGGCCTTCTTCCACGTTGACACCGTTTTTATACAATGACCACGATCTTTCGCCTGTTGCATTCGCTGCGAATGTTATCTTCGCAGTTATTATGTACAATCCCGCACGAGGCGCAGTAAATTTCCATGCTGCGCCAGTTGTTACGCATCCATGAGAATCATTCGTTTTGTCCTCAAAATCAATAAGGGTATTTACGCCGGTTGCCAGTGACAACGCCGCATCGGTTGAATATTGTGCAAATATTTTCTCAGATGCTGCAATTTGCGCCGGGCCTGCTATTCTTGAAACATCCATATATGTGACTGTCCCGGCTTCTATTGTCAGTTGATTTGTCGAATTATCGCCGGCACCAGTAATCCAAATTTCAAAGTAATCTCCGGCCACACAATCAATACTAGATGCCGATCCCACCAAACCCCATAACTCCCCCGCGCTTGCAATTTTACGATGCTCGCCGCGCCGGATGGCAGTACCACTCTTCCTAAGATCAATCCAATAGTAATTTGCAAGTGAATTTGTACCATTTGTTGCAACTTTGAAGTTTACAGTATATTTGCCAGGAACTTTTACAATATATCGATTATTTGCAGCATCAAAACCGCCGTGAGTATCATCGGATGAAATATTTAGCGGAACTTTGACGGATGACACATTTGGTGCAACATTTGCATTTCCTGATAAATAACAATGCGCAGCAACCACCCGCGTTTCCGCGTCGCTGCTCATCTGACAATTTGATCCCCATCCGAGAATAGGAACTCTGAAAAATCCTCGGATGTTATCGCCATTCGCCCAGGTAATTGGAGATGTCGTGAACCAGTCGGTTGAAACTCCGTTGAGTGAAGTAATTCTTACTTGGTTATTTGT
>JALNXG010000165.1 GCA_023230485.1 Melioribacteraceae bacterium
AATTATAGCCCCCGCACCTTAACTTTAACCGCAAATTCACCCTAAAACGGTGTAATTTAACATTATGGCACGCCCAAAAACTAAAAAAATTGTATCCGCCGCATCTCCTATTAATGAAGAATTATCTGCTTATGGGAAAGGATTTCAGGTAGCAACAGCTTCGTATGATGACGCTGCCACGATAAAACAAGTTAAGGCTAGCATTGCCGCCCCAACAAGTTCTATGCGCGAGAATATAGCATCGGTAATTCCACCCACTGCGCAATATAATAATATTATAGAGGGATCGGTGGCACCTTATCCACACGGTTCAAATGCTTCATACGCAGGGGGTTATGGAGCGAATTGGTCTTCTGTTGGTTCGGTTTGGATTAACACCGCCTTTCAACTTTTACAGGCCGCTTATACTCACATTCCTAAATTAACTACCACCATTAATTTACTTACGGAATTATGCGTTGGCAATATTCTTCTTCGCGGCGGGTCTGCTCAATCTCGTTCCTTTTTCAATAACTGGTTAGAAAAAATAAACATCTTTAATTTACAGAGTGAATACTATTTAGAAGATTGGCGTTCTGGTAATATGTTCTTCTATAAGTTACGAAGCACATTAAACAAAAATACAGTCAAGGAGTTTAATCAAGCTTTTGGTGCGGAAATTACCCCCGGCAAAAAACTCACTATTAAGTATCTGCTTTTGAATCCATCGAGCTTGGGGGTGACCGGAATCACGACGTTTCTTAATCCAACTTATTATGTGGTGTTAAATGCTTTCACTCTTAATACTATTTTTAATGATCCTTCCGAAGCTACTCAAAAACTAATTGAGCAAGTGCCCGAATTAAAACATGCATATAAGTCTTATAAGTCGCAAAAAAATATCCCCGGAATGATGGTGGTTAATTTACCACTGACGCCCGAAAACTTAATAGCATGTTTTCAGAAAAAACAAGATTATGAAGCCTTAAGTGTCCCTACTTTTTTCGGTTTAATTTCTCTTTTTGAGTCGCAGCTAGAGATAATGAAGCTGGACATGCAAATTAATCGGCAAGTCCTTCGTGCTACGCTACTTATAACAATGGGCTCCGAGACCCTTGGCGCTCCATCGAGCCGCCAAATTAAAAACATGAACCAACTTTTTCAAACAGATTCGATCGCTTCCGTAATTGTTGGAGATTATACAATTAAAGGGCAGTGGTTAGTCCCCGATATTGGAGAATTGTTTGACCCTAAGAAGTATGAAAATTTAGATAAATTGATTGACGCCGGGCTTGGAAATGTGTTGTTAGGGGATTCGAAATTCAGTTCCGCAAGTTCAAAATTAGATGTATTCGTTCATAAAATTAATTATCATCGTAAAGCCTTTCTTAATAATTTCCTTATTCCAGAAATGCAAAATATTGCCGAAGAATTTGGGTTCAAAGATATTCCCGTTCCCGAATATGCACCATTGGTATTAAAAGAAAATGCCGTGCGGGAAAGAATTGTCGCTCAAATGGCGCAACTTGGTTTGCTAACCGCCGACGAAACAATTACAGCCTTAGAAACGGGAATCTTGCCTGATCGTGCCGAAAGCATCAGGGATCAAAAAGAATATAAAACAGACCGCGATGGCGGATTATACGCCCCGCTACTCGGGAAGCCTCAAGAAGACGGCGGAAGACCAGCAGGCACCCCAGCCAAACAGACAACACAGAAAATTTCCCCGGCGGGACATGTTGGCGCGTCTAAAAAAGCATCTCCCGAAACTTTACGCGATACATTGCTCGCAGCTACGAATCTTGAAAAAAAACTTGAAATTTGGGCAAAAAAGCAATATAATATCAAGAAGCTCAATAAGGATCAACAAGAATTAGTAGGAAGTATTGTTGAGCAGATTGTAATTAACGAACCAAAAAGCAAGTGGGAAGATGTAATTGCGGAGTATGTGGATATTAGCAAAAAAATCAATAAGAGCGAAATTGCCGCCGAAATCAGTAAGATGGCCGTTAATTTTGGTCTAAGTGAATATCCCGCCGCGTTACTGTATCATTCTTTGTTTGAAGTAGAGGAAAAGTAGTAATTGTCCGTATGATAAAACTATTTATTTATAAATTAACAAATATTAAAAATAATAAAATTTATATTGGACAAACCGATAATCTTAGAAAAAGGAAATCCTCGCATAAGTCTTACGGTAAAAACTTAATAAATAATACTTATATAACAAAAGCCATTCATAAACATGGATGGGAAAATTTTATTTTTGAAGAGGTCGAGTCTGTAAACGGTCAGGAGTTGGCGGATGAACGGGAAATTTATTGGATTACATTTTATAAAAGTCGGGATAAGCGTTTTGGATACAATTTAGCCGAGGGTGGCAGCGTTAATAGGGGATGGAAAATCACAGAAGAAACTCGTGCTAAATTAAGAGGTCGTGACCCGTGGAACAGGGGAGTTCCTATGAGCGAAGAACAAAAACAATTAGTTTCTCAATCGCGCAAAGGAAAAATGGTTGGCTTACAAAATCATAATTTTGGAAAACATATCCCCGCAAGAAATAAATTGCCTATTATTTGTATCAATTCGGGGGTGTGGTATCCGTCCCTAACCGAAGCTGCGAGATCGGTTAATAAAACTACGGGAAAGATGAATTCCGCTTGTTTAGCTAAAAGTGGAGTTACTGTCGCGGGATACATTTGGAGATATGTGGATGACGTTTTAATCATAGATAATGAAACCCAAAAAGAAATAAATTATTTAAGTTTAGATAAATATCTCTCATGGTCCGACACTTGTTCTGTTTGTTTTAGGAATCCAAATCAGAAAAAGATTAAAAGTAATATTATTCTAAGTTCGGTTTTAGAATTAAAAAACGAAACAAATCCCAGACAATCGAAAAAATATGCAGATTATCCCTTTCGTTAAATTCTGAAATTATTCTAGTTAGTTTAATTTCTAAGCAGAATTGGTGTAAATTATTGCATGGTTCC
>JALNXG010000166.1 GCA_023230485.1 Melioribacteraceae bacterium
ATCCGAGAAGGCTATTTTTCTATATTCGTTAATAACTTGAAGCGTTAATTCTGTCTTATCATTGAGTATTTTTTCTATTTCTTTATTAACGGCAGCCTTGATGTCAATATTAGTCAATAATAACGATCCTAAGCGCCTTGCAGATTCGTTATCAACTTCGTACACGGCCATATATGCTTTAGTAGCATTACAGTTATTCTTAACATATTCCGATACAAACAACTTATGTTTGTCAGATAATTCCTTTATTTCTTCGCTCATATTCTATTTATCTTAATATTATAACATACTGATATTGTTTATATATGTAAACTACTTACTATTCCTTTTCTTTGTCATTTCATTAAAACATAATTCAGTGGCATTCTTTAATTCTTTACTAACAGGATTCTCTTTGTTGTACTTCCTGATGTGCAATTCTAAATAATACGACCATTCCGGGGTATGCTTACAGACGTACATTATTAAGTTATATGCTATTTTGTAAATAAGGAAGTCTATCTTTTGTCTTAGTATCATTTTATTTTATCTCTCTAAATATTACTGATGTTTTATCTTTACGACGGTTCGGAAAACAACGTAATCTATCACAATTCAAAGATTGAATTAAAAATCCGCATCCAGTACATTTTATTATACTTTCTGTTATTTCCACTATATATTTTTTACCCTTGTAAATAAACTTAGTCCCGATAGGTAACTCATGATTTTTATCTGATGGAACTTCTATTCCTTTCTTTTCTTTTATGTTGCTATTTATTATTTCAATAGCCAGTTGTAACCCTATATTTATTGCCCAATCGACATTACTTCCGGTATCAAATTTTTCCAATTCTTTTATTTTTTTTATTACTTTATTTATGTTTATTGTTTTCATTTGCTAACATTCAAATAATTATCAGAATAAATACCGTATGTTGTTGTTAAAAGATTATAGTCAGCGCCTTTCTTGTAACTGTGCCAGGCTATGCTGTTTTTCTGCTTTATCCTTTCTGTGAACTTTTTAAACGGTTCGCCCTTATCTGTTAATTCAAATTCTGTTTTCTTGTGATATTTCATTTACTGCAATCCAAGACCTATTCCGAAATATTCAGTTTTGTCTTTATAATTTGCCATCCATTGAGCGTAACCCCGGCGATAATATACGAATAATTTCATACTGAATTTACCGGTTATTATATTTGTCATTAAAGCCGATTCAATCCAGTATGCTCTATGTGTCCATTCACCTTGTACGTATAATTTAAGACTATCCATGTATTGATATTTGCTGTCAATTGATATAAAGGCCTGAGACTTAAATAGTCCGATGTAATGATCGTAATTATGGTTTTTATTTGATAATGCGTAATAGTAATAATATCGCTCGTTTATTCCCAACTTGAATTTATCGCCCCAGCTTTTCTGTATTTGCAGGCCGCCACGGTCAACGCTGCGGCTTTCCTGACCGTCACGCCCGTTACTCATATGATCATAGGGTATTAACCGGATAAAATCCAAACATAGAATATTATCTTTTTGCCATATTATACCAGGTGAATAATTATTTTCCATGAATGGCGAGGATCTGTCATATACATTCCATTTGCTCTTTTGTTCGTATGTAAGATATAAACCGGTTTCAAAGGGATATATTAGTCCCCACTTTAACGACAGGTTTATTATCATCTGGTTTTGTTTGTTAAACCCGGTGACAATAAAGCTGTTTTCATAAGGCTGAATAGAATTCTCTGCGTATGCCGATATTGATACTAAAAGAATGATGAATGTAATTATCTTTTTCATTTATTTATCCTTTGAAATTTTACATTCAAACTTAATATATCTTTTTCTTAAATTCCAGCGCAATTTAATCCTATAAATTATCTTTTTAATTATTGATAATTTAAATTTAAATCCATTTAAATCATTTATATTTATTTTCATACCGTCGGGAAAACAAAGAATTGCATTACTACATATATTTTCTGATTTCATTTTGTCATAACCTCACAATCAATTGTAATATGTCCGGGTCATTAGTCAAATAATAATTCAATAATAACTGGCGTTTAATTTTATCGCGGGATTGATTCAGTCTTTCGATTTGCTTTAATCTATCCATTTCACCATTCTGTTATGACATTTATTTCAATACCGAATTTTTGCAGAAATAAATTCTCTATGGTCGATCTGAAATTATAAGAATCCGGATCGGCTTCATCGATAATTACATTGATTTCAGTCTTGACTTCATTGACTTTTAAATCAGCCCAGTTTATAGCCTCATTGTCAAAATCATCTTTCTTAAGGCTTTCGATTATGTTATTTACTTCGGATCTTATTTGTTCTTGTGTCATATGCGTATCAATTTAATACAAACTATAACCCCGAAAATACCAAACGCAACCGGAACTAAGTATAACATATTATTTATCTTTTGTCTCGTCAAAATTATTTACCATTGATTTAATCCTGTCAATTGTGCCGAACGGAGAATCGTTTTTATTCGGATCATCAGCGGCATCGATTATTCTTTTCCCCGGCGTTATCATCGTCAAATCCAGCGCAATATCGACTGGCAATAATACTACATCTTTGATAAATCCTAAAATGCTCATATTATTCTTTGCCTTCCAGAAATTTTAATGTTTTTGCCTTATTGAAAAGCAGCCTCCCGGTTACTGTCTTTTTTCCGAGCTTATATTTCTTATGCCATAATGACAGCACTTTCCGGCCATCGTGCCAGTCAGAATCTTTATCCATGTATCCGGCTTCTTTCGCTAATTCTATTACTTCAGATGTTCTTATGTATTCCATTTCTTAACCTCTATACAATAATAATATACAAGGTCTAATGTGTCAATTATTATTTCAATCTTATTCAAAATTAAATCTTTGCTGACTTTTATATTCTTCAATC
>JALNXG010000167.1 GCA_023230485.1 Melioribacteraceae bacterium
ATGCAAATTCATCCACTCGTTTCATTACGATTTTCTTTATGGATTCCGTTGTATGCCCTGAAAAACGGATAAAACAAAAACCTTCAATGCAAATTCATCCACTCGTTTCATTACGATTTTCTTAACGGATTCCGTTGTATGCCCAGAAGAACGGAAATCAAAAACTAAAGCATGTTTTAATATTTTTTTGTGTAGGTTTTGATTCTATCAAACGAATCGAAGAGGTATGGAGTGAGATAAATAATTTCTTTGAAATGAGGGATTAATGCTTCTTCATTTTCTTCATAATCATGTGCCGTCATATTTCTTAATTCTCTTATTCTGAAAAATAGTTCGGCTGATTCAATTAATTCTTTTTTTTCAGCTAATAGTATTGAATCTCTAATTGTGCTCGGAGAATCAAGATCAATCTTTTCAATAATTCTAAAAATCTTTTTAATAATTATATCACTTAATCGAGCAAACCGTGCGGTTAATGATTCCAGAGTTTCAAGCTCATCATCAGTTATTTTATCAATGAAATCAAATCTGCTACATTTATCAAAAGATGTTTTTAATCGTGTTGTTGCTTTTTCTGTTTTACCAAGTAACTCAAGCAATACGGCTTTATTATCAATTGTCATAGCGATACCGCATCTTGATTAATATAATTATGAAATAAGTCAGTTTTATTAAATATTATAATATCGATTTTGCGTTCACCGAGATATTTTTTCATATTGACTAGTATTGTCAATTTATCATGGAATGATAATTTATCGGAGATCAATAGTAGATCAATATCTCCCCCTAATTTAGTATCATCAGTACGCGAACCGAAGAGTTTAATAAGCGCATTCGGATCGATATCCAAAACGGACTTCTTAATAATCTCTATTTCTTCTTTTGATAGACGCATAGGTGAATAATAAGGAATTTTTAAATAATATTTTCAAAAAAGTTAAACTTACTATCTGATTACGATAGAACCTAAATTTTTTCATAATGAAAAGCTTTCTCTACTTTTCTCTTGATGAGAAACACTCCCTACTTTCTCCTTGATGAGAAAGTAGCAAAGAATCAAGGCTGACAATGAAAAGCGGATAAAACAAAAACCTTCAATGTAAATTCATGCGCTCGTTTCATTACGATTTTCTTAACGGATTGAAGTTATATGCCTCAAAAAGCGGAGAGCAAAATCTAAAGCTAACACTAATTCTAAAGCACCAACATACATATTTAATCTCATAACGGATTCTGGTATACGCCACTTAAGATGGATAGTGTAAAACAGGAATACTCTTTCCTTTTGGGCATACTCTAGTTAATTATGGTTTACAATGTCATACTATTTCTGTATTTTTGTAAACCACATTTGGGAATGAGTATATGTACGGAAAAAGGATAAAACAGTTTAGATTGGCGAAGGGTTTTTCATTAGACCAATTAGCAATGGCTATGAATGGGATTGTCTCAAAGAATGCACTTTCTAAATATGAACGGGACTTGATAAAGCCATCGGTGAAAGTGATGACCGCAATTGCTAAAGCATTAAGTGTAAAAACAATTGACATACTAACCGTACCTGAAACTTCTATTGAATTTGTCGCTTACAGAAAAACCGCAAAGCTTCCGAAAAAAAGTCAGGACTATGTTGAAAATATTATCAAGACCAAACTTGAGGAGCGGATAAAAATTCAGGAACTGCTTTATCATTCGTCAAAGCCGAATCTACCGATTAAGTATTATAACATCAACCGAATTGAAGAAGTCGAGCAAGCGGCATTGGACTTGCGGGCAAAGTGGAAATTGGGTTTAGACCCTATTAGCAATTTAACGGAGCTATTAGAAAATAATTTTATTAATGTTATTTTTATTGATAGTGAAAAATCATTTGTCGGAATTTCGGCTTATGCTTATACAAATGATTCGCATATAAAATCTGCGGCGGTAGTATCGAAGAAAAATATTTCCGGAGAGAGACAGAGATTAAATCTCGCACATGAATTGGGTCATTTAGTACTTAATATTTCTTCCAATATTGATGAGGAAAAAGTTGCATTTAGATTTGGAGGTGCGTTTTTATCTCCTTCTGATACTGTATTAAAATTAGTGGGAAGCAAGCGTGCGAATTTTCAACTTCGAGAATTATTGATTCTAAAGAAAACTTTTGGGATTAGTTTACAGGCGTTATTATATAGATTATTGGATTTAAAAATCATAACACCAAATTCATTTTCGGGCTGGTACAAACTTATCAATAAAAATAATTGGAAAAAGAGTGAGCCGATGCCAATGAAAGAAGAAAAATCGCAATGGTTTGAGAAAAGTGTTTTGCATGCCTATTCCGAGGGGATGATCAGTTCAGAAGAAACTAAAAAGTTATTAGGAGATGAATTTCATCCTCTGAAATCTTCGTTGGAAAAGAAGCGGGAGTTTTTAAAATTACCGAAGGAAGTCCGTGGTAAGTTATTGAAAGAGCAAGCGGAAAGATTTATTGAGGTTTACGAAAAAGATGATGAGTGGAGGCACTTCGGAGGGGGCATCATTGAATATTAAAATCGGGGATATTAAGAGGGGTGAAATTTGGAGAGTAAATTTTGATCCCACAATAGGTGCAGAGATTAAAAAATCGAGACCAGCAATAGTCATCAGTTCAAATTTAATTGGTAAGCTTCTAATTAAGATAATTGTTCCACTTACTTCTTGGGATGTGAAGTATGAAGAATCATTTTGGCACGTAAAGATAGAAACCGATAGTAAGAACAATTTAGTTCGCACTTCATCAGCAGATGCGCTTCAGGTCAGGAGTGTTGATATACAGAGATTCATTGCTCCCAGAATTGGTGTGATATCTGCAGAAATATCAGATGAAATTGTTGCAACTATAGCCGCGATAAT
>JALNXG010000168.1 GCA_023230485.1 Melioribacteraceae bacterium
CTGACTTAATGAAGAATAATTAGTTGGAGTTAGAATGAAAAACGTTAAAAACGTAAAAAAAGTAAAAAGGTCCGTTGACGGATACATTGATTACAAAGATTCAAAACAGTTACAGAAATTTTTAACCGACCAAGGAAAGATAATTCCTAGAAGAATTACCGGTCTTACAGCTAAACAACATAGAGAACTTGTTAAGGCTATTAAGAGAGCAAGGCATTTAGCGATTTTACCATTTGTTTCCGAAGCGGTGAAGTAGGAGGATATGATGAAAGTAATATTACGTAAAAATTATGAACAGCTTGGCAATGTTGGCGAAGTAGTAGAAGTTAAGAATGGTTTCGCAAGAAACTTCCTTCTCCCCCGTCAAATAGCATATCAGGCTACAAAAGGAAATATTCTTGCTCTTCAAGAAGAAAAGAAACTTTTTGAAAAGAAAGAAGCAAAAGAATTAGATGCTGCTAAAGCATTAGCTGCCGAACTTGAAAAGGTATCTATCTCCATCGCTGTTAAAGTTGGCGAAGAAGATAAAATTTTCGGTTCTGTTACAAGCCAAATGATTGCTGATGCCATTAGCGAGAAAGGTTTTGAAATCGATAAAAGAAAAATCGAAATCACAGAACAAATTAAAGCTCTTGGTATCTACAGCGTTCAGATTAAATTACATACCAGTGTGAATGCAGTAGTAAAAACTTGGGTTGTAAGAGAAGAGTAGTTTTAGACTAAATTCTAAAAAAGCCGGTCAATACCGGCTTTTTTTATGGTCATAAATACTTATCAAATCAGTATTTAAATTGACTTTTTTAGCGTATCAGTCTATATTTATAGTCTTAATTAATTTTGAATTTTTTATAACCATTAACAGAATGAGTGATGAAAGAAATACGTCTTAGGTTAATAATTATCGTAAGTGCTGTTGCTTTGTCGTTATACCTACTCTACCCTACATTCCAGGATTATTTAAATGGCAAAGAAGTAAATACACAGCTCGAAGTTGTAAGTCAACAAATTAAAAAATCCAATCCAAACATTACTGATCTTGATTTAAAGGAAAAACTAACTGTTAAAAAAGATAGTATCCTTTCGAGCAATCCGGATTATAAATCCGCACGCGAAAAAAGAATTAAATTAGGTTTGGACTTACAGGGTGGAATGTACCTTGTTATGGAAGTAAACACGGCAAAGTTATTAGAAAAATTAGCTAAAGCCCCCGATCCGCAATTCAGAGCATTGCTAGCAGAAGCAGAGAAAGAAACTAAAATCTCAGATGAAGATGTTGTAGCAATTCTTGCCAATAAATTGCAGGCAAAAGGAGTTAGCCTTAGCAGATACTTTGGAACAATTCGCGAAAAAGATGATGATATAATCAGCAAACTTCAACAACAGGAAAAAGATGCAGTAACCCGTGCAATTGAAGTTATATCAAATCGTGTTAATCAATATGGAGTTTCGGAACCTACAATTCAACAACAGGGTTCACGTAGAATAATTGTTGAGCTTCCCGGTATCGCTCGTGAAGAAGAAGCTAAGAGATTATTACAAGGAAGAGCTTTACTTGAATTTAAGTTAGTTAAAGAAGCAAGTTTCGCATTCCCTATTTATCAAAGAATTAATGATGTACTTGCTAGCGGAGGCAGCTTAGATAGTTTAGCTACTGATTCCTTAACCGCAAATAGCGATACTTCTACTGCAAAATTAAGCGAAGCAGAATTTGCTAAGAAAAATCCTTTCTTCGCAATTGCACAACCAATGGATCCACAGGGACGCATTGCTGACTTAGTAGTTGAAGAAGGCAATAAAGGAAAATTAGTTGCATTTTTAGAAAGACCGGAAATTCAATCTATACTTCCTGATAATGCGGAATTAGTTTATGATGCTAAACCAGATATTACTCCTGAAGGAAAATCATATTTCAAATTATATATGCTAAACAAGAACCCTGAATTAACAGGCGGAGTTGTTGTGGATGCGCAGGCTAATATTGATCCTTCAACATCTGCCCCAATCGTTACAATGCAAATGAATACAGAAGGTGCAAGAGAATGGGCTAGAATCACAGGTTCAAATATTGATAAGAGATGTGCAATTGTTCTTGATGGCGTTGTTTATTCAGCCCCTGTAATTCAGAATAAAATCCCTTCTGGTAATTCACAGATTTCCGGCAGTGGGACTTTAGAAGAAGCAAAACTTTTAGAGATCGTACTAAAAGCGGGTGCTCTCCCTGCTCCAATTGAAATTATGGAAGAAAGAACTGTAGGACCATCTTTAGGACAGGATTCTATTAGCGGAGGCTTAAATTCTGGACTGCTTGGATTTACCTTAGTTGCTATCTTTATGATTTTTTATTACAAAAAAGCTGGTACGATAGCTGATGTTGGATTAACATCGACTATTCTAATTACAATTGGTGTATTAGCCGGATTCCATGCTACTCTTACACTGCCCGGTATTGCAGGTATCGTTCTAACTATAGGTATGGCGGTGGATGCAAACGTAATTATTTATGAAAGAATTAGAGAAGAATTAGCAACCGGTAAAACTATGAAAGCGGCTATCCAATCAGGCTATTCAATGTCCTTCTCAGCTATCTTTGATTCAAACATTACAACATTTTTTACTGGTATTATTCTTTATCAATTTGGAAGCGGTCCGATTCAAGGGTTTGCTCTTACACTTATGATTGGTATTGTAGCCAGTTTATTTGGGGCATTGGTAGTTTCAAGAGTTATGTTTGATTATTTAGCTGCCAAAGGCAGTAAAATTAATGTCGGTTAATTTAGTTTAGGAGAATTGAAATAAATGAGAGTTTTTGAAAATCTTAATGTCGATTTTATGGGGAAAAGGAAACTTTTCTACTATATTTCCGGTGCA
>JALNXG010000169.1 GCA_023230485.1 Melioribacteraceae bacterium
GGCCAGACCCACTTGATTTTATTTTTGGGATCATTTGTTTTTGGGCGATGTTTAGAAAACTCAATATCAATCTTCTGCATTTCGAGCATATCAAGATATTTTTCCTCGAACGGTTTTTGTGCAGCTTTTTTATGGAATTCAATCTTACTTTTATAAATTTTTTCTAAAGTTTTCTTCATCATGATACTTGATTGATAGGAACTAATATACAAAATAATTAGAATAATATAATGAATCGGATATTAATCGGGGATTTGATTTAAGTACCAAATTTGGATGGGTCAATTTTGGTGGGAAAAAAGATTGATCTTCAAGAGTAATTTGGAATGAGCAAATTATTGACAAATTTCAGTATAATATGTTATATTATAGCAATGTTGTGAATTAATTTTTGCAAATAAGTTCCATTTAGAATATAACAAGAACAGATACAAAAAAAATGATAAAAGAAATAAAAAATATCGAAAAGATTGACTCATTAAAATTGAGCGAATATATACTTTATAAGGGCGGTGCAATGTCGCACCTTAAACTCCAAAAAATTCTATATTATATCCAAGCTTATCATTTAGCCTATTTTGAAATGCCATTGATTGACGATGAATTTGAGGCATGGGTTCATGGACCTGTTTCAAGAAAATTATATAATAATGTAAAAGGGTCATCTGTATTATATAAGGAAGTAGAATATTATAATGAAAATGGGAAAGAGAATCCTGAAGTTTACTTGAGAAATAAACTAACAGATGAACAAGTAGATTTAATTGACGATGTAATAAATGAATTAAAGGATATGAGCGGATTTGAATTAGAAAATTTAACTCATTCTGAATCTCCATGGATAAAAGCTCGAGATGGCGTTTCTAGCTCCGAAAGATGCGAACATATTATCTCGCAAGAATCAATGAAGGAGTATTATAAGCAACAATTATATGGCAAAGAAATCGAAAGTTAAACCGCATAAAAAAGAAAGCTTTTTTGCAGACATTATAAAATCTCAAAAAGAAGCTCAAGCAAAAAACCTCGTAGATGATGAATATTTCCTATTCTCTCTTAGACAATTAGATTCAACTCAAGGACAAACATTTGAATTTTGGCAAGATAATATGATATTAGCTGATTTAATGAATGTATTGCAAGGTTATTGTTGCAACAAATTAAAATCCCAAGTCGATAAAAATAAATTCACCATTTATGGAGATTTCCCGCGGGCAGAAAATACAGAATTTAATCATCCAAAGCACGTACCCGAAGATGCAAGATGGGCAAGAATACATATAACCGGTGAACATATCTTAGCAGGTCATATTGTTGGGAATGTTTTTTATATAGTATTTTTAGATTATCACCATAAGTTCTGGATTTCCGATAAAGCGGATAATTAAAACTACTCACCCTTCCCATTATCTTGTTTTGGTTCGCTGACTTGACTAAAAGTTTTAGTGTCACTTGGATAAATGGCTTCCTTTGGGAAATATTCATTTCTTGGCATACCGGGGATATCAATAAGAGTAATATCAAGAGCGGTTTCTAAACGCAACGCATCTCGAATATTTTACTCATAATCAACCTATGAGAGGATCGGTTAGAGCACTTAGATTAATCTTCTTTTTTTAATCCAGTTACTAAAGAATGGGTCATCAATTTCAAATCCGGTATCAGTTTTAATAACTAAACCTTTTTCGGATAATCGCTTTAGACCACTAAATATTGTGCTAGTTGAATCAATGTTGGTAATTTTTGAAAAATTTGTAGAAAGTGGTGAATCGGTAGAGAATGCAATTCCAATTAAAATTTTCATATCAGTTCTATTCAACCTATTCCATAAACGTTCAAAATCCATATCGTGTGTTTGTAAAATAATTTCTATCCCTTTTTCAACTATATTAGAAGCTTTTTCATTCTTTAGAAGAAGTTCAAAAAGAGTAAAAGCCAATTGTTGAGTATAATATGGATGACAATTAGTAATTTCCAATATTTGAGTCGAAATATTTTTTGAATCATTTGAAATTATAGAAAAGCCCTCCGATAAATAAGCAAGAAATTCAAGATGATGTATTTTACCAAGCAACAAAAGATTTCCGAAATGATAAAATGGAGATTTTTTCTTTTCAAAGATATCTCTCATTAAATGTTCTTGACTTCCTAAAAAAACATAATTTATATTTTGATGGTGCTGAATAATAGATCTAAGTTTCCTATCCAATTCCTTCTCAATGCTTTTTATCTCCTGAAATTCATCAAGAATAACGATAATTTTATTATCCTTTTTACTAATATTTTCAATAAGATTAAGTACATCCTCCAATAATATAGCGGTTGAAGTTATTGTGTGGAATGAAATGTCCACTTCATTACTCAACGGATTAAGTGAAATACTAGGAAGTATCCTAAAATGTTTAATTAGCTGTTTTATTTTTTCGAAAGGATAAATTCTATAAAGTTTACGCAAAAGTTGAGAGGCAAAATCTTCAGTACCGGTAACTAATTGCAAATCCAAATAAAGAGAAGGTCTTTCGGTGCTTTTAATAACTTTTTGAACAAGGCTTGTTTTGCCAAAGCGTCTAGGTGAAATGATAATAAGGTGATTATCACTATTAAGCACCGATTTAACTTTACCCATTTCAACCTTTCTATTTGTGAAATAGGGTTCATCTACTACTGTGCCAAATTTGAATGGATTCTTAATCATATTGCGATATTCTTCGTTGCGAATAATTTCGCAAGTAAGTTAATCATATATTTTTTGTTATGCAAATTCATAA
>JALNXG010000170.1 GCA_023230485.1 Melioribacteraceae bacterium
GCCAGAGATAACAAGATTTCCTTCACCAATATTTGTAATCAGTTTCAATCCTTTTTCTTCTATCGAGATTTTCTTTTGTTTTATAACATCAAGCAAAGATTCCTTTAAATCAACATCCTCTTTATTATATTTCATCGTTCCTCTTTCAATATTCGCAGCGTTGAGCATATTGTGTACCAAGTCGACACCTTCTGTAGTTGATCTAAAGCCCTCCTTTACCATAATTTCAACCGGTTCTGGTAATTTACCGTAATCACCAGTCGATAGTTCCGCAAAAACATTTCTGCTTTTTGTAAAATATCCCTTAACTTGATGTGTGATGAAATGCAAGAGATTAGATTGTCCTTCGTTTGCTTTTTCTAAATTAGTTGCCAAACTCTCAATTTCTTCACGCTGTGCAATTTCCCTCTTAACTCCCCTAACAAGCATGAGTCCTAGTATTGTTGAAATAACAAGAGTCACAGCAGTTAAGATTTTGTTTGTATTATTTCTAACAAAGGCAAACTGCGAGCCTATCAATATCACCAGAGCCCACACAAGTGCCTGTGCCCATAATAGTTTAATATGAAATGCTTTGAATTTAACGATTAGATATGTTATCAAAGCAAGAAAAATTGTCATTCCAAACAATCCATATTGTTCGAGATTGAAATAGTCGCCACTTTCCGCGAGTTGAAAAAATCCAATAAACATTATCCAAAATAAAGATATGGCAGAGAACAATAATACAAGCTGTCTCTTATTTATATTTGGAGAAAATTTCCTGATTCGCGAAATAAATGAGGTTATAAACCATACTGACAAAACAACAAATGTAATATTCTGTAACCCAAGAAAGCTTCCGGAAGACATTAGTTCACATGATGATAAATTAAATTCTGTAAAATTAAATTTTGTGTATGCAAGGATTGAAAAGACACCAAGTAATGCAACACTAAAGATTTTCTGTACAAGACCCAAATCCTTGTTGTCGATAAAAGTACAAAAGAAATAAATAAAACTAAGCAGTACCGCAACAAAAGATATTTGCGAAAGCGGCCAAATAAACGTAATAGTTGACACACTATCATTCGTCCATAATATCAGGTTAGAAATAATAAAAATTGAAAACCAAATATTTAGAAAAAGGAATGCCTTACTAGAGATGCTTCTTCTGTTATTCAAAAAGACATACAGACCAAGAAACAAAGCGATCACTGCTGTTGGTAGGTGTGAATAATATAATAGCGTTGGTGTATCACCTGAAAAAAAGAACAAGAACGGTTTTGCAATATCATTACACCACATAATTATTTTATTTTAACAACCTTATAAAAACTATTCTTTTTAATTAATTCTACAATCATTCTATTTACAATTTCTGGGTATCTCCACCAATACGCATCGTCTTCTTCGCTCTGATTATCGGGGTACATTTTAACAATTAATGGCTTAAGTGAGAATTCCTTTTCGATACGTTTTATGTTAGGTAAAATTATATTTCTTGTAAATTTAGATTCATCATTATCCTCATCCTCGATAAAGAATGTTTCGAAGAGTACACCTTCTGAAATAAAATGAAGAAAATAGTAATAATAATACTCCTCTACAGTTCCAACCAATTTAATCCACGATGATATATCATGAACATCAATCTTATAATCTGCCATTTTCAATAAATTATGGTGAAAATCCACGAGTGAATTTCCATCCAGTGTAGAGACTTCTCTAATCTTCTTTCTTTCGTTCTCATTAAAATCTGTAATGTACACATAGCTCTCCTGATCCTTGTATAAAATCCTTAATTTTCCGTATGCTTTTTTTTCTTCGTTAAATGACACAAACTTATCATCTAAATACTCAGTAACCATGGGCTCAGTAGAAATATAATTTGCGGAATGAATAAAAAATTCTAAACCATTGTCCGGCGAAATTAATTGTCTAAATAATACTGATTTAGGCTTTTTAGATGAAAAAAAATTAATGTATTTATCACCCAATGCAGCCTTAACTTTCTTTCTTAGTTCAACATCAGCATACCTTCGGGCTATCTCTGCCCTAGCATCATCTAATGATATATAGATATTATCCTCATTCATATTGTTCTTCTAAATCATAATCATCAGCAACAAAATCATCACAAGTCTCGCCTTCTTCTAATGTATCTAAATCACAATATTGATATGAACAATTTGATTCATTTTCTGAACAATAAATTTCTTCACATTCTTCTATATGCGGATCGCAAACAGGAATCTGACTTGCGTGCTTGCTTATATTCTTGTAATAGCTAATCTCACCTTCTTCGTCTTCATACACATAACATGATTCAATTTCAGGGTCACAAGAAACTTCCGCAATAATTTGATAATCTTTAAGAATATATATCCTTGAATATGCAAGGGTTACAGAAAATACAATAATAATCGCAACTACCCACAATAGAATTTTAGATTTCTTGTCCATTTATTAATTATAGTCCAATAAATATTTTATGTACATTATTTAAGGAAGAGTAAATATGTACCAACTCCCATAATGACAAACGCAATAATTTTTTGTATAAGATGTTTTAGTTCGATTTTTTCAGCTGAAAGTTTTGGAATAAATAAAGTTATCAATATACCGATAGCAAAGACGAAGATTGGTTGATATGAGTTGACCAAAAGAACCAAAGCGACCGGTGCAAGCATCATGGCAAATGATTCAAGTAAATTACCAACAATAGTCAATGCTTCATTGGTAAAATTAAGTGACAAA
>JALNXG010000171.1 GCA_023230485.1 Melioribacteraceae bacterium
TAATTCAAGAGCAGCAGATTTTAGATCGGTTTTAATGAAGCAAAATAAATTTGGGATTTTCGATGAAGAGTGATATAAAATATAGGAGAAATTATGAATAGAAAGCTTACAACTTTCGCAGTTCTCTTTCTTATAATTATATTTTTTCCGTATGGTCAATTATTCTCGCAAGAAAAAACGAGCGGGAATAATTCATCTATCTATAAGGTAATGGGAGAACCCTCATACACAAAATTCAATATCAATAATATTTCCACTTGGTTTAAGAATGATGGAGAATCAGATATTAATCAAAACGGCAATTCTGGTTTTGTTTATCCCAAAGGGAGCTGGAGGACTGCTGTTTTTCAATCCGGTTTTTTGTGGGGCGGTAAAGTAGATGGACAGGTAAGAGTGGGCGGATCGGTTTACCGTTCAAGTAATCTACCAGGAAGAGTAATCAAAAACTCAAAAGACAAATGGGAAGCCGTAAGCCCGGACGATCCCGATGTAAGAATTTATAGAGTAAGACCCGATTATAAAAAAGCTGATCTTGATGCCGAGATAAAAGACGGAGATGGAAAAAACGAGAAAGAAATAAGAGCACAATATGAAAAAGATTGGAAGGAATGGCCTGCATCTCAAGGTGCACCTTTCGAGGATATAAATAAAGACGGGGTCTATGATCCTTCAATAGATATTCCCGGTGTAAAAGATTCTCATCAAACAATCTGGTTTGTCTGTAATGATTTTGATAGTAAAACGACAGACTTTATGTATGGTTCGCCTCCAATGGGTATAGAAGAACAGGTTACAATCTGGGGGTATAAAACTAAAGGTGCTCTTAATAATATGCTTTTTAGAAAATATATTATTATAAATAAAAACTTGGAAGAAAAACCATTTACTGATATATATGTTTCGATGTGGACTGATCCCGATCTTGGAAATGCAAGTGATGATTTATCCGGATGTGATACAACTTTGAGTCTCGCTTTTATTTATAATGGTATTAATTCAGATGCAGTTTATAAAGAAAATGTACCTGCAGTGGGATTTGATTTTCTTCAAGGTCCTATTGTAACCGGTCTTCCATCTGATAGAGCAATATCTAAAAATAAATATATTATCGGTAAAAAAAATCTTCCTATGACGGCATTTTATTTCTTTATTGGCGGTGATCTCATTTATACTGATCCAGCACAAGGGCTCTATGAAACAGGGACTCTATTATTTTATAATTATATGAGAGGATTAAATCCGGGTACTAAGCAACCTTATATTGATCCGATAACATTAAAACCAACAAATTTTCCTCTTTCAGGAGATCCAGTTAAAGGTACCGGCTGGTTAGATACTTATATGGCAGACCACCGCTTTGGAATTGCCTCGGGTCCTTTTAATATGGCTTATGGGGATACCCAAGAAATTATAATTGCTGAAATCGCAGCAGGAGCCACTCGAGGGGTTAATCGTTTAGAAGCAATTACTTTATTAAAAGATTATGATGTTGCCGCACAATTTGCTTATGATAATTTATTTAATTTACCGGGTAGTTCTGAGCAGCCCGAAGTTATTGCCACCGGCTTAGATAGAGAAATAATTTTATCATGGGGAGCAGATTTCGAAGCTGTTAATAAAGGAGAAAACTATAATGCAGCCGGATTCCGGTTTGAGGGTTATAACATATATCAACTCCCCTCGTTTTTTGCTCTTGAAAGTGAAGCGAAGAGAATTGCTACTTTTGATATAAAAAATGAGGTAAAAACTATTATTGGTTCAAATTATGATTATGAAAAAAATCTTTGGTTGGATTATATTGCAGCTTTTGGAACAGATTCGGGGATTAAAAGATATATCAATATTAAAACTGATGCATTTAATAGTAACCTTCCACTAAATAATGGAGAGAAATATTATTTTGCAGTAACCTCATATACATATAACAGTAATCCTCCTTTTAGTCCGAACACTTATGAAAATCCAATAAAAATAATTGAAGTGATTCCAAAATCAATAGACCCGGGAGTTCGGTATCCGGCAGAACAGGGAACAATTATTCATGGTATTCATTCTTCAGGTGTGAGCGGCGGTGATCTAATTGCTACAGTCATCGATCCTTCTTTAGTAACGGGCGAAAAATATCAAATTTCATTTCAAGAAAGCGGAACATTGGGAATAACATATACTATTACTAATCTTTCGAAGGATACTGTTTTAGCATCGGGAGTAAAACAAAATCTTGGGGATGCGTCTCCATTGATAGACGGTTTACTTGTATCAGTTTTTAATCCTTCTGTCTTGGGCAAGCAAAATTCTCCTGATGACATTTTTGAATTTACAGCACCAGCAATAATTATGGACGAGAAACTTGCTAAAGAGGATGTGGATAAAATTAATATATTTCCGAATCCATATTACGGAGCGAATCCGCAAGAGATAAATAAGTATCAGAGGTATGTTACGATCAATCATCTGCCTGCTAAGGCAACGATTAGAATTTTTAATCTTGCTGGACAATTAATCTCCACAATTGAAAAGAATGATCCAAATACACAATTTCAAAGATGGACATTAACTAATGATAGCGGTTATCAAATCGGAAGCGGGCTTTATATTATTCATATTGATATGCCGGAGCTTGGTAAAACAAAAATATTAAAAGCAGCAATAATTCAAGAGCAGCAGATTTTAGATCGGTTTTAATGAAGCAAAATAAATTTGGGATTTTCGATGAAGAGTGATATAAAA
>JALNXG010000172.1 GCA_023230485.1 Melioribacteraceae bacterium
CTTTTGAGAAGATGGCAACTGCTTTTTTTTATATGTCTCGCTCCTCGGTTACATCTGCCAATTGCCTTGTTAGTTGCCTGATTTTTTCATCTTCCGGCTTCAATTTCCCCTTTCCCGGAAATGTATCATTCGGGTCTCGACTTTATTCTCTCATCCAGCAATATACGTCTACAGAGAAGAACCCTAAATCCAGAGCCACTTCTTTAACCTTTTTATCACCTTGTTTAATAAGTTCTACGATTCGCTGCTTAAACTCTTTGTCGAATATTCTTCTCTTTTTTGGTTTCATTTTATTCTCCTCACTTCTATTAGACCAAATATAGCAAATTGGCTTTACTCTTTGTTTACTATTCGGGGGGAGGATCAAGCTGCCATCTTGTCCCGTTATGCCTGTTATTAAAGCCTTTTTCAATTATTTACCTTATTAAAAAAATTTCTTGTATCAACTATCAATTTGCTATTCTTTTTAATAAACTTACTATCATAATCATCATGATCGGTGCTGAGGAGTACCAAATCATATTTCTGTAAGTTTTCTTCCGTTAATTCTACGCTTGACATATCGTAATTATATTTTCTTGTGGGTGGGAGTTTGGGGACGTAAGGATCATTATAATCGACTTCTGCACCCTTTTCGCGCAATATCTCAATCAATTTAAGTGATGGGCTTTCTCTCATATCATCAATATTCTTTTTATATGATGCACCGAGTATCAATACTTTAGCTCCCTGAACCGATTTGCCATGTTTATTGAGTGCATCAACTGCCTGACTAACTACATAATATGGCATCTGTGTATTTATTTCACCTGCTAACTCAATAAACTTAGTAGAGATATTGTATTCGCGTGCTTTCCATGTAAGATAGAATGGATCGATGGGAATACAATGTCCGCCGAGTCCGGGACCCGGATAGAATGCGTGAAAGCCGAATGGTTTTGTTTTTGCCGCTTCTATTACTTCCCAAATATTTATATCCATCCGATCAAATACCATTTTGAGTTCGTTTACCAGTGCGATATTGACTGCTCGATAGATATTCTCCAATAACTTCGTAGCTTCTGCAGCTCGAGGTGTGCTTACAGGTACTGTTTTAACTATCACTTGGTTATATAATGCACATGTAATTTCGGTGCAGGTATCGGTCATTCCGCCGACTACTTTAGGAATTGTTGTTGTATTATAATCGGGGTTGTTCGGGTCTTCCCTTTCAGGTGAGAATGCCAAATAAAAATCCTCACCAACCTTAAAACCTTTTTCTTCAAAGAGGGGTAATAGTATTTCTTCGGTCGTGCCCGGATAGGTGGAGCTTTCGAGAACGACAAGCTGTCCTTTGCGTAAATATTTCTGAACCGTTTTAGCACTATTCTTTACAAATGACATATCGGGTTCACGATGATGATCTAAAGGAGTAGGAACGGCAATAAGAATAGCATCAACATCAGATAATTTAGTAAAATCAGAGGTGGCAGAGAATTTACCGCTATCAACGGCTTCTTTAATATTCTTTTCGGCGATATGCTTAATATAGGTTTTACCTTCATTTAGCAAAGGGATCTTTTTCTCATCGATATCGAAACCAATAGTAGCAAAACCTTTCTTCGCGAAAGCTAATGCCAAAGGCAATCCGACATATCCCATGCCGATTACGCCAATAACTACTTCTTTTTGATTGATTTTAGATAAGAATTGTTCTTTATTCATTCATGCACCCTAAGAGAATATGAGTAATTCATTTACGCAATTTTATTTATAGTATTTCTTTATAAAAATTTTTATTTATAAAATAGGGCTGGGATTCAGTATAAAATACTTTTAATTCTTTTATAAGGGTTTTCCAATCAGCAGGTGTATAAGAGGTTTCTTTTTTGAACTTATCACTATTTAATGACCTGTCTTGATAAAAAGAGTCGTTCTTATTGATTGTTATTTTCTTTTCAAATTCTTCAGCGATTATCTTTAGCAGGTCATATTTTGAAATCGGTTCTGCCGAAATATGATATAATCCGCTTAATTTGTCGTTCGGAATAATATATTTTCCAATTACATTTGCAAATTCATTTGTAGGTAAACCGGAAAATATTGCATGAGCAAATCCATTCACCTCATTTTGTTGAGCTAAGAACCATTCTAATAAGCCAAACTTCCCTTTTAATTCGGGACCAATTGTCGAAGTCCGTATTGTAACGCAATGAGGATAATTAACTTCTCCAAGATATTTTGTTCTTCCATAAATATCGTGAGCATCAGGAATATCTTCTTCGGTATAATTAGATTTAGTACCTTCAAATACGCAATCCGTGCTAATTTGAATCATTCTTGCTTTGGCTGCTCTGCAAACCATTGAAATTCTATGAGGTAATTGTGCATTATGATTAATAATTATTAATGAATCTTGAGAAAGCGGTTTTTGTTTTATTATACCAATGCAATTTATCACAACATCGGGTTGAATAGAGGCAAGACTTCTCATTATCGAATCGAAATTCTCGGCATCAACATTCTTTCTGATTTTAGAAAACAATTCAGGTGTGAAATATTGTTCCAATCCCTCTTTTTTTCTTGCTGTACCATAAACATCATATTCAGGGAACTTAGAAAGTACCTTAAAAATTGCACTTCCGATCATACCTGTTGCACCGAGTACTAATATTTTCTTTTTCATTGAATTTCCTATTTAGACCAAACTACTCTATTAACGTAATCTGTATAAGAAAGAATAATCC
>JALNXG010000173.1 GCA_023230485.1 Melioribacteraceae bacterium
CGGCACACAAGTCGAGAAGGGCAACAATGTTGAGATAAGTGGTACGAACTGGCCTACTACTCTCACTTGGGATTCGAGTACCCAGCCACCAGGTGTTTACTTTATAGTCGTTGATTATGGCGAAAGTTCAAGAGCAATAAAAGTGATGAAAGAATAATAATAAGAAAGCAGAATCAAATTGGTTCTGCTTTTTTTTTTTAACTATCAGCAAAGAAGTCCCAGTCATTCAGAAGTACAAGGAGCATAGCGAGTTGTACTGAAGAATCCAGGAAAAGTAACCCCATTTATTTTTAACAAACCTCTTATAAAATGTAATTAATTTTACATTTAACTGTTATTACTTTTATAAAATAATATGTTTTATAAAATCAGGAGAATTTTAATGAAATTACTTATACTAATATTCTTTTTACCTTCGCTATTATTGCCGTCAGATTTTTCCAAAATTTCATCCGTGAATTTTGATTTGGTGGGAGTAGTAGCAAGTGGTGATAAAATTGCTGCTTATGGTACTAGAGGTTCAGTTTATTATAGCGATGACGATGCTCAAAGTTGGAATGTGATAAAACCTTTTGAAACAGGAAATATAGTCAACTTTTTTATAGAAAATGATAGATTAATTGCTTTCCACCAAACCGGTGAAGTTAGCCAATCTTTTGACAATGGATTAAGTTGGAACGTAACAAACCCAATCAATGATTCAGTAGCTTATGTTATAAAAGGCAATGATGATTATTATGTACGTGCGCAAAGTGCAATATTCAAATTATCAAAGAACTTAACTATTTCAAATAGTAACCAATACCCATATTATTATGGGTTTGACATAACTTATCATTATTCGCCCAATAGTCGAATGCAAATGTCATATTTAGATAATAAACTTTTTGTTTTTAATCATTATATGAATGCAATTTTAGTATTAGATGAAGATTTAAATCAATTAGATTCAGTTGATATTGGTAAAAAGCTTTTAAATAATAGTAATATCTTTATTTCAAGAATAATAAATACTTCTGAAGACTTAATAGTTAGGCTACATAATTATAATATTGATTCTACTTATATCTACAAATTAGATCCAGATTTGACAAAGTTAGAAGTTCTACTTAATCAAAGTGAGAGTAGAGAACAGCAAGGAAAAAAATTCAAAGAAAATTCCCCTATTGTATATAATTATAATCTTTATAAAGACAAACTTTATACTTTTAATCCCTTTAGCGTTGAATTTCGTTTGAAGCCATATTATAATGTATTTGAATTAATTTCAAAGGATTCGGCAGAATATAAGGGAGTTATAGATGCAACTGTAGTTATACCTACAGAAGTTTTAGAATCGTTCAAAATTGCAGATTTTGTTATTGAAAATGATAGAATAACAGGAATTTCAAAAAATAACTTAATTGTGACTAAAAAAATAAATTCTGAATCAACTGATCGAGTATCAAATCTAGTTGGCTCGGGCAGTAGTTCTAATTTATTCCGAATAAATGATTCTGATTATTTATTATTTGCTACACGAAATATATATAAAAGCAATGATACAACTAAAACATTTAAGAAGGTTATAGGCGATTCGGCGATATATTCAGATTTGAGTCTAGGGGTTAAGTTCTATCATTTTAATCAGAAACAGGATAAACTTTTATTTTTCAAATTTGCGAAATATAATAATGATTCATCATTAGTATATATTTCTGATGATTACGGTAATAAATTTTCAAGGAAATTACTTGAAGAAGTGGACTTTAAAGCTAATTCTAAGAATTATAGAATATTGAAAGATGATGATAATTACATAATGTCTGAGACTTCAGCCGGAACACCTACAAGGTATATCACTTATGATAAGGACTTTAATTACTTAAGTACAAAAGTTGATAGTAGCTATAGATACGACTATTTCTTTGGAGAAGATTTAACAAATTTCACTTTTTTGGGTGCTGCATTAGATGTTCAAGATAAAAATCAATATTTAAAAAGTACTATTGATGGTGGGGAGACTTGGAACGATTTACGCACTTTTAGTTTCACTAGTGACACTATTTGGTACAATGATTCCACACAGTTTTTCACTACTGCTAAAAGTGATTTACGTTATAATAAAAGTGTTGATTACAATGGGAAATCATATATTTTCTTAGTAACTTATAATACTTCTGATTCATTGTATAAAATCGAAGCAATGAATAGACAAACCAATGAATTTAGTTTGATTTATCAGAATAAACAAGGTACTTATACTAACATTCTCATTGAATTAATTGATGGGGAGTATTTAATTTGCAAAGGCGACTCACTATATACTACCACTAACTTATTAGATTATAAGAGTTGGAAAGGACAAAAACTACCAAACAATGGTACGATGTTGGGCAGAATATTGAAAAGTGGTGATTATCTAATCACATATTATTATGATGATATTCACCCTTATGATATTTATAGAATAAAATGGAATGAGTTAACTACAACTGGAATAACAGAAAATGATATCGAAATACCTCCCTACTTCTACAATTCATTACCATACCCACAGCCCACAAATAGCTTAGTCACCACAAAGGTTTATCTTGACAAAGCATTTAAACTATCCAAAAGTAGTATAAAGATATTCGATGTAAACGGCACACAAGTCGAGAAGGGCAACAATGTTGAGATAAGTGGTACGAACTGGCCTACTACTCTCACTTGGGATTCGAGTACCCAGCCACCA
>JALNXG010000174.1 GCA_023230485.1 Melioribacteraceae bacterium
CAGCTTCTTTAGCTTTTACAATTACACGGTCATGTAATGGTGTTATTTTGAAACTGCCCATATAGAACCTCCATTTATTGTTATTTAGTTTAATATTAGAACTATTTTACGAATGCTTTTTATAAAATCCCTTTTTATTTAGAACTTAGCACTCATTATTAACGAGTGCTAATATACATCAATCACAACATAATTTCAACTGAAAAAGATTAGAAAAGGTAAAAAATCCTCAAAAAATACCAAATAACGATTTTAGATCAGAAATAAATTCAGGAATGTAGGTGGAAAACTCCGAGCTGTATTTTTTAAAGAATTGGTTTTCTTGCAAACGAATAATTCCAAGACTTGTTGGGGTACTAAAGAATTCGTTGATTATATCAATAGAAGATTTTATAGAATCCGATTCTTTTTCTGCTTCAAAATGTGCTGCAGCATTTTCCCAATCATTTTTGTCCATATCAGTTACAACGGCAAAAATATCATAAGCATGATGGCGACCTAGATCAACAGATTCGTCTTCAATACGATCACGGAAAGCATGTAGTTTGAGAATAATATAATTAAACCCGGAAGGAATAAAAATGTTGGATATTTTAGTTTCACCGGATAATATAGAAACACTTTCAACCGGGATAGGACCAAAGTTTATTGCTTTTGCTTCAATAACTAAGTAAGCGTGAAAATTATCAACGTTAGCCGGTTTAATTCTTGGTTTACTGATTTTTGTTTTAAAAGCATCCTCGTCTTTCGGTGGAGACGATAAAATATCGATTGTAACTTCTCTTGTTGAATTGCCTAAAGTAATATCTTTCGTAAACTGAAAATATTTTGTCTTGGGTTTATAGCCCAAAAAAGCCAATGAATCGCGAAGTATTTCAATTTTTTCAGAATCAATAATTAGGTCACTTGTAAGGAAAATATCTATGTCTTTTGTTGATCTTTGAACAACTCGTTTAGGATAACGAGGACTCCGGATTTTTTGAAGAAGAAATGATCTAAGGTATAGGCTTAATCCACCACCTATTATCAAAGGTATAGAATGCTTCTCAAGCAGATTTGCCAATTCGATCAGAGCCGAAATTAAATGATCATTTTCAAATAGGGATTGGTTACTACCGGCTGAATTCATTTAATATATCCCTCTCAATATCTTTTGCAATTTCTTTTTCTCTTTTATCCAGTTGAGACAGCTCTATATATGTTTGAATTTTTGAAGCTATATTTTCTTTGGAATCGTATAAAAGATATTCTTCAGACTCCGGTATTACACAAAAAGTATAATTATAAAATCTAACATCAACATATTTTTGAATAAATTCCTGAGGGATTTCGATGTTTCTGCAATATACTGTGAACTGATTTGAAGATGTTGTAGTAGCATAAAATTCAGCCGAACTTTCACCTGACCAAATCCAATTATTAATAAAATATTTATCTAGAATAACTTTGGCATCTTGTCTCGATTGAGGAAGATTTACACGAAGAATTTTAGCAACAACCGGAGACCTATAACCAGTACAAAGATTTGATAATAATTTTGCAGGTTGTAATATTCTTATTTCTCCTTTTTCCTTTGAGATAATAAGTTGTTCTTGTAGAGCAGTTAAAACTTTGGAAACCGTTGATAATGTAATTTTCCCACCAAGTTTTTTAATACCCTCATAAATATCAGACACTTTTTGATAATTAGTATTTTCGCCAAGTAAAAACTTACTTACAATTGAACTGTTTCTGCTGTATATGTCTTTAATGTTTACAGATTCTTTGTATTGATTTTTATTATCAAGACGAACTGCAATAAAGTTATCTGTTGCGATATAATAATTACCATTAAGGTCTAAACCGGAAATTTTTTTTTCTTTGAGTCTCTCGATGATTGCGGGACTTAGATATGGAACGATCAAGGTGGGAATATATTTCCCGTCTTCAACTGATGAAATCATTTTTTCAAGAATAGCTATTCCTCTCTCAACTACTTGAGGAGCGGTTCGATTTATTATTTCAATAACCATATCTAATTCTTGCCGGATGTAATTAAAGCGAATCATTCCATCAGCTTCTCTGTTGATTAAGTTAGTGGATTGTAGTTGTAAGGTCTTTACAATCTCGATTATGATCAAAGGATCATAAAGATTTCTCTTCTCAGATAGTTTCGAGAAGACTTCGCTTTTAAATGAATCTGTATTATTTGTAATCATTTTCTTATTGTTATCCATTTTCCTATGTAGGAATATAGCCCATATTGGGAATATATGCAATGGAATTTCTTAATTGTCTTCATTTTATAATCCTGTAATCGGTCAATAGCCATTGCATCTTTTCTGGTAACGAAGTAGAAATATTGCTTCATCCTTTCGTGCGGTTTTATGTCGAATGCTATCTTCTGAACTAACCCGACTTTCTGATACTGTTTCATCTTTTTGTGAACACCTAATTAAACGAGGGCATGAATTTACATTGAAGGTTTTTGTTTTTACGCTCTTCAGGGCATACAACTTCAATCCGTAAAGAAAATCGCCCTCACTCTCCTTTATCTTTTGCTACTTTTCCATCAAGGGAAAAGTAGGACTTCCTCCCTTACAGAAAGGGGAGATACTTCAAGGGAAAAGTAGGACTTCCTCCCTTACAG
>JALNXG010000175.1 GCA_023230485.1 Melioribacteraceae bacterium
GTTAAACCTATCCCGGTAGCGCCGGCATAACCTAAATGTTTAACCTTAGCCTGTGAATATTTGTCGAAAACAAAAGGGAGATATTGAGCCTCAATACCATCGCCATTATCTTTAACAATTATCTTTAAAAAGTCTTTATCTAAAGGTTCGGCATACACTTCAACACTTCTGTCTTTTGCTGAATATTTAACGGCATTGGTAAATAAATTAACCAAAACACGCTCCATGATTTCGGCATCCGCTTTTACAATATAATCGGATACCATATTACTTTTAAAAGAGATGTTTTTTTGGGTAGCCAGATATTCAATATTGCGGTAAGCGCTATTAATAATACAACTAATAGAAGTATCCTGAGCCGAAATTTTCATCATTTTATGCTCATACTTGCTTACGTCCAGTATGTTTATTACTAAATTAAGCATTTGCATGCCCAATTGTTTAATCAGTTTTGTTTGATGCTCCGAATTATGATAGGTATCGATATTTATGATGGTATTTAAAGAATTCTTAAGGTCGTGCACCAAAAATGAACTCATAGAATCTTTAAATACCGACAGTTCCAACAACTTATGGTTGGCAGTTTGTAATTGTTCAACTTTGGCCGAAATGTCATCATTTTTTATTCCCAATAATACATTTGCACTATTTATCTTTTTCCGATTTCTAATAATGACAAAAGTATAACTGATAAGCAATGCAAATAATAAAAAAGACCCCCCCATAATGATTCTTTGCATTAATATGGTTTTATTATGCATTTCAGCTTGCTCCGTTAATGAAGCATTTTCCTGTTTTACCTGTTCGGTATGAAATTTTACCTTAATAGAATCTAAAGCTGTGTTTAGTTCCTTTTCCCCCAATGAATCTTTAGCCTGGATATATAACTGGTAATACTTAACCGATTGTACATAATCTTTTAATTCATTATTAGCATTTATCAGCGCTCTATACGTAATAATTATATTTGATTGAGAATGATTAGCCATAAAAGTAGGTAAAGCTTTTTCGTAACAAACTCTGGCTTTTGCGTATTCTTTCTGATGAATAAGATTTTCACCTAAGTTGACTTGATGTTCGGCAATAGCATTGGGCATGTTTAACTCATAAGCCATGTCAAGAGCCTTTTTATTATAAAAGGTGGCCAGTTTGAATTTATTTTGCTTTACATAAACATTTCCAATATTTTCATAAATGCTCATAAGGAGGATTTTATTCGTCGAATTCTTTACCATTTCAAGGGCTTTATTATATTGATCCAAGGCTTCATTATATTTCCCCTGTTTTTTATATATAATTCCGATACCATTTATTCCCATCCCCACTCTATCATAATCATGAATTTCCATTGCTTGTTTAATACCCAGCTGAAACCACTTAATTGCCTCTTCAAAATCTTTTGAATCGGAATAGATGACTGCTATTTTTAAATTTATATAGAGTAAATCTTTCTTATTATCAGTTTTTTCATAACAGGTTTTAGCATCCAGCAAATATTTGAGTGCCGATTTCAATTCGCCTCTATGCAAATGAATGGTTCCGATATTTCCCAAAACTTTGCCGACTTCTTTATCGTTCTGTATGCTCGTATAATGAACAAGCTCTTTATTAAACATAATTAAACACGAGTCGAAATCGCCTAAGGTTTCATATACTAAGCCCATCCGGTTATAGGTCTTTACCATTTCAATTGTATCTTTATAGAGAAGAGCATCAATATACGCTTTGGAATAATACATACGGGCAGTTTTTATATCATTCGAAGCCCAATAATTCAAACCGAGGCTATTATAGATTTTACATCTCAGAGAAGGCAATTTGAGTTCTCCGGCAAGTTGCAAGGCTTGCTTTCCAAATTCAATTCCCTTTTCGGGATTAACGCAATAGTAATTTTTGCAGACATCATTCAACGCAATTACTTTTTTTTCACCGCTCGTGGTTTCTGCCAGCTTAATCAATCTTTCAATTTCTGGCGTTTGTGCCCATATTTGTGTTATAAAAACAGCAAAAAATAATAATGAAATAATGTTTTTGAAATTTTCAAGGCTATATTTTCTCATAAAAAGCGGCAGTTTAATTTATGAACCCCATGAAATTATAAGTACATGCTATTTTTTTCAAACAATTTAATGCCAATTTATTATGTTAATGACCTGGAAATAAGTATTCTAAAACAGGTAATTAAAACCATGATAATCATTGCATCAGGCAATTATTTTGCAAACCTAAATGCTGTTAAAACCAAGGTACGAAACAAATATAATGAATTAGTTGAACTATCAACAACGTTTGGGGTGGAATAGATCAAGGGTAAAGTTCTTTGTTTCATTCCTCTTCGCATGATTGAACCCATTTTTTCATTTCTTCGACAAGTTGTTTCTTATTATCCGTATAGAGTTGATACGATAGTATTCTTCGGCATTATTATTTAACACGGCTCATTCATCAGCAGAAAGCCCCGAAACAGAGAATAGTTGATAGCAGGCATTCTGTTTTTTTTGGGATGCTATCCTTTTGCTAACCTTTTGGATATACAAAAGTTTGTAAGTTGATATATTTTTGATTATTAATTTTTTGTAAAGCCCGAAAAAATATTCACGCCTTTAAAAATCAATAA
>JALNXG010000176.1 GCA_023230485.1 Melioribacteraceae bacterium
GCGCTTATTTGCTACTGTCTATCGCACTGATGATGAAGCTTATGAACTATGGAAAACAAAGACAGATATTAATCAGGAACATATTTTGCGATTCGATGAGAAGGATAATTTCTGGGAGATGGGAGAAACAGGTCCTTGTGGTCCATGCTCCGAAATCCATATTAATCTTGCTGATGATTATGATAATCCTGACTATGTAAATGCCGGCACAGCCGATTGTATTGAAATATGGAATCTCGTTTTTATTCAATATAATAGAGATGAAACAGGAAAATTGAATGAACTGCCCTCGAAGCATGTAGATACAGGAATGGGTTTTGAAAGACTTTGCGCGGTTATGCAGGGTAAAAGATCGAATTACGATACAGATGTTTTTACACCACTAATTTCGCAAATAGAAAAAGTTAGCGGAATAAAATATGAGAATGAAATCGACATGATTTCAATGCGTGTGATTGCTGATCATATAAGGGCATTAACATTTGCAATTGCCGATGGTGCGATGCCTGGTAGTGAAGGACGCGGATATGTGCTTAGACGTTTATTAAGAAGAGCTGCGAGATACGGTAGAAAATTAAATCTTACCGAACCGTTTATGTATAAGCTGGTAAATGTACTAGTAGAGAATATGTCACACGTATTCCCTGAATTAAAATCGAATCAAGGCAATATAGAAAAAATTATAAAAGCAGAAGAAGAAAGTTTTAATGCTACTTTAGACCGTGGTATTGAGCTTTTCGAGAATATCACGTCGAAGCCGGAAGTAAAAAATAGTAATATTATTCAGGGCAAAGATGTTTTTAAATTATACGATACTTATGGATTCCCTTTTGATCTCACGAGTGTAATGGCACGCGAAAAAGGGATGAGCGTGGATGAAGTTGGATTTAATAAATTTATGGAAGAACAAAAAGCGAGAGCACGCAAATCTACTAAAGAGAAACTTGCGGGCGGTGCTTCTCTATCTGAAAAATTAGCGGAATTAAATTTAAACTCTGATACTCCTACTCAATTCCTTGGCTATGAAGAATTATCTTCCGAAGCAGAAGTTATATATGCAACGGAAATTGAAGAAAATAAAGTTGTAGTTCTAGATCGCACACCATTTTATGCTGAATCAGGTGGACAGGCAAGCGATACAGGTATTATATCCATTGATGGAAATGAGCTTAATGTAATGGATGTAGTAAAAATTCAAAATCAATTTGTGCATATTATTGAAGGTAATGAAAATGTAAAAATTGAAAAGGGAATGAAAGTAAAAGCAAAAGTGGATGCAAAAAGAAGATGGGATATAATGAGGAATCACTCAGCAACACATTTTCTTCATGCGGCTTTGCGCACTGTTCTTGGTGCGCATGTTCAGCAGGCGGGATCTTATGTCGGACCGGATCATCTCCGTTTTGATTTTACTCATTTCGAGAAAGTAAAACCGGAAGAACTAAAAGAGATTGAATTAATAATTAATGAAAAACTTCGCGAAAATATGCCGATGACTCATCACAAAAACACTCCTTTTGAGGATGCAAAAAAGATGGGGGCTTTAATGTTTTTCGGTGATAAATATGGCGATAAAGTAAATGTTGTTCAGTTCGGTGATTATACGTTAGAATTTTGCGGAGGTACTCACGTTCATAATAGCAGTCAAATTGGGATGCTCAAAATAATTAATGAGACTTCGATAGCGAGTGGCGTTAGAAGAATCGAAGCTGTTACAGGTGCGGGAGTTGAAAAGTATATTCATAGTCAGGAAGAAAAAATAACAGAAGCTGAAATTAAATTCCAGGTTCTTCATGACGAGAAAAAGAAGCTCGAAAAAGAATTAGCAGAAATAAAATTGAAAGAAAAACTCGGTGGTATCGATTCAATAATAAAATTAGGTGAAACTACCGGCTCTTATAAAATCTTTAAGTCAGTTGTAACTACCGAATCAATGGATGAACTAAAATCGATGGGTGATGAACTTAGAATAAAAATGGGAAGCGGTATTGGACTTTTAATTTCAGCTATTGAGGATAAAGTTGGTGTAGTCGTTGTGGTGAGTGATGATCTTATTAAAGAGAAAAAATTATCAGCAGGTAAAATAGTCGGTGAAGTAGCAAGGGTTCTTGGCGGAGGCGGAGGCGGAAGACCCCATTTAGCCACAGCCGGCGGAAAAGATATCCACAAGATCGATGAAGCACTATCCTTTTTTAGTGAATATGTTAGTAAACTGTAAGGCACAATTAATAAGAAATCAAAGATTAGATAAACCGGATGAAAATTAATAAAAGGAGTTATAATATAAATTATAACTCCTTCAAATTTATTCGATTAACGACTACCAACTTATGTTACTGATACAAAAAGTTAGATTCATTCTCTAAGAATCGTTCCAAGTTACGGCTATAACAATGAACCAATGATTTCGTACTTCTAATAAAATTCAATGGTTTATCGCATGTTTTGCGGGCGAAATCAAAACTCTTCGCTTCAAACTCATCTTCACGATAAACTTCATTAACGATCCAAAGATTTAGTGCATCAAGAGCGGAAATTTCGCC
>JALNXG010000177.1 GCA_023230485.1 Melioribacteraceae bacterium
AGTCGGTGGGAGTCTGGATCTCAACAACACGCCAATAACATCTCTACCAGATAACTTAACAGTCGGCGGATGGTTGGATCTCTACAACACCAAAATAACATCACTACCAGATAACTTGACAGTCAACGGAGATCTAAGTCTTTACAACACCAAAATAACATCAATCCCAACTTCAGTAAAAATAAAAGGTAAAATATTAAAATAATTAAAAAAAACATATAAGCAATGAAACAAATCACAAAACCATTAGAAGACAAAATTATTGTAAAAAGAATTGAAAATCCTGAAGCAACAGCTAACGGTGTAATTTTACCAGATATTGCCCAAGAAAATGCAGTTATGGGTAAAGTTATTGCAGTTGGTCCTGGTCGTTTAACTTTTGATGGGAAAAGAATTCCCAATGAATGTCATGTTGGAGATACAGTTTATTATCTTAAATTTGAAGCATATAAAATTGATGTGGATGGCGAAGAAGTAACAGTTGTTCGTGAAGCAAATGTTTTAGCTCGAAATTGTAATGACGATGAAGGAAAGTCCACTGATATTGAGAACCAACTAATAAACTTAATGTGTAAAGAATCTATTGGTGAGGAATCCATTGAGGACCCAATTTATCCAAATATTTAATAAATTTTATAATGAAAATCGCGTTTGATTTTGACGGAACGTTGGAGTTCTTAGAACTTCAAGAACTTGCAAGAGAATTAAAAGAACGAGGGCATGACGTACAAATTGTAACAACTCGTTATGATGAGGAGAATAAATGCAAATATCCTTTTTATAAAAACATGAAACAAAAACAACGCGATGAATTACATAATGATTTGTATGAGGTTGCAAAAAAATTAAATATTCCATATAATTTTACTAATTATGTTCTTAAAGCTCAATTTTTAATCGATAATAATTTTGATATATTAATCGATGACAATTCAGAAGAAGGTGATTTATTAAATTCACTATCCAATAAAATAAAATTTTATGATTGTTATTATTCATTCGATAAAATGAAAAACGAATTATTAACACTAAATATAACAGATAAAAACAATGAAGAACAAACAAATTAAACTTAACACTGAGGCTCGCTCCTCATTACTAAAAGGAATTGAAATCCTTTCAAAATCAGTTGGTATCACATTGGGACCAGCTGGTCGCAATGTAGTAATCGAAACAGAATATGAAATGCCATATTCAACTAAAGATGGTGTTACAGTAGCTAAAGCAATTAAATTAAAAGATTCTTTTGAAAATACTGGAGCACAATTAGTAAAAGAAGCAGCAATCCAAACAAATGATTCTGTTGGCGACGGAACTACAACGGCAGTTATTCTTGCCCATGAAATTATTTCTGAAGGATTAAAGACGCTTACTAATGGTGTTAATGCTATAGAATTAAAAAGAGGTATTGAAAAAGCAACAAAGTATGTAGTTTCAGAACTCGAAAAACAAAGTATTAATGTTACTAATAATAAAGAATTAAATCAAATTGCTACTATTTCAGCTAATGGTGATGAAGAAATTGGAAAAATAATTGCTGAAGCTATGGATGAAGTTGGGAAAGATGGTGTTATAATGATCGAAGATGCTAAAACATCTGAAACAATTTTGGAAATTGTTGAAGGCATGCAATTTGATAGGGGATATCTTTCTCCTTATTTTATTAATAATAATCAAACTATGCAATGTGAATTAGAAAATCCATATATTCTAATTTATGATAGAAAACTCAATAATTTAAAAGGAATAACAAAAGTTTTGGATCAAATTATTAAAACTGATACTCCACTATTTGTTATTGCAGAAGATGTTGAAGGTGAAGCCTTAGCAGTATTAGTAGTAAATAAAGTTAGGGGAACGATGAAAGTTGCTGCAACAAAAGCTCCAGAATTTGGTGATAGAAGAAAAGAAATTCTTGAAGATATTGCTGTATTAACTGGTGGGACTGTTATTTCAGCTGATAAAGGTCTTTCATTAGAAAAACTTACTATTGATCAACTTGGACGAGCAAGAATGGTTACTATAACTGGAAAGAAAACAACTATTGTTGATGGCAAAGGAGATGAAAATAAAATTCTTGACCGTGCCGAAGAAATTAAGAAACAGATTGAATTAGCTACATCTGATTATGATAAAGAAAAATATCAAGCAAGATTAGCAAGATTTTCTGGCGGAGTTGCTGTAATTCAAATTGGAGCAGAATCTGAATTAGAAATGAAAGATAAAAAATATAGAGCAGAAGATGCTCTTCATGCAGTCAGAGCCGCAGTTGAAAAAGGAATTCTTCCTGGTGGTGGTATTGTGTTAATGAATATATTTAATTATTTTGACGATAATAAAGAAATGATTCTTGAATATAATTCAATTCCTAAAATTGAAAAAAGAGGTTTTGAAATACTTATGGAAGCAATTAAAGCTCCATTTAGGTTAATAATTGAAAATTCAGGAAAAAATGCTGAAGCTATTTTTGAAACTATTAAATTTGAAAGGAAAATGCAAGATAGTCAAAAT